>NZ_CP157005.1:0-305500 GCF_039904985.1 Methylomonas sp. AM2-LC
ATGAGTAGTATTTGGAATAACTGCCTGTCGAAACTTGAACATGAAATCCCGAGTAACGATTTCAGCACCTGGATACGACCACTACAAGCAGTGGAATCGGGCAGTCAATTGAAGTTGCTTGCACCAAACCGCTTTATAATTGATCATATTAAACAACATTTTTTTGCCATCATCGAAGATGCCGTCAATGAGTTTTCAAATGCCACCCTGTCGGTACAATTTGAAATAGGCAGCAAAAAAACAGCGGTTTTAAAAACCCCCACCTTGATAAAAAGCGCGACACAAAAAAAGAATCAACCTAATTTTTTAAATAAGGCATTTACGTTCGAAAGCTTTGTAGAAGGAAAATCCAATCAATTGGCACGTGCAGCATCAGTTACCGTTTCTGATAACATTGGCAAGGTATACAACCCGCTATTTATTTATGGTAGTTCCGGTTTAGGCAAAACCCATTTAATGCACGCGATTGGCAATGCAGTATTACTTAAAAATCCTGACGCCAACATCGTATATCTACATTCTGAAAAGTTTGTACAAGATATGGTTAAAGCTTTACAGCAAAACAGCATTAATAACTTTAAAGAATATTATCGCAGTATCGACATACTATTAATGGACGATATCCAGTTTTTAGCGGGAAAAGAGCGATCTCAAGAAGAGTTTTTCCATACCTTTAACAATCTGCTAGATCAAAAACATCAAGTGGTTTTGACCTGCGACAAATATCCAAAAGAAATTAACGGATTGGAAGACCGACTAAAGTCCCGTTTTGGTTGGGGTTTACCTGTCGCCATTGAACCACCTGACCTAGAGACTCGAACCGCAATTCTTATCAAAAAAGCCCAGCATGTAGGTGTTAACCTGAATCAGGATATTGCTTTTTTTATCGCTAAACGCATTCCCTCCAATGTTAGAGATCTGGAAGGTGCGTTACGTAGGGTAATCGCCAATTCTCAATTTACCGGCCGAGAAATTACTCTGGAGTTTACCAAGGAAGCATTGCATGATTTAATCAGTTTGCAGGATAAATTAGTCAGCATTGATAATATTCAAAAAACTGTAGCTGAATATTTTAAAATTCGCATAGCTGATTTGTCAGCAAAAAATCGCAAACAGTCTATTACCCGACCACGCCAAGTTGCCATGTGTTTAGCGCGAGAATTAACATCACATAGCTATCCAGAAATTGGCGATGCTTTTGGTGGAAGAGACCACACCACCGTCATAAATGCCTGTAAACGCATTGCGGAATTGAAGGATGAAGATGTCAAAATGGCTGAGGATTATAAAAATCTGCTGCGAACTCTGTCTCAATAGTACCGAAGATTACTGCTTCAAACATTGAACGTTGCACCAACCATTTCTAAATGAAAAAACTTTAGACTTGTTCCATAATAAATATAAGGTTATAGTCAGCACATAAGGTCTATAACCTTATATTTCAAATAATAATAATATAATTGGAGGGGGTAAAATGAGTGAAATCTTGATACTCGGATTCTGGATGCTCGTCATTGCAACTATAGCTTTTGCACCACTAGGCTATTTCATTTACAGGTATGTCGCAAAAAATGGTGAACCCTTTGGCGATATAGAACCACACGGTGACAGTGAATCGCCTGTTTTAGCTTTAGCTGAAAAAGTGATTTCCAAAATTAAAGCACAAATTTCTAAAAAATAGTCAGCGACTTAACAAGCCGGAAATCCGGCTTGTTAAGCCTTAGCTCTACTCTGCAAATAATTCACCGTCACCGCAACAAGGGCACAATGGGTTTTTCTTAAACCGCATCGTTTGCCATTCCATTCTCAAACCATCTAGTAATAATAGACGTCCGGTTAATGACTCACCGATACCGATAATAAGCTTCATTGCCTCCAAAGCCTGAATACTACCAACAATGCCAGTAATTGGCGCAACCACACCATTATGCGCACAGTTTTGTAACTCTTCGCCTTCACTCTGGTACAAACAATGGTAACAAGGACTATTATTCATGCCGGGGGTAAAAACACTGATCTGCCCTTCAAAACGAATAGCTGCTCCGGAAACCAGCGGTGTTTTAGTCGCTACGCAAGCCTTATTGACAGCAAATCGAGTGGTAAAATTATCACTACAATCCAGTACCACATCTGCTTGAGTAACTTCTGCCAACAAGCGCTCACCCTCTAATCTCATCTTGTGTGCCAGTACTCTGACCTCAGGATTTATTTTTTTCAACGTGTTAAGGGTTGAAATGACTTTATCAAGCCCTATATCGGGAGTGTGGTGAGCAATTTGGCGTTGTAAATTACTTAAATCAACCTGATCGTCATCATAAACGCTTATTTGTCCTATTCCGGAAGCTGCTAAATACATGGCTGCTGGGCAACCTAGACCGCCAGCACCTATGATTAGCACCTTAGTCGTAAGTAATTTTTGCTGCCCAGCAATATCAATTTGCGGCAGCATTATTTGTCGGCTATACCGGAGTAACTGTTGATCGTTCATATTTTTTAATATTGGCAGCTTAGAGACATAGATAATGCCAAAGAGCTTGACAGAGTGCAAAAGCGGGATATTATTAGCACTCTATAGCAGAGAGTGCTAATAAAATTTTTAACTTTTGATTTACAACTGAACATAAAGGAGACATTCATGAATATTCGTCCGTTACATGACCGCGTTGTCGTAAAACGTGTTGAAGAAGAAACCAAAACAGCTGGCGGCATTGTACTGCCAGGTTCTGCTGCAGAAAAGCCTAGCGAAGGCGTAGTACAAGCAGTAGGTTCAGGTAAACTTTTGGACAATGGCCAAGTACGTGCTTTAGAAGTTAAAGTCGGTGACAAAGTGTTATTCGGTAAATACTCAGGCAGTGAAGTAAAAGTCGATGGCGAACAATACATCGTCATGCGCGAAGAAGACATTATTGGCATTTTGGGTTAATCCAAGGCTTTATTCAAATTCTCTTTTTCACAAATCTAAATTTTCAGGATATAAGAAATGGCAGCAAAAGACGTAAAATTCGGCGGCGAAGCCCGCGCACTAATGGCTCAAGGCGTTAACATTCTGGCCAATGCCGTAAAAGTAACTTTGGGCCCTAAAGGTCGTAATGCAGTACTGGACAAAAGCTTTGGCGCACCTACCATTACTAAAGACGGTGTTTCCGTTGCTAAAGAAATCGAATTAAAAGACAAATTCGAAAACATGGGTGCACAAATGGTTAAAGAAGTTGCATCTAAAACTTCTGACGTAGCCGGGGATGGTACCACTACTGCAACCGTTCTGGCTCAATCTATCGTGAATGAAGGTTTAAAATCTGTTGCTGCCGGCATGAATCCTATGGATCTGAAACGCGGCATCGACCAAGCTGTAACATTAGTAGTAGCAGCCATTGAAAAAGCAGCAACTCCTTGTGTAGACACTAATGCAATTGCTCAAGTAGGCACAATCTCTGCAAACTCTGATAATTCAGTCGGCGCCATCATTGCTGAAGCAATGGAAAAAGTCGGTAAAGAAGGTGTTATTACAGTTGAAGAAGGCACTGGCCTGGAAAATGATCTGGATGTAGTAGAAGGCATGCAGTTTGACCGTGGCTACCTGTCTCCTTACTTTATCAACAAACAAGAAAGTATGAGCGTAGAACTGGACGATCCTTTTGTTCTGTTGTACGACAAAAAAATCTCTAATATTCGTGAATTGTTACCCATTTTGGAAGGCGTTGCAAAATCTGGTCGTTCTTTACTGATTGTTGCTGAAGATGTAGAAGGCGAAGCCTTAGCAACATTGGTTGTTAACAATATGCGCGGTATCGTTAAAGTTGCTGCGGTTAAAGCACCTGGTTTTGGTGATCGTCGTAAAGCCATGTTGGAAGACATCGCTATCCTGACTGGCGGCGTTGTTATTTCTGAAGAAGTGGGCTTATCTTTGGAAAAAGCAGAGCTGGACCAATTGGGTACTGCTAAACGCGTACAAATTAACAAAGAAAACACCACCATCATTGATGGTGCTGGCAACGAAGATCAAATTAAAGGTCGTGTTGCTCAAATTCGTGCTCAAGCCGAAGATGCAACTTCTGATTATGACCGCGAAAAATTGCAAGAACGCTTGGCTAAATTGGCTGGTGGCGTAGCGGTTATTAAAGTAGGCGCGGCAACTGAAGTTGAAATGAAAGAGAAAAAAGCCCGCGTTGAAGATGCATTACATTCAACTCGCGCTGCGGTTGAAGAAGGCGTGGTTGCCGGCGGAGGTACCGCTTTAATTCGTGCACTGTCCGCTCTGGAAGGCATCGAAGGCAAAAACCATGACCAGTCTGTAGGCATCAATATCCTGCGTCGTGCCATGGAAGAGCCTTTACGTCAAATCGTCACCAACGCTGGCGAAGAAGCTTCTGTAGTATTAAACGAAGTGAAAAAAGGCACTGGCAACTATGGTTACAATGCTGCCACTGGCGAATATGGCGACATGATTGCAATGGGTATTCTTGATCCAGCCAAAGTGACACGTTCTGCACTGCAAAACGCGGCATCTATTGCTGGCTTGATGATTACTACTGAAGTGATGATCGCTGATTCACCTGCTGATAGTAAAGCACCTGCTATGCCGGATATGGGCGGCATGGGTGGTATGGGCGGCATGATGTAATAGCTATCCATTAGCTGTTTTTGCTATGAGAAAAGCCTCGGCACATTTGGTGTCGGGGCTTTTTTATGTCTGATACCTATTTTAAAATCGAATTTCTAAGCAATTTTCTTTACTCAGTTCTGCTGATTTTGCATTGCGTTTTAACTAAAACTATCTTTTAGCAAGGTTTGATAGACACTTTGCGCATAAGCAGCTTCCAGGCGGGAGGATTCTGGGTCTTTTAGACTACTCAGACCGCCTGCTCCTTTAACAGCCTCAATGGTATGCTCAGCATTAAGCTTATAGACACCTGCCACAGAAATTCCATATTGAGGTGTAATCAGGCTATAACAGGTATTCAACCAATGTGCATCGGGCAAGGGTTGCTGGTTTAGTAAACTTACCACTGTCATGGCACAGGTTTTTGCCTCTGAATTAGCCGCAAATGCAGATTTTGGAATCGGCGCATAATTGGCAGCATCACCAATGATATGGATGTGCTCTTGAATTCGTGATTGACTGGTCAAGGGGTTGACCGGACACCAACCACTGGCATCAGTTAAGCCTGTTTGCCGGGCAATACTGCCCGCTTGTTGGGGCGGAATAATATTGAGCACTTGTGCCTGAATTTTATCCCCAAAATAAGTTGATAGCGTTTTAGTTTTAACATCCAGGTGCTGGAGGGGATTATCGGCAAGTGAATGCCATTCGATAATACTATTACTGGTACCGTAACCAAATGATTTTGCCCAGCCCGCTTCAAACAGTTTTTGCTTTGAGAATCCGGTTTTGGCATCCAGAATCAGCAATTTGGATTTGGGTTTATGCTGCTGTAACCAATAGGCCATCATACTGGCTCGTTCATATGGTCCGGGTGGACAACGATAAGGTTCTGCAGGCACACAAATCAGCGCCACATCACCATTACGCATGGCTTGCATTTGTTGTTGTAACTGCAAAGTTTGCGGTCCAGCCTGCCAAGCGTGTGGAAAAACCTGGGCAGTTGCCTGATCATAGCCTTCTAAGGTATCCCAACGAAAATCAATACCCGGAGCTAATACCAGCCGATCATAAGCTAAACTTTGTTGATTTTCCAATAGCAACCGTTTCTGCTCACAATCGATACGAGCAACAGCGTCACATATCACGGTGATGCCGTATTGCTGACTTAAAGCCTGATAATTAACCGTCAGATTTTCAATTTTCAGCAGATCTGCAAATAACCAGTTACTACCCGGACAAGTGATATATTGCGCTTTTGGCTCTATCAAGATCACCTTAATATTAGCATCTAACAGACGTATATATTTAGCGGCAGTTGCTCCTGCAAAACCACCCCCTACCACTACGACTTGCGCATTGATATTATTTTTACTCAGCAATCGACATCCATTCAAGAATCCCGCGCCGGCAATTCCGGTCAATTGCAAAAAGCGTCTTCGTGAACGAAAATCCATATTAATGCTTGCTCAAATAGTCTGCTAAAGCCTGCAATTCTTGATCAGTATATCCTTTGGCAATACGAGGCATAATTGTCGCCGCAGTCTGCTTATCGTATTTAAAGTCCATCAGCATTTTCTGAAATTGCTGTGCAGTTAATTTATCCAACGCCGGAACAACAGGTGTTGACATTCCAGCAGGATCGTGACAATTACGGCACATATAGGCCATTAGGGGTGCATTTATATCAGCGTAGCTCGTTGTAATCACTCCCCATCCAGCAAATAGTAAGCTAATATGAAGCGTTTTGAAGCTAACTGGCTTTTTGCCTGAATACTTCATAAAGCAATACGCCAGCCGCCACAGAAACATTAAGACTTTCCACTTGTCCAGCCATAGGTATTTTTACCAGAAAATCACAATGCTGGCGGGTTAAATGGCGCATACCTGTTCCCTCAGCGCCCATCACAATAGCCAGTGGCATATCCAATTTCATCTCATACAAAGTTTGTGAGGCATCACCAGCTGTGCCTAAAATCCAAATATTTTGTTCTTTTAACCAACGTAATACTCTGGCTAAATTAGTTACCTGATACACAGGTACCGTTTCTGCCGCACCACTGGCAACTTTACACACTGTGGGCGTAATACTTGCCGCATTATCTTTAGTTACAATAATACCTTGCACCCCCACTGCATCAGCCGTTCGCAAACACGCACCTAAATTATGTGGATCCTGTACTTGATCGAGTATCAGATAGAAAGGTGTAGTGGTTAAGGCTTCCACATCGGATTTCAATTGCTCTTCACTGCGCATGGCAGGTAATTCCACGCTAATAACGATACCTTGATGATTTTTACCGTCTGCCAGCTTATCCAATTTTTTACGATCTGTTTTCTCAAGGCTGATACCTAAAGCTTTTAGTGAGTCTATCACTTCCTTTAAGCGCGCATCCTGCCGTTGTTCGTCAAATAAAGCACGTTGAATTTTTTGTGGTGAATAGTCTAAAGCCGCCTGTACGGCATGGATACCAAATAACTGTGTACTCATATTTTACGACGTCTCTTAGGCTTGGGCTTGCTAACTGCGGGGGATGTGGACTTGGATGACTTATTTTTTCTAGGTGCTTTCCCTACTGCTTTATCAGGTTTTTTTTCAACAATTTTTGATTTAGTCGTCTTTTTGGCAGCTTGCAGCAACTCAAAATCAATTTTTTTATCATCGAGATTTACCCGCACTACTTTTACACGTACCGTATCTCCTAAACGATAGCGGACACCGGTACGCTCCCCAAATAGCTGGTGACTAGTCGCATCAAAATTGAAGTAATCTTGATGCAAGGAGGCAATATGTACTAAGCCTTCAA
Organism: Methylomonas sp. AM2-LC; assembly: GCF_039904985.1. Lineage (NCBI taxonomy): Bacteria > Pseudomonadati > Pseudomonadota > Gammaproteobacteria > Methylococcales > Methylococcaceae > Methylomonas > Methylomonas sp. AM2-LC. The sequence goes on from NZ_CP157005.1 coordinate 7,408, forward strand.
CAAAAATCGACTGCAACTCGACAAAAAAACCAAACCCGGTTACTGCAGAAATAATACCGGCAAATTCCTGGCCGATCTTATCCATCATGTATTCACATTTCAACCAATTTACCACGTCACGCGTGGCTTCATCAGCCCGACGCTCGTTAGCTGAACAATGTTCACCCAGTATGACCATGTCGTTAAAATTATACTGAAAGCTTTCTACAGACTTATCTGCTAAACAATGGCGTATGGCGCGATGCACTAATAAATCTGGATAACGGCGGATTGGAGACGTAAAGTGAGCATAAGCATCCAAAGCCAAACCAAAATGCCCCTTATTATCTGGACTATAAACCGCCTGCGACATTGAGCGCAACAAGACTGTCTGAATTAAATGCGCATCTTTACGCTGTTTAACAGACTCTAATAAATGCATATAGTCCAACGGTCTAGGGTTATTGCCACCGCCTAAATGCAGACCCAGTTCACCCAAAAAAGTTTTAAGCGTCAACAATTTTTCAGTTCCAGGACCATCGTGAATACGCAATAAACGTGGCATTTTTTTACGATTCAAAAATTTAGCTGCCGCTGTATTTGCAGTAATCATGAACTCTTCAATCAATTTGTGCGCATCATTGCGGACAACCGGAACAATTTGCTCGATCTTTCTGTTTGCACCAAACACAATGCGAGTTTCCTGAGTATCAAAATCCATCGCACCACGTAATTCGCGCTGATAGCGCATGGATTTGTACAAATCATAGAGGTTTTGCAAATGCGGCATTAACGCTGCATGCTTTTTTGTCAGCTCTTGATCACCATCTACCACCATCTGCGCGACATGAGTGTAAGTCAATCGTGCATGGGAGCGCATAACTGCCTCAAAAAAACGCGATCGAATAACTATACCGTCTTCGTTTATCAATAATTCACAAACCATACATAAACGATCAACAGCCGGATTCAGAGAACATAATCCATTTGACAATATTTCCGGTAACATCGGAATTACTTTTTCAGGAAAATAAACCGAAGTGCTGCGGCTTTTTGCTTCGGTATCTAGCGCGCTACCGACTTGTACATAATGGGAAACATCGGCTATAGCGACTAACAATTTCCAGCCTTTTTCGGTTTTTTGTGCATAAACCGCATCGTCAAAATCCCGAGCATCTTCACCGTCTATGGTTACCAGTGGCAAATTTCGAATATCTTGACGATTTTGCTTGGCGGTTTCAGGTACTTCGGGTTTTAAGCCCTTTATTTCGGCTAACAAAGCGTCAGGCCAACTATTGGGCAACTCATGGGAGCGGATAGCCATCTCAATTTCCATGCCTGGTGCCATATGCAAACCCAACACCTCTGTCACTTTGCCCAAAGGTTGACAATGAGAAGTAGCTTGCTGAATAATTTCTACCACTACTATTTGACCATTTTTTGCGCCACCAATATCTTCTTTGGCGATCAAAACTTCGTGGTTAATTTTTTTGTTATCGGGCACTACATAAGCCACACGACCTTCTAAATAAAAACGCCCAACAACCTGATGCGTGTTGCGTTCCAACACTTCATCCAGCACTGCTTCACGACGACCTTTACGATCTATCCCAGACACTCTAACTTTTACTCTATCATTGTGCATCAACGATTTCATTTCCCGAGGAGAAATAAACAAATCGTCAGAACCATCATCAGGCTTTAAAAAACCGAAACCATCAGGATGCCCAAGAACTCGACCTGCAATTGTTTTATGACCATCGCCCAAACAATACTTTTGCCGACTGTTAAATACCAACTGACCGTCTCTCTCCATGGCTCTAAGCCGTCGGCGCAATGCTTCAAGTTCGTCTGCAGACTCAAGCGAAAATTGTTGCGCAATTTGTTGGCGTCTTAAAGGCTTCCCAAACTGTTCGATAAGTAACAAAATTAATTCCCGGCTTGGGATAGGATGTTCGTATTTTTCAGCTTCGCGCTGAGCAAAAGGGTCTTGTAGAGTTTTGAAATCAGAATCCTGACTTTTGTTGGATGTCATTGAATATTTTTGAATAGTTTTAGCCGACTTCGGCTTGAGTTAGGTAAAATCATATAAAAGCCAGTTTTCCAAATGTGAACGTTTGTTATACAGTTTCACTTAAATTAGGTACATTAAAACCCATTAAAGTTATTTGGGCGATATGGTCAATGCACCCAAGCTTACTCCAATATCAATACCACGACCCTTTCCTGATAAAACTAACGAAATCTCACCGCGTGTCAAGACTTGTCCGTCTACTGATGTGGTTGCACCCGCATGTCCTTCCAAAGCAAGAAAGCTACCATAGATTTCATTAAGGTTTTTAACATCAGAGAACACACCCGTACCTTCAATTTCAGATTTACCAATAGTAAAACCTATACTCTTGGATGCTAAAATCACTTGCGCCTGTTGACCATTGCTACATCTAACATTACCGGTCCCATCATATTGCTTATAAGCTAATGAGAAACCACTTAACTTATAGGTCATGGTACAGGAAGTCATAGCATCCGCCAGACTTGGACTAGCCCAAACTAAACCGAGACCAAATACACTTAAGATAGTCAGAAACCGATAAAACTTGTTATACATTTTTAGCTCCATTTAATTGAGTTCTGGAAAAACATTATTAAGAAATTGGACCACATCAAAAAGAAATAATTGCAAATGCTGCCAACATATCCCATTAAAAGTGGTTACTCTAACAACTTTACGAAAAGTTGTGATATTTTTCTAGCCTATAGTATAGCCTTATGCACCCATCAATGGGCTACGTTTAATGATAAAACTGAAACAATGTCAGTAGTATCTGCAGCATTAATTTCAGGAGCCAGAATATATTGACGATTTAAATCAATACCGTCTTTGTCCAATAAATATTTAGAAATTGCATTCGCTCTGGCAATGGCCAAATTGTTAAGCCTTTCCGGTTCAGGCTGTAACTTATCTTCCAGTTTTTGTTTGGCTACTTCATAAAAATCGACATCTGGCAGTGTTTTAATGCGCGGCTTACCAAACAAGGAATGATCAAGCTCTTGCGGATACACTTCATGAAAAAACTTCTCCAACAATCGCTTATATTCTTCATCAGATAATTCAATATACTCTGAACGAATATTTGTGCCTTTATCACGCAATTCTCCAGACTTCATTTTTTTCAAAATTTCTTTTAATGCATCTGAACGTATCACAGGCCAATCCAAAGACGGATAGGACTTCCCTTTAATATCTAATGACAACCCGGGTTTATTTTGTAAAGCTTTACTCAATTGATCAAGTTTCTGCATTTCTGCAGCCTGAATTTCGGCACTGCCTGCAGGGAATTTGACGCTACTATAATCCTGATCCTCGCTTAACAACCCACCCAACGCTCTAAAAGGTGAACTCACTAACTTAGTGATCAGATTACTAAACACATCTGCTATTAAAGAACCGATACTAAACTGCGGATCATTTAAACTGCCAGTCACAGGAAAATCGAGATTAATTTTGCCATCGGCATCTTTTAACAAAGCAATTGCCAAATTCAAAGGCAGCGAGGTTGCGTGTGGATTTTCGACCTGATCGCCCAGAGTAAGCTGGTCAATAAAAATTTTATTTTTCGCATCCAATTGCCCTTGATTAATTGTATATTGCAAATCCAACGCCATCTGACCTTTCTCGATTTTGTATCCCGCAAAATCGGCCATATAAGGTGTAATTAATGGCAAAGGCATATGATCAAATTTAAGGGTTATATTGGAATCTCCACTTTGTAACTGATATTTACCCTTTATATTTACTAAGGCTAAATGATAAACCTTACCTTTTAGGTTAATACTTAAGGGCTTATTCTGATTCGAAGCAAAACCATCGACCACTCCATTCAGCTCATCCATTTCAGTCACAAATGGCATAATCAACGAATAATCTGAAAAATCCGAATAACCGGCCTCAAGTTCAATTTTTCCAATATTGATGATAGGGCTAGTTTGTATTGTATTGGTTTTAGGAGTGTCGGATGACTTGGGCTTGGTGGGGGTTGATTTTGCAACAGGCTGCGTAACCACAATGTCATTGAAATTGGTCGTTCTATCTTTTTGAATGGTAACGCGTAAATAGGGATGATCAAATAACACTTTTCCCAAAGAAAATGTTTGCTGTGCCAGATCGATATCAATTTGTTGCAAACTTAAATCTGACCATTTTAGAAAATCCTTATGATTTAATTTATCCCGAGTTAACAGATTTGCAATATCTGCATCCCCTTTAAACAATAGTTGAAACGCATCATCTGCATTTATTTGCAAATTCCCACTCGTATTAAATTCGCCATCCACTAGTTCCAAATTTAAATAATCATCCACATATGTCTGTAGAAAAGGCAGTTTAATATTTTGAACATCAACTGACAAAACTGCATTAAATGGGGATAGCTGTAAATCCCCATCTAATTTTAATTTTCCGTCATTGTTCAATAATGCGCTGAACTGCATGGGCAATTTTTCAATCTGAGGAACAGTCAATTTCTGTAATTTGAAATTAGTGTTACTCAATTGCGTCAATTGCGGAGTTTTACGTGTCAGATCGGTAAACAAAAACTGGTAATTATTTAGCGCCACTTCGTCTAAACTAATTTGCCATTCTGGTTGTCGAGTAGTCACTTGTGTACTAGCCGTTTTTGCAGTTGGCGGACTAGTAACGGAAGACTGATCATTAACAAACAAACGCTGATAATTAAGTCTGCCATCAGCCTCTAAGGCGGCTTTAATTTGCGCATCTTTACTTTCCAAGACAGCGGCTCTGATTTTTTTCTTATCTAAATCCAACGTGATTTCACGCACAGCTAAAGTAGGTATAGTCAACAAAGGTGCATTACCATTTTTTTCGGTAACTACCAATTTATTGACATCAATGACACCGTTACTGATTAGCAGTTCGGGTTTACCATCAACCTGTTTGGTTTGATAATCAACGTGCGCAGTTAAACTACCTTCAGATATGACAATAGGTATTAAGTCTTGCAAAAACCCTTTCCAGATGGGCTCTAGTTTCAATTGTTCCAAACTAATCAAACCAGTTGATGACAAGGGCTCTAAACTTAAGTCTCCGTGCCACTGCAAACGACCGCCAGAAGCCAGCTCAAATCCCAAGTCAAAATTGCCTTTTCCATTAATCTCGGTTGTTAATTCGTTAACTTCAAAATTAATGGGTTTTAATTCAGCGTTTTGAGGAAATCCCTTGGAGACATCCATCCAGCTAATTTCAGCAGTTTCTATAGCTAAATGATGTATGTTTAACGAAGGGGGAACTGATTTTTCATTTGATTCAGGTTGCGATTCTGATTTGGGAAACATACCGCTAAAATTAAAGCGCCTATCTGCTTCTCGTTTTATATTAATAATTGGCTTACTTAAAATAATACTATCGAATGTTGCAGCCTGATGCCAAAGCGTATCCAAAACATTAAAATTAATGGCAAATACTTCAAAGCTAACTAGGCTATTTCCTGCTGGGCTGGCTAAGGAAAAGCCATCCATTTCCAGTTCAAAACTAAATGGATTAAATTTAAATGCTTGCAACTCTGCTGTTTGTCCAGTTTGTTCCAATAGTATTTCTGGTAATTTTTTGACTACGAGTAGTGGCAGAAAATAAAACCCCAGACCAGCATAAAAGACAAACGTAGTAACTACTATAGTGGCAACAATTTTTTGTTTTTTTGTGATTACCATTGCCCTACCACCTTCTAATTTCCGCCCGTATTAATACTATTAAATATACCAGTCTAGTGCGATATACACCACACACACTTGATAAACTCCTTGCAAGCAACCTGATTTACGATTTTTTTGCCGTCATAAAGTATCCTGTTTAAATCGATGAATTTGACGACGCTGTTTTTTATTGGGTTTATGTTCCCGTTCACCAGGAGGCAATAAGGCCTGCTGTTGTTTATGAAGTTCTATTAATTGCATTCGTTTTCTGACACTATCTTGTTCTTCATTATATAGCAACACCGCTTCCTTAGAGGTTCGCCGTTGTTTAGTTACAGCAAGGACGCGTATTTCCCAAATGTATTGATCTTTACCCACTTTTACTAAATCGCCAATTTTAATCTCTTTTCCAGGCTTACAACGCTGTCCGTTGATATTTACCTTTCCGCCACTAACTGCTTCTGCAGCTAGCTGACGAGTTTTAAAAAACCGGGCAGCCCATAACCATTTATCAATTCGTACCTCAAGACTCTCGTTCAAAACTCATTCTCCAACATAATAGACTCACAGTTATAATCCTAAAATTAGTAGTTTGATGTGTCCGATAAAGCCGTTTCAGCTTATTTACCAAGCGCTATACTCACATGTCCACGGTGATCACGCGCAAAACGGTTTCATCGTGTGTAGAGAGCCTTATCCTTTAGACAATGGGTTACGACTTAATTAAAGTTTTTACTCACTCAGGAAGCATACAACTGCCAATTCAAGGATAATTGTATTTTACGATTGCAAAATACTTTTCGACACCTCGTTCTATCGTGATTTTTCATCTAAACTATTCACTATGTTGTGTATGATATGTGATCTGAAACATCGTTACTTAGCTGATTTACATAATTCCAATCGAAATTAAAAAACCACACTATCTATATATACATTATCGTCGTATCATTACATTTAGTGAATTGATACAACAGTTAAGCTTAACAAGTGTGTATATTTTTTAAATAATCATTCTCGAATGATATGTTTTAACCTAAAACAACTCAGATAAACAAACGTATTATCAATTGGGAAAGCATCGACAATGCATCAAGAATTATTTTCAATCCTAAAAAAAATCTCTTTTCTGTCTAATAGTTCCGAAGAGGCTCTACTGTCTTTAGCATCAAAAGCTAAAGAAGTAAAATTTCGAAAACAGGCCATCATTATTACCGAAGGCGACGAAACCACCTCGCTTTATATAATTCTTTCTGGCAGAGTAAGGGTTTTTAGTAGTGATGATAAAAGTAAAGAACTGACACTACTCATTCAGGAAGCCGGATCACATTTTGGCGAATTAGCCTTACTCGCCAACGAACCATTCCGCTCAGCTACAGTACAAGCATTGGAGCAATCCATATGCGCCATGATTTCAAAGTCGGATTTTATTAATTGGCTAAACACACATCCCGACGTGGCTATTTCTATGCTAAGCGTCTTTTCAGAAAAAATCCGATTTTTAACTGAAAAAGTAAAACAAATGGCATTGGAAAGTGCATATGAACGAACTATAAGAGTTTTACAGGATCTTGCCATTAAAGAAGACGATATTTTTATTATTCATAATAAACCAACTGACGAAGAGCTAGCCAGAATGGTGGGCTCACAAAGAGAAACCATCAATAAATTTATGAGCGGCTTAATCGAAGGCGGTTATATCTGTAAACAAGGTAAAGCTCTCCAAATTAAGAAAAAACTACCTATAAAGTTTTAGTCTATCTTACAACGTAACTAAGTTGCCCTATTAAATTGAATAGCGTTTTAACAGGGGAACTATTTTTCATCTAATTTCACATATCCCCATTCCAGGGGGGGATGTTTAAGATAACTGAGTGCCAATTTTAAATAAAATCTGCTTGGCCCATCTTCACCGAACTTATCCAACAAGTTTTGGAAGCAGAAAACGGCATCTTGCCAATTACCCGCTTGAAAAGCAATCAAACCTTTAGAAAATTGCTGGCATATTGCGCTCTGAATATCACTAACCTCTTGTTGCATAGTGATTATCTCGACTAAATCAAGTGGTTGTTCGCGCCCCACCACACAAAACTTTCCGACCGTACGATAATAAATAGTGTCTGTATTGGACACAATAGCTTTGGTTGCTAAAATTCGCGTCCCCAAAACCTTATTAACACTTTCTATACGAGAGGTAATGTTTGGTGTGTTACCAACCGCGCCGAAAAACCTGTGTCCACCCGCATATATCGGTCCCAATTTGATATCACCCTCAAACAATCCAATACGAACAGGTAAACATACATTACTGGTAGCATTGAACCTCTCAACTGCTCGAAGGATTTCCAATGCAGCTAAACAAGCGGATAAGCGTAACTTTTGAATAGGCATATCAAACCATACTGCCATCATCGCATCACCGGTAATATCATTAATTTTTCCAGAATGAGCAATGACCGATTCACCCAGCGTGTTAAAAAAAGTAGCGCGTAAGTCATGCATGCGTTCTGTGCTTAGTTGTTCAGCAATATCGGTATAACGCTCAATATCCGTGATTAAACATACGCTACGTACCGTCTTTTTCGCCGTTGAAAACGGTAGCCAAGCCAATAAATCCCATGCTGAAATAAACACTAATTGCAAAAATGGCACTATTATTGGCAACCACCAGCCATAACGACTGAAACACCAAATAGCAACACCCACATAAATACCAATCAGTGACAGGCTGATTATCACACCTCTAAACCAGCCTAATTGCGTAAACAAGGCTGTCAGCAAAAAACCATAACCAACCAGCAAAACATAATGCCACATGCCAGGCAACGGTCGAATAAAACGATCTGTGTATAAATTAGCAAACTGAGTTGCCATAATTTCTACTCCAGACATATTGCCGTTAGTGGTATCAGAGTAAGGTGTCTGGAAATAATCAAGGTCATCATTATTGGCCGCCGCAAAGCGTTTCGCCTTGCCAACAAAGACAACTTTGCCTTGCAAATTGTTTACATTACTATTGTATACATCAAGATACGATTCCATGCGTAAAGTGCGTGCAGGCCCATAAAAATCAAGATACATATTATTGTGCTGACAAAGCACGCGATCAATATGAGACTCTAGCTTATTTTTATCAGTCGCAATATTTATAACATTATCTAAATAATATCCACAATTTCTGATACGCTCACTTAACCAAGTGGCATAAGGTTTATCAGACGGTATTAAAGCTGATAATGCAGCGTTATGATTTAGATAATAGAGCCAAGTAAGCACCGGTAAACTAGGTGCCTCTGCAAGATTATCATAAATGTTCCAGACATTACGAATAACGGGATTTCCAGCATCGTTGTCCACATAATAGGGTGCATGAGCTAATGCTGAATCAGCCAGCATTGAAGTAGGTGGAATAATACGCATGGCAAACAACTGATCAGAAACATGTTGACCTGTTTCACCCAACATCTGCGCAAAAGGTTTTCTAAATTCACTATTATCAGAACATTTTCTGCCGTCAAAGTCATCCTTGCCGCCAAGCCAAAGTTTCTGAACACAATCGCCTAACAGAACGTTACCCGCTTCTTGAATAGCCGTTGCAAGTGCTGGATCAGTTGTAGGTGCGGAGACTATAAAATGCAAATCGAAGACAATTAACGCTACTTGCTGACGCTGTAACTCTTGAATTAGTTTGCCATGAAAACTACGCCAATTTACATAGTGATCATTAACGTTTAAAGCATTTTCGGACTCAACATCATCCATCGCTACAATAACGACTTCGGTTGGAGAGGGGCGTGCACCACGAATTTTGAATAGAGTATCTAAACCTAAAGTAGATTCTAGGCTGGTAAAATCAAAAATGCCAATACCTAAAATACCCGTGATTAGACTAATGAGAATGGTACGTTGGAAAAAGAGTGTCATGTAAATATTTTGTGGACAAAACACATGGGAACCTCAAAAACCTTGCAATTCAACCTTAGAGATAGGTGCTAATGTATATTGGATATATACTAAGCATATGTCGATTTGCAATTTTTAATACCTCTAAACATCATAAGCTTATATGATGGCCCATAAACTTCAGCCCATCAAAGTACAAGGGTTATCAGCCATTAAGATTTTCTGCGGAGCCTTACGGCAAAGGGCGCCGATAGGCCCGTATAGCTCTTGCATGGCAAGCTTCGTAGTACATTCAGGTTTGTTATCACTTTAAGTCTCTCTGCTTATCTTAGGTAATTAATGTTGCTGAATTTTGTACGTAATCAGGTAAGATCAGAATTATATTTTTGTTTCTTAATGTTTTACCAATAACTAGTACTTATGCGTTATGGTACACGTTGGTGAAGGTGGGCAATGTCCATTAATACTAGTTTTAACACTACTAACGACTGGTATTTGTGGTGTTGGCCAAGTTATAGTATTTATAGTCATATCACAAGTATAAGACGTTGAACCATCAATAAAATTAGAATATTGATCACAAATCGTAAATTTTGACGGAGCCTTTAGACTTAAAACTACTTTTGTGTTTTCTGGATTGAGCGGATTCCCTAAAATAAAATAATAAGTACTAAAAATGCTAATCATTATAGTAATGGTATTTATAGAGTAAGGATGATTATGTATTAAATTTTGTATTAGATATTGTAATTTTTTTAAGATCATAATTTTCACTTTAATTGAAGAAAAAACACACAGCTGAATTATTATTATAATTAATGAATAATCTACAGCTGTTAAATAATAGTAGCCCCGTGAAATAGCAAAGCCAACAATCTAACTCATTGCACCTCTTTTCAACCACATATAAACACTAAACCCTTACATATTTTAAACGCAACTTATATTATAAAACACAACAAAATATGAACATCATATTTATATCACAATTTTAGGATAAACGTATTTTATATTTAAATATCAATTTTTTTCCAAATACAATCAAATTATTTTCGATTTTCATAATACAGTTTTATAAAAAAATACAACATTCAATTTCGACAGTATTTTTTAAAAAAATATTAAAATGCCAAGGTTATCCTAGAGAAAATGACTCGACCCGGTGCTATAGTAACATCATTATAATCGGTATTCTGGTAGTTAAATTTATCACTAAATAAATTATTAACACCAATGCTAATCATGCCATGTCTTTTAGGAATTCTGTAACTTAAATTCAAATCAGAAACAAAAAAATCCGAAACACCATTAGTTGTATTATTAGTGCTCTGGTTTTGAAACTCACCAGATTGATGTACAAAGGAGTTTTTAATTTTAATAGAAAATCCAGATGTATCAAAAAAACTTACTGTTAAAGGTATTCTATGTGTTTCAACGCTATTGAACATACCAAGATTAGCATAGGCATTGGTACTTGAAATACTTAATCCTGTCTGATTAATTTTCTCATAAAAATATTCAAGCCCAAGCGAAAATTGATCATGTGGTATAAAATTAAAATAGGCTCTACCAATCTGTTCAGACCTATATAAACCATAAAATAGTTGCGGTATATCAAGGTTTCTTTTAGAAAATTCTAAACCTGATGAAAAATTATTCGAAAACTTATGATCAACTCCAAATCCAGAACGCCAAGAAATAGTTCCAAGAATATCATCGAAAAATTGATTAAACCCAGCAACTTGAGTTGGTTCAATAGTCTGACTAAAATTTCGTGCGATACTTGATGCTCGAAAGAATGCAGTACGAAAAGTGGTTGCATTATTAGGTGACCACATTAAACCAAACTTTGGATTTAACAGTGAAAGCTTATCTTCGGTTTGATCCGTAGGTAAATTGTTATACCAATCTACACTAAAACCCAGAGTTAACGTAAATTTTTCAGGTAAATAAATTTTTGAGTAATTATAAAAATTAGCTCTTTTTAGACGACTTTCGTGGACCTTAAATGAAGATGTAACTGAACTACTATCACCAATAGATATACCATCAAAAGTAAAAAAATCTACCGATGAAGTTAATGAAGAATTGTATTTAATAGAATCTTGGTCAAGATACCCAACTCCATTAATAATGTTAAATTTAGAATCAATGAAATTGTGTTGTAATTCTGAAATAAACCCTCTACGATTGTAATTATTTAAATTTGTTTTTGTTGTTGCATTGCTATCAATAATTCCAGTATCAGGGTCTGTGTTTAATGTCATTTTTGTACTGAGATCACTTTGATGAACATCGACAGATTGATAAATTGCTGATGTAATTAACGAAGATTTAGGATTAAACTCATAATGACCGCCTACTCTGTAACTATCGACACTTGTATTCTGACTATAATTTTTATCAAAATTACTTCGATCAAAATTAAGACCTAAATCACCATTACCGGTCACTTCATGCCGATACTCAAACTGCAGATTTAATTTATCACTCACTTTATTTTGCAAAAATGCGTTATACATATTACGCTTAAAAAAGTTATTTTCCCGAAAGCCATCAGTACCATAATTAAACTGTCCCAAACTAAATGACAGATTGTCATGAATACCCGACAACTGGGCATTATCACCAATCGTGTTATTACCCCCGTAAATACCCGAAGCCTGTAGCGACATGCGATTATATTCAAACAAAGGATTAAATTCATTAAAACCCAAAGAACCCGGTCCTAAGCTGTTTAACACAAACAAACTACTTTCTGCCAAATTGGGCTGTATGGGGGTAATATTGATTGGTTGCAGCAACTGCGATTGCAATAACTCACTAACTCTGGCAATTTCGTGTCTAGGCAAGGCCGCATAATCATCCGCCAGCAAACGATGCGCCGAATAATTATTAGAATCGGCATTAAGCGATTTCCAACCCTGTAACAAACCTAATTGCTGATAGCCTAATTCGTCGTAAATACGCCCTTGCGCAGCGCTACGTGCGGCCAAATCCTTATCAAGAGACAAGCTTGAACGGTAAACAGCACGATTATCATTCAAATCAATAGCTTTTGATATATCGCTTAACGCAGAAACAGGTCGATTAGTGGTTAATTTTAGAATAGCGTTATATAGAAAAGCGGTGGGGTCCTTGGGATCACGTTGCTTGGCTAAATCCAGTTCGTTTTGCGCCAGTTCGTTGCGTTTTTCTTCATAATAGGCTTTGCCTAGATAACTGCGTATCATGGCATTTGCTGGATCAAGGCCAGCGGCAATTTCCAAATCCTGACGACCTTCTGCAAGCTCACCATTACGAATTCGCGCTAAACCCAAACCCAAACGCGCTAACGGCGAGGCAGAATCCAGGTTTACAGCTTTACTAAAAGCTTGGAATGCAGGAGCCGTATTGCCATGTAAAAGATATGAGAAACCTAGTACGGTTTGGGTACGTTCCAAATCAGGATCTAGTTTAAATGCCTGTTCTGCAGCCTGATCTGTATCAACTGTCAATCCTAGCGAAAGCTCCAACTCTGCTTTACGTGCCCAGACCAAGGCATCGCGTGGAGCATTTTTTACCGCTTGATCAGCTGCATGCAAAGCATTTTCCAACTCGAATCGACTTTGCTCGGCATAGGACAATGCAGAAAATGCAGCCGCAGAGCTTGGATCGGCAGAAATGGCTTGATTCGCCAAATCATAGGCTTGCTCTTTATGATTTTGTGTTAATGCCAATACGGAGAGTAAGGCCAAAGCTTCAGCATCATTAGGTTTTTTGCTCTGAACCAGCTTGATATCCTCTAACGCCAGTTCAATCCTCCCCAAACTGAGTAGCATAGCTCCACGTACTTTGAAATAATAAAATTCTCGCTGCTCAGGTGATACCGCATTTAAGCGAGCAAGAGCCTTATCAATTTTGCCATGCCGAAAATCAGCTAACGCTAACTGTAAATCCTGATTATTGCCTCCGTCTATATCCGCAGCAGCGTTATATGGCAACAAAGACGGGTAATAGAGTGCCCAGTTAACAGCATCATTAGGCTTGATATCGATTTGTACTCTTGGAATTTGGCCTAATTCTGCAATAGCTGTTTCTCCAGCTTTAAGCTGGAGATCACCTAAGTTATTAAACAATCTGACTGCACCTTCATACACCCATAATGAAGTTGCGCCCTGATCTGCATGTAATGCAAATTCTGTGCCTTCAGGCCCTGCGCTGGCAATTGGCGTAGTAATCAACATATGCCTAGGTGTGCGGCTAATAAAATGCACAAAACCTTTTAGCAAATCCAGCGCTGTGGGTTTATTGACGGCTATGCCATTTAATGACAACACGGTACCTGCATCCAGACGTAGTAGTATCTTATCAGGCAATAGAATCGACGCACGACTATGGCTATCTAATCGCACACGCCCGCCCTCGCAGAGGATGTCATTCAATTGTGCGGGCTGCCATTGGCCCTGGCCATTCCCATCAAAAAATAAATCGCCTTGTAAGGAAACCACTTTTGCTGCATTCTGTTCTGAGCATAATTTTCTTTCGGCAATATCATCTCCCGCCGAACAAATGGACGAAAACAAAACCAGCAGCAAAACAACAAGGAGATACATACGCTTTTGAGTTATTTTTTCTGTGAATCTAATCACAAAAACATACTCTCATCAAGACATAAATCAAAAAAATTAGTGATGTTTAGCTTATGCTAAGAAGATTGACCCAAAAAGCTACTTACCGTTTTAAATAGTAGAAGAGAAAATTTATCCTTTTTTATCTACTACTATTTCTTTAAATTAGGGACAAGTCTTTTTAGCGCTTGTGCTGCAAATATATTGTCCGGGATGCACAACTGGAGGTTGTGCTGGTGGGCATGCATTGACATAACATATGCTGGAAGTACCGCCAGGAGGTGGATAAACAAATGTTTGCATACAAGAATATCCACCGTCAATTGAATACGTTGAACATATAGTTTCAGTTGGCGTGGAGGAATTCTCTGCAAAAAGAATAATGCTCAAAAAAACTACAATACCTATACCATATGCTAACAATTTATTATTAGTCATGAGACTTTTTAATGTTGTTAAATTCATAATAATCAATACCTTGCTAAATTTAGCTGTAAAAATATATATCTTAACTTGTTAACATTAGAATACTTAAAAACATAGTTAATACTACCTTTAAATATTACTAACACACATACCCATGTATACCTACATTAAAAAGCTAAGGTAACTCTCGAATATAATACCCGGCCTGGCACTATAGTTACGTTATTATAGTCGGTATTCTGATAATTAGAAGTTTCATTAAATATATTGTTAGCACCTAGACTTAACATTCCATATCTTGCTGGCAATCGATAGTTAATATTCATATCTGAAACAACGAAACTGGAATTGCTAGACAATGAAGTCAGAGCAGTTGGATTTTGAAAAAACCCAGATTGAAACACTAAAGAGTTTTTAAACTTTAACGTTAATCCTGACGAATCAAATAAACTTATTGTCAACGGAATTCTATGCGTTTCAACATCATTAAACAAACCATAGATATAAGCATTATCTCTACTGTAACCCAATCCTGGCTGATCAATTTTTTCATAAAAATATTCCAATCCAAGAGCCACCCAATCTTTAGGCATATAATTTAAATAAGCTCTACCGGTATGTTCAGCCCTATAAACTCCCCCATCTGAAACATAAAGATTGCGTTGTGAGTATTCAACACCTGAAGCCAACTGGTTAGAAAACTTGTGATCTATGCCGACACCATAGCGCCATGACACCGTACCAATTGCATCATCAAAAAACTGGTTAAAGCCAGCAACCTGCGTAGGTTCTATAGTTTGATTAAAAGAATTGGTAACACTTAGCACTCGAAAAATAGCCGTACGTAAAGTGGTAGAAGATGTTGGATTCCAGACAATGCCAAATTTCGGATTGAGCGGTTTTAGCTGTACAACATCATTTTTATAAAAATCAGCACTTAAACCTAAAGTAGTTGATAAATTGTCAGATAAATAAAATTTCGAATAATTGTAAAAATTGGTTCTTCGTAAGCCATAAATTGATGATTGGGGTGTACTTAGAAGTTGCTCTTGAAAAGGTATACTAATAAATCCTGGTTGATTTAGTGTATTAATTGCTTGATGATCGATATGACCAAATCCACTCAAGATACTTACTTTTGAATTGCTATAGTTATGCTGCAATTCAGTAATAAACCCATTTCTACTGAGTGCATTAGTATTAAAAGTTTGTTCCAGAAAAAAAGGTAGTGCGCTAATAGTGCTTGTATTGTTGTTTATTAAATCAATTTTCTGATAAATAGCTGACCCTATCAATGAAGAATTAGGGCTAAACTCATAGCGCCCTCCCAGCCGATAGCTGTCGATATTTTTGCTTTGATTTAAGGTATTATCGAAATTACTTTTATCAAAATTTAAGGCCAAATCTCCATTTGTTGTTACCTCATGCCGATACTCAAACTGCAAATTTAATTTATCACTGATTTTATCTTGCAAAAATGCATTATACAGATTCCGCTTAAAAAAATTGTTTTCCCTAAACCCATCGGTACCGTAATTAAACTGCCCAAAACTATAAGATAGATTGTCATGAATACCCGACAACTGCACATTATCACCCAGCGTGTTATTACCCCCGTAAATACCTGAAGCTTGTAAGGACATCCGGTTATATTCAAACAACGGATTAAACTCATTAAAGCCCATAGAACCTGGGCCTAAACTGTTTAATACAAACAAACTGCTTTCTGCCAAATTTGGCTGAATGGGAGTGATGTTGACCGGCTGCAGTAACTGCGATTGTAGCAACTCGCTGACTTTTGCAATCTCGTGCCTGGGTAAGGCGGCATAATCATCGGCCAATAAGCGATGTGCCGAATAATTGTTTGAATCTACATTGAGCGATTTCCATCCCTGTAACAAACCTAACTGCTGATAACCTAATTCGTCGTAAATACGCCCTTGCGCAGCGCTACGTGCCGCCAAATCCTTATCGAGAGACAAACTTGAACGGTAAACAGCCCTATTATCATTCAAATCAATGGCTTCCGATATATCGCTTAACGCAGCAACAGGTCGATTAGTGGTTAATTTCAGAATAGCATCATATAGAAAAGCGGTGGGATCTTTTGGATCACGTTGCTTGGCTAAATCCAGTTGATCTTGTGCCAGCTCGTTGCGTTTTTCTTCATAATAGGCTTTACCCAAATAGCTGCGTATCATGGCATTAGCCGGATCAAGGCCAGCGGCAATTTCCAAATCCTGACGACCTGTGGCAAGCTCTCCATTACGAATTCGTGCCAAACCTAAACCCAAACGCGCCAACGGCGAGGCGGAATCTAGATTTACAGCTTTACCAAAAGCCTGTAATGCAGCGGCCGTATTGCTATGTAACAAATATGCGAAACCTTGTACGGTTTGGGTACGCTCTAAATCAGGATCAAGTTTATATGCCTGCTCTGCCGCCTGGTTCGTATTAGCCGTCAATCCTAAAGAAAGTTCTAATTCCGCTTTGCGCGCCCAGACCAAGGCATCTTGTGGAGCACTTTTTACCGCTTGATCAGCTGCATGCAAAGCATTTTCCAACTCAAATCGGCTTTGCTCAGCATAGGACAAGGCAGAAAATGCTGCCGCAGAATCTGGATCTATATTAGTAGCTTGATTTGCAAGAACATAAGCTTGCTCTTTATGGTTTTGAGTTAATGCTAACACCGAAAGTAAAGCTAAGGCTTCCGCATCATTTGGATTTTTGCTCTGTACTTTCTTGATATCGTCTAGTGCTGGCTCAACTCTACCCAAACTCAGTAGCATGGCTCCACGTACTTTGAAAAAGTAAGTCTCGCGTTGTTCAGGCAATACTGCATTTAAGCGCGTTAGCGCATTGTCAGTTTTGCCATGCCGAAAATCGGCTATAGCAAACTGTATTTCCTGTTTTATACCGGTTTGTTCCTCATTGCTAACAGGCAACAAGGACGGATAATAGAGTGCCCAATTGACAGCATCTAATGGTTTAATGTCAATTTGCGCTCTGGGCATTTGTCCTAATTCGGCAATAGCCGCTTCTCCTGGCTTAAGCCGAACACTTCCTAGGGTATTAAAAAATCTGACTGCACCTTCAAATACCCATAGCGAGGTAGCATCCTGTTCCGCGCTTAATGCGAATTCTGTGCCTTCGGGGCCAGCATTGGCAACTGGCGTAGTAATCTGCATATGCCTAGGTGTGCGGCTGATAAAATGCACAAAGCCTTTTAACAAATTTAACAGGGTGGGTTTATCAGCTGCTATGCCGTTTAATGTCAACACTGTACCTGCATCCAAACGCAATAGTATATTGTCAGGTAATAGTATTGAGGCTCGGCTATTATCTAATCGCACCCGCCACCCTTCGCAAAGATCGTCATTCAACTTTGCGGGTTGCCAATGCCCCTGACCCTCTAAATCAAAAAACAAATTACCTTGTAATGAAACCAATTTTGCTGCAATTTCAGCAGGACATAATTTTCTTTCAGCAATATCATTTTCAGCCCAACAAATGGGCGTAAATGAAATCAGTAGCAGAAAAATAAGGAGATGCATGTGCTTTATCAGTTGATTTTTCTATGAATATAATCACAAAAACATACAAGCATCAAGCCATAAATTATCTGTAAAATGTTGTAAGGACTGAGATTAAGCAATGCTATGGTTGACGAAAACTGATTTTATTTAATTACCCTTACATAGAAGTGATTTGATATTAGACGTAATTTTTATTCAAAATAGCATTGAGTTGTCAAAAATCTAACAGCCAAATAAAACGTAACCTCATCTGAACGCCCACCACATGATACAATTTAGTTATTTATTGCCTTTGTTGGTTGACCGCGTGAAAAGAAATACGGTTTTTCATATTTTATTGTTGAGTTACCTGATAGCCAAAACTGCATTTGCCGCAGACAGTTTTGTCGTTGAAGACATTCAAGTCAGAGGGTTACAAAGAATTTCTGCAGGTACTGTTTACAACTATTTGCCAGTAAATATTGGCGACGAATTTCCAGAAGAGAAGCAGGCAGTTGCAATTAGAGCTCTATTCAATACTGGCTTTTTTAAAGATATCAGCCTTGAAAAAGAAGGTAATGTCTTAGTGGTTAATGTTGTAGAGCGCCCTTCTGTAGCTAAAATTGCTATAGAGGGCAATAAGGACATTAAAAAGGAAGACCTCACCGAAGCCTTGAAAAAAATTGGCTTAACAGAAGGCAAAGTCTACAACAAACAGGTTCTTGATAAAGTTGAACAAGAGTTACGGCGTCAATATTTTAGCCATGGAAAATATGGCCTTAAGATCAAAACAGAAGTCACCGAATTGTCCCGCAATCGTGTCGCCATTCGTATTGATATTTCCGAAGGAAAAGTCGCAAAAATTAAACAGATCAATATAGTTGGCAATAACGCCTTTCCTAACGACAAACTTAAAAAAGACTTTGAACAAAGTCCAACCAATTTTTTATCTTTTTATAGTAAAGACGACCAATACTCCAAACAAAAACTATCTGCAGACCTTGAAAAGTTACGCTCCTATTATTTGGATCGTGGTTATATTAATTTTTCCATTGAATCAACACAGGTGGATATCACTGCGGATAAAAAAGAAATCTATATAACCATCAACGTCAAAGAAGGCGAGGTTTACACTTTGGATAAAGTGAAACTAAATGGCGAATTGATTGTTGCTCCAGAAGAATTGACAAAACTAGTGAAAGTAGGGCCTGGCGAGATTTTTTCACGTAAAAACGCGACAGAAACATCAAAAGCCATTTCTGATAGACTCGGAAACGAAGGATATACTTTTGCTAATGTCAACATGGTACCCGACATTAATGAACAACAAAAAACCGTAACCATGACATTTTTTGTTGATCCAGGGAAGCGTGTTTATGTAAGACGTATAAACGTCAAAGGCAATACTAAAACCCGTGATGAAGTGGTACGCAGAGAAATGCGGCAAATGGAATCCAGCTGGGCAGCCAGTAATAAAATTGAGCGTTCGAAAACCCGTCTGGAAAGATTAGGTTATTTTGAAGAAGTTGGCGTAGAAACGCCCCCTGTTGCGGGTGCCGCAGACCAGATTGATGTCAATTACACTGTCAAGGAAAAAGCATCTGGCAACTTACAAGCGGGTGTTGGTTATTCACAGGTGCAAGGCATTATTTTCAATGCCAATATTTCTCAGGATAATATTTTTGGTACCGGCAAAAGGGTCGATTTAGCCTTTAATAATAGTTCAATCATGACGCGTTACAACTTGGGCTTTAGTGATCCTTATTACACTCTAGATGGTGTATCTCTGGGTTATAACCTGGGTTACACCACGCGTAATGCTTATGCCGCCAACTTGGCTAGTTACAATACTCGAGTTGAAAATGCCAGTATGAACTTTGGTATTCCGCTAAACGAGTTTAATCGGTTAGGCTTTGATGTGGAAGTTAAAAACACAAACATATCATCAACATCTATATCCTCGACCCAAATTCTTAACTATATTGCTAAAAATGGTAACCATTTTGCCGTTTTAGATGTCTCAGCAGGTTGGACTCACGACACTCTGGATCGGCCCACTTTCTCACATCGTGGTGGTCAGCAACGTATCTCAGGACTTGCAACAGTACCTGGCAGCGGGCTGGAATACTTCAAAGTCACTTATAAACACCAGCATTTTTTCCCTTTATCCAACGACTTCACTTTCCGCTTGTTGGGCGAAGTGGATCATGGTGGCGGCTATGGTAAAACCTCAGAACTACCCTTCTTTGAAAACTATTACGCAGGTGGAACCAATGATGTTCGAGGCTTTATGCAAAACACTCTGGGTACCAGAGACTCAAACAACAGACCTTTTGGTGGTTCAACCAAAGCCATAGGTAAAGCGGAATTATTCTTCCCTCTGCCGTTTTTAAGTGAGCTAAAATCGGTCCGAGTGGGAACCTTTTTAGATGGCGGTACATTGGCCAACAGTTTGAGCTTGGGTGGATTAAACAACAACTTCCGCTATTCAGCTGGCTTGTCTGGTGAATGGTTATCTCCATTCGGAGCCCTTGCAGTCAGTATTGCACATCCCTTAAATCCACAGGCCAATGACTTGACACAAGCCTTCCAATTTACCTTTGGCTCAGGATTTTAGTTTAGTTTAAATGTTTTTTACCTTATAATTTATTATTGTATTTTATCAATTCCCCCAAAAAACTTAGCCGGAGATGGTTATAACCATGAAAATTAGAATTTCGTTGTTTTTTATGCTGATGTTAATGGCTGGCTTTAGCCATGCAGAATTAAAGATTGGTTATGTTGACCTTGGCAAGGTTATGGAAAAGTCACCGCAAGCGGCAAAAGCTAAAACTCGCTTGGAAAACGAATTTTCCTCACGCGTAAAAACTCTGAAATCTCAGGCTAAGGAACTGCAAACTTTAGAAGATAAACTTAGCAAAGATTCAGCCATCATGAGTGAAGAGGAACGTCGCAAACTCGAAAAAGATGTACTGGAGAAAAGACGTGACGCAGCAAGAGCTCAACAAGAATACAGTGAAGACGTCAATTTGCGTAGAAATGAAGAAATGGGCAATCTGCAAAAACACCTTTTTGAAGTCGTAAAATCACTGGCTAAAGAAGAATCTTTTGACTTATTAATTACCGATGTTCTTTATGCTAATGAGCAAATTGATGTTACCAATCGGGTGCTGCAAAAACTGGAAACCATTCCTCAGTAATACAGTTTATCCTTTCGACAACCAGAGTTTATTCACGTATTAATCATCAGCATTGCCGATGACTTTATGAAGCAATTCAGTTGGAATAAGGTATGATCTTCGAACAAAATTTCTTGAGCGGCTTACCTCAAGAAATGTATAAATTGCATTAAATACGAGGAAAACGCTCTGTTTTCCTCCATTACATTTCTTCCTAGCACTATGACCGGAACACTCGATATATTACAAATCCAGGAATTCCTGCCACACCGCTACCCATTTTTATTGGTGGATAAGGTAATTGAATATGAACCTCGCGTTCGTTTGTTAGCCGTAAAAAATGTCACCTTTAACGAACCTTTTTTCCAAGGCCACTTTCCACACTTGCCTATTTTTCCAGGTGTTTTAATTTTAGAAGCTTTAGCACAGGCTACAGGCTTGCTTGCAGCAATGAGTGACGATTCATTAGGCAAAGGCATGACTTATTATTTGGCAGGCATTGATAACGCCCGTTTTAAAAAACCAGTTGTACCGGGTGATCGATTAATGCTGAATATTACCTACCTGAAAAACAAACGTAATATTTGGTCTTTCGACTGCCGAGCGGAAGTCGAAGGTGAATTGGCAGCCAGCGCTCAAATCATGTGCGCTGCAGCGGTGGATTAAATGATAGACCCTAGAGCAGTGGTACACATTAATGCAGATTTGGCCGATGACGTAAAGGTCGGACCTTTTTCAATTATTGGTCCCGATGTGCAAATCGATTCTGGAACCGAAATTGGCCCTCATGTAGTCATTAAAGGTCCAACCATTATTGGCAAAGAAAATAGTATTTATCAATTCACTTCC
Source organism: Methylomonas sp. AM2-LC (assembly GCF_039904985.1). Classification (NCBI taxonomy): domain Bacteria; kingdom Pseudomonadati; phylum Pseudomonadota; class Gammaproteobacteria; order Methylococcales; family Methylococcaceae; genus Methylomonas; species Methylomonas sp. AM2-LC. The sequence continues at coordinate 29,581 of NZ_CP157005.1, forward strand.
ATTGGTGAAGACCCTCAAGACAAAAAATATGCTGACGAAATCACCCGCCTGGAAATCGGTGACCGTAATGTTATCCGAGAATTTTGCACTATGCATCGAGGTACTCAGCAAGATAAAGGATTAACTTTTATCGGTAACGATAATCTATTCATGGCATATACACATGTCGCACATGATTGCGAAATTGGCGATCATGTTATTATGGCTAATGGTGCATCGATTGCGGGACATGTGCATGTTGGTGATCACGCCATCCTCGGTGGCTTTACCTTGGTGCACCAATTTACCCAAATTGGTGAATATAGCTTTTCGGCCATGGGTAGCGCAATTACCCAAGATATTCCACCGTTTGTGATGGTAGGAGGCAGGCCCACCCGACCTCATGGCATCAATTCTGTAGGAATGGAACGAAATGGTGTGCCACCGGAAGTTATCCGACAAATTCGTAAAGCATACAAAATTCTTTACAAAAACAATTTACGTCTTGAGGATGCCATTGAAGAAATGGAAGACATGGCGGGCGAAAGTAACGAATTGTCCAACATGGTCAGTTTTCTGCGTAATGTCACCCGAGGTATCCTCCGATAGCAACACAACGTATTGCTGGCATTGACGAGGTTGGCAGAGGATGCATAGTGGGTCCTGTATTTGCTGCCGCTGTGATTCTTAACCCACAAAAGCCAATTAATGGTCTAACTGATTCAAAGAAACTCAGCGAAAAAAAACGCGAGCAACTGGCTAAGCAAATTCAGGAGTCTGCTCTTTGCTGGAGCATAGCGCGTGCTGAAGCTAGCGAAATTGATAACATCAATATTCTACAAGCAACACTTTTAGCCATGCAACGAGCTGTTTCGCAACTGGAATATCCGCCAGATTATGTCTTGGTTGATGGTAATCGATTACCAAAATTGAATTGCCCAGGCCAAGCTATTGTGCAAGGTGATTTATTAGTGCCTGAAATTTCTGCGGCATCCATTTTGGCTAAAGTTGCTCGAGATGCAGAAATGCAAACGCTGGACAGACTTTATGCAAATTATGATTTTTCGGTGCATAAAGGCTATCCCACCCCAATGCACATTTTAAAACTTCAGCAACTGGGCGTAACCGCGCAACATCGAAAATCTTTTGCCCCGGTAAAAAAATACCTCACCTAAAATCACCCATGCTACCGACATTTATTCATCTTAGAATCCATACTGAATTTTCTTTGATTGATGGGATTGTCAAAATAAAACCTCTAGTTAAAAAGCTGGCTGATTTTGCTATGCCCGCTGCTGCGATCACTGAACAGAGTAATATGTTCTCTTTGGTCAAGTTTTATAAATCTGCACAAAACTCTGGCATTAAACCTATCGTTGGCGCAGATGTATTAATTTTTAACGAAGATGAACCCAGCGTACCGCACAAACTGACATTACTTGCTCGAAATAAAAAAGGCTATGTCACACTCACTGAATTAATTTCACAAGGTTATCAAAACGGTCAGCATCAAGGGATACCGATGCTGCAAAAAAGCTGGATAGAAAATAATCATGATGGCTTAATCGCATTATCAGGAGCACTAGAAGGAGACATTGGTAAAGCGTTAATTGCCGAAAATGATGAACTTGCAAAAGACTACGCGAAATATTGGGCAACATTGTTTAAAAATAGTTTTTACCTTGAGCTACAAAGAGTCGGTAAATCCAATGAAGAACGCTATATTAAACAAGTAGTAGACTTGGCTTCAGAACTTGATTTGCCTGTTGTAGCGACTAATGATGTTCGCTTTATCAAAAAGAGTGATTTTGAAGCGCATGAAGTCAGAGTCTGTATTCATCAAGGTCGAGTTTTAGATGATAGTCGTCGCCCTAAAAACTATACCAAGCAACAATACTTACGTAGTGCTGAGGAAATGGCTGAATTATTTGCCGACATTCCAGAAGCACTTACCAATACCGTAGAAATTGCCAAACGCTGTAACGTGGAACTTATACTAGGCGAAAACTACCTACCTGATTTCCCGGTTCCTTCTGGCAAAACCTTGGATAGTTATTTTAAGGAAGTCTCTCGACAAGGTTTGGAAGAACGTCTAAAACAATACCCACCTATTGGTACTGGCAGCTTTTTAGAACGTCGCACGGTTTATGATGAACGCTTGGAAATAGAATTAAACGTCATCACGCAAATGGGTTTTCCTGGATATTTCATGATCGTAGCCGATTTTATCCAGTGGGCAAAAAACAATGCCATTCCAGTGGGTCCAGGTCGAGGCTCTGGCGCGGGATCGCTGGTTGCTTATGCTCTAAAAATAACCGACTTAGACCCCATTGAATTCGATTTGTTATTTGAGCGCTTTCTGAATCCTGAACGTGTATCCATGCCGGATTTTGATATCGACTTTTGCATGGAACGACGCGATGAAGTGATCGAATATGTTGCTAATCATTATGGTCGCGACCGAGTATCCCAAATCATTACTTACGGATCTATGGCCGCAAAAGCCGTCATTCGCGACGTTGGCAGGGTATTATCGTTTGCTTATGGATTTGTTGACCGACTGGCTAAACTGATTCCTTTTGAAATTGGCATGACACTGGAAAAAGCCCTAAATGACAGCGCCGAACTAAAAGCACTCTACGATAGCGAAGAAGAAGTCAAAACTTTGATCGACATGGCACGTTCCCTGGAAGGCATTTCCCGAAATGCAGGTAAACATGCAGGCGGCGTAGTTATCTCTCCCACCAAACTGACCGATTTTAGCCCTCTGTATTGCGAACAGGGCGGTGGAAATTTAGTCACTCAATTTGATAAAGACGATGTTGAAGCAGTAGGTCTGGTTAAATTCGACTTTCTAGGTTTACGTACCCTCACCATCATTGATTGGGCGCTACAAACCATTAACAAGCTAAGACAGCTGCGTGGCGAAACAGCTATCGATATTAGTCAAATTCCGCGAGATGACCTGCCTAGTTATGAGCTTTTAAAACACGCACAGACCACCGCTGTTTTTCAGCTCGAATCGCGAGGCATGAAAGAGCTGATCAAAAAGTTAAAACCAGATTGTTTTGACGACATTATTGCATTAGTTGCTCTGTTTCGCCCAGGCCCACTAGAATCCGGCATGGTGGACGATTATATAAATGTTAAACACGGCGCTAAAGCAGAATATGCTCACCCGCTACTAATCCCCATCCTTAAACCCACTAATGGTGTCATTCTCTATCAAGAACAAGTAATGCAAATTGCCAGGGAGATGGCAGGATACACTCTAGGTGGCGCGGATATGCTACGAAGAGCCATGGGTAAGAAAAAACCCGAAGAAATGGCAAAACAACGGGAAATTTTTACCGAAGGCGCTATCAAAAATAATATTGATGAATCGATCGCAACCTATATATTTGATTTAATGGAAAAGTTTGCTGGCTATGGTTTCAATAAATCCCATTCCGCCGCCTATGCTTTAGTCGCCTACCAAACTGCATGGCTAAAAGCACATTACCCAGCTGCTTTTATGGCCGCAGTAATGTCCTCTGATCTGGACAACACCGACAAAGTAGTGGTACTGATAGACGAATGCCGGGAAATGAAATTAGACATCTGTCCTCCTGACATCAATAGTTCTGATTATCGATTTACCATTAACGACAAAAATCAGATTGTATATGGCATAGGAGCAATAAAAGGAGTTGGTGAATCAGCTATTGAGGATCTACTAAAAGAACGTAACAACAACGGCTCTTACTCTGGTTTATACGACTTATGCAAACGCGTTGATCTACGCAAAGTCAATCGCCGAGTATTAGAGGCCTTAATTAAGGCAGGAGCGCTGGACTCTATCAATCCTAATCGTGCAGCTCATATGGCTGAGCTAACCACTGCACTTAAAGTAGCCGAACAGCATGGCAAAATGGCTCTAGCTGGGCAGAATGATCTATTCGGTCTCACTGAGCAAATAGAAAGTAGCTATAACGAAACGAACGCCTACACAAACCCGGTTGACCCATGGACAGAAAAAGAAAAACTGGACGCTGAAAAACAAACCTTGGGCTTATTTCTAACAGGACATCCGATTGCTGAATACCTACCGGAACTAAAACATATTACCAACGGTAATCTCGCCAGTCTATTAGCGGATGCCGAACGCTCAAAAAACAAAATGGAAGGCAGGGTTGCAGGTTTGATTGTTGAAATGCGTACCCGCCAAACCAAACAGGGCAAAATGATGGGCTTTGCCACTCTTGATGATCGCACCGGCCGTTTAGAAGTCGCAGCTTTTAGTGGTATCTATGAAAAGTATCGAAACTTGCTCAGCAAAGATAGTATATTGATTGCCGAAGGTTCTCTCAGTATTGATGATTTTAGCAATAATTTACGCATGACGGCGGAAAAACTCTACAGCATGGAACAAGCCCGAGACCTTTTTGCCAGAAGCATAGTACTAGAATTAAATGATGACAAATGGGCACAAGAACGACCATTTACCACAGAATTAGCCACTATTCTCAAACCCTATTGTGGTGGACAATGTCCAATTAGCATTGAGTATCAGGGCAGACAAGCAAAAACGACTCTACAACTGGGCGATGAGTGGCGAGTACACCCAACTGATGAACTTTTAATCAGATTAAGGCGACTTCTGTCATCGCAAAATGTACAAGTCAAATACAGAGCCTAGATACCCATCCAAGCAATTTTTCTAAATATTAAAAGCTACCAATATTAACCGCTTTTTCATTTTTCCACTGACACAAATGCTAGCTTGGAAATTCCAGCATGTTGTACTGTAGCCATTAACTCCGCTACTTTACCGTAATTGATGGCTTGATCAGCATAAATATGGACCACCATCTCTGGATTTTTAGCCAGTTCAATTTTCAGCCTTTCTTCCAAGCTATTTAAATCAGGAATTGGATTTTTATTTAGCGTAATTCCGCCTTGCGCATCAATACCTAACTGAAATGGCTGCTTTTGGGTATCAGGGGTAGTGGTGGCTGTTTTAGGTAAGGCCACATTCACTGATTGTGTTAACAAAGGTGCGGTTACTAATAGAATAATCACCAAAACCAACATTACATCGACAAGCGGTGTGACATTAATTTCGCTAACGGCTTCATCATCATCGCTATTGGTTTTAAATCCCATATTTCCTACTCCTTATTTGTGACATCACCAAAAGCAACATGCAAAAATCCTGCCACAAAATTTTCCAGCGAGGCTCTCAAATGCTTAGCTCTACGCAGAAAAAAGTTATAGGCTAATACAGCAGGCACAGCAACAGCAATACCAATTGCTGTTGCAATCAATGCGTCACCTATCGGCCCGGCCACCACATCCAAACTTGCAGAACCACTTTCACTAATATGGTGCATGGCATGCATAATCCCGACCACAGTACCAAACAAACCTACAAATGGAGCAGTACTCCCTATACTGGCTAACATAGTTAAGCCACTTTCCATTTTTCGTTGCTCTTCCTGTGTTTGCTTGCGTAACGCCTGCTCCAATAATTCTGCCGGAGAACCGCGAAACTTCAAACGAACAGAAGATTCTGGTTGACGCATAGCTGCCAACCAAGTGAAGCCGCAAGCGGCGATTCGTGCTTTGGGGCCTTTGGCTTTGTCTGCCGGTAAGGCTTCAGCAGCATTTAAATCAGGTGCATCCCAAAAAGCTGCATTGAATTGCTTATTGTAATAATTGTTCTTGGCAAACTGCCACATTTTAAAAAAAATTAAAGTCCATGTTATCAGTGAAAAAAACAACAAGGTATATAAAGTAATATCAATAACAACATCTTGGGCAACAAAGGAAGGCATTCATCTCTCCTGACTCTAGTCATCAAACTGAAAATTAATCGGTACTGTCACCGAACTATCCACGGCAATTTCACCTGGTTTATTTTGATAAAATCGCCTTTTTAAAAGCAGCTATTACTGCTGTGTCAATAATTTATGAGCAAAACCACGATTTAACCTCAACTTTTTCTATGCCCTGTTGCGTTCACTAACCCAACACTTGCCCCGCTTAACCTCGACAATATTCCTCCATAAAAAGGATGCCACAGAGATCCAATAAGTTTCTCTAAAGTTTTACATATAAGTAGATAACCAAACAGCATAAAATCTGGCAATTCTCGCACCAGTCTTAACTAGATTTTAGGTAAAGACTTAATAAAATGGACATTTCAGCTCTGATTTTTTCGCGCGGCGCTTTTGCCTAGGAAGGAACAACACCGGCCAATATTGGTGCGCACATAACAACCATGAACACATTTATCATTACGGCTTCAGCTTGAATTTATGTGAATTTACTATGCTTAAAATTAAGCATTGTAGAATAATTACTCTCATATGTCAGTACTTACAAATAAAACTTAATATATTCACCATTATTAACACCCCCCCCTATCATCCAATACATAGAATTCAATACCACCATAGACTTAAACTAAGTCCTATTACTATTCACAATTCGATAAAGTGTTGTAATGATTATTTGTGGCATAATTACAGCTTAAATTGGCACACTCAGGCTTATCTTTCCATGAACCAAAAACTAACCAGTTACTCCAAGGAACAATTTACCTCACTTACCTTAGGTGCCATTGGCGTTGTATTTGGAGACATAGGCACCAGCCCACTTTATGCTGTTAAAGAAGTGTTTCATGACGGACTAACTACAACAGCACCACATGTCATCGGCGTTTTATCGCTGATTTTCTGGTCTTTAACTCTAGTGGTTACCACAAAATATGCAATTTTCATCATGCGTGCCGATAATAAAGGTGAGGGTGGAATTATGGCTTTGATGGCATTAGCATTAAATGGTTCCCGAAACAATAAACATAAACAAAAATTTATTATTTTTATAGGTTTGCTCGGAGCGTCACTATTCTATGGTGACAGTATCATCACTCCGGCCATTTCGGTCTTGAGCGCCGTGGAAGGCCTGGAAATCATGGCACCCAATCTGGATAAATATATCTTGCCGTTTACCATTCTGGTTTTGTTTGGCTTATTTGTCATGCAAGCTAAAGGCACCAGTAAAGTAGGGCGTATATTTTCACCTGTCATGGTATTTTGGTTTGCTACGCTAGCCGTGCTGGGCGTAATCAACATCTATAAAGCTCCAGAAGTTTTGCAAGCCATTAACCCATTTTATGGTGTAGAAATGCTACTCCAATTAGGCTGGAAAGGGATGATAATCATGGGTGCTGTGGTGCTGTCGATTACAGGTGCCGAAGCTTTATATGCAGATATGGGGCATTTTGGCCTAAAACCAATACGCGCAGCATGGTTCAGTTTTGTTTTTCCAGCATTGTTACTTAATTATTTTGGACAAGGAGCATTGTTAATTAACAACCCAGCTGCAATAGAAAACCCATTTTACCTACTCGCTCCAGACTGGGCACTTTATCCTCTATTAATTTTATCCACCATGGCAACGGTTATTGCTTCTCAGGCTGTAATTTCGGGTGCATTTTCCATTACTCGACAAGCCATACAATTAAGCTATTGTCCGCGCATGAATATTAGACATACCTCTGGCGATGAAATGGGACAAGTTTATGTTCCCGCTGTCAATTGGATATTGATGGTGGCCGTCTTTATTCTGGTATTAACCTTTCAATCGTCTTCTGCACTGGCTTCAGCATACGGCATAGCTGTTACAGGCACCATGATGACGACAACCATTTTAGCATTTATAGTCATTCAGGCTCTGTGGCAATGGAATAAAATCACCAGCATCGGTTTTTTATCCTTTTTTCTAATAATTGACCTGACATTTCTACTACCTAATTGCCTAAAAATCCCCACTGGCGGCTGGCTACCATTAGTTGTAGGTGCTGTATTATTTTTGGTGATGACCACATGGATTAAAGGCCGAGAACTGCTAGCAAGGCATCTAGAAGAAAAACGAGTGCTATTCGAGGAATTGGACGAAAAGCTGAATGGACATCCCTTAGTATCCGTACAAGGCACTGCTATTTATTTAGCCAGAAGCTTACATGGTGTACCTTTAGTCTTACTACACAATCTTGAACACAATCATGTTTTGCACGAAAAAGTCATTGTGCTCACTATTGTCACCAAAGAAGAGCCTTATGTGGACGAAGCACATCGCGTGAAAGTTCGCGCTTTTGGGGAAAAGCGTAACTTTTATCGAGTAAAACTCTATTTTGGCTTTCAGGAAGAACAAGATGTACGTCGAGCATTGCAATTATGCAGCCATGAAGGTTTGACTATAGACCAAAAAACCGTTTCGTTTTTTATCGGCAGTGAACGGCTTTCTTTCCGTCGCCAAAGCCCAATGCCAAAATGGCGTCGTCCGCTATTCAGATTTCTCACCCATAATTCCAGCAGCGCAATAGAGTACTTCAAAATTCCTGTTGAACGCGTTATTGAACTGGGTATTCGCGTTGAACTATAAGCTTCTTTACAATCATGAAAAAAACAAGTCTGATCAGTATTTTTCAAGTTCTATAGCATTAGCAATCAATGCCTATAAAAAAATTTATACTCAACTGATCGAAAACTTGTTTTCAATTGGCTCTTATTTCATAACACCCTCAATTAATTACCCAAGCTATAAAGCGCAGCAATTTGATCGATTACTTCTACAAGATAATTTTTTGCATTTCGTTCTCAATTGCTCATTGCTACAAAGTTATCCGGCTCAGCAATTACCGGATTAGTTAGCACGCCAATACCCTCAATCTCAATTCGTACGACCTGACCAGGCCTTAAATAGCCACGTGGTTTCATTTTAACTCCCACTCCACTTGGGGTGCCTGTGCTGATTACGTCTCCAGGCTCCAAAGTCATCACTTGAGTAAGATAAGCGATCGTTTCATAACAATTGAAAATCATTTCACTGGTATTTGCATTTTGCCGTAACTCGCCGTCGACCCAGGTTTTAAGGGTAAGGTTATGCGGATCAACTATTTCATCTACCGTCACCAAGTATGGGCCTAGTGGTCCATGAGTATCAAATGACTTACCTAAAGTCCAAGTGGGCGAACGTTGCTGCCAGTCACGTACGGTTACATCATTACAGATGGTGTAACCAGCAATAACTTGATGCGCATCTTCCACATTAACATGCCGACATCGTTGGCCAATTACAACGGCTAGCTCACCTTCATAATCGAGTTTTTCGGACACTGACGGACAATGTATCGCCTCCTCAGTACCAATGACGCAAGTACTTTGTTTGGTAAAAATAGTCGGATATTCTGGTTTTTGAAAACCAGTTTCGCTAATGTGATCAGGATAATTTAATCCCAAGCCTAAAAACTTACCGGGACGAAGCACTGGAGAAAGTATCTTGACATCGGCCAACGCCAATTGATGTCGACCAGAATCGATCAAATTCTGCATAGCAAGCATCCCACGTTGCCCTGCTGCTAAAAATTGCAGCATATTATCACCACAGTCGATATTGCCAGTGGCAGTGACTACATTTTCATTCAGAATCGCGCCTATTTTGACGCGATTTTCATGGCTAAAAGTGAGTAGTTTCATAATATTGCCGTTTTTTATCAAAAAATGGATAAATTTTCCACATATGTGAAAAAAAATTAGTGAGTTAAACTTGAAAAAATTGGTACGTTAATTGCGTAAAGCCCCCGAATTCCGTGGCCTGTGGCGGCTTAAAATAAAAAGTTGACATATTTATTATTCTATGTTTGAAATATTTTTTTCTTGCCAATTAAAATTATGTGGGTTAACCTGAAAACTCATCGACCAAAACATTACATTAATGAGGGGACTAAATGATGAGAAAAAACAAATACTTAACTAACACTTTTCTAGCGATTTCTCTAGTATCTTTTTGCGTACTGGCTAAAGCCGAAACTAAAAAATACCAGCTAGCAGATAGCCAAACGGGGATAGCTTCTTATTTTAACGACAAGTACCACGGTCAACGCACTGCCAGCGGAGAACCTTACAATAAATTTGCTTTAACTGCAGCGCATGCATCGCTCCCATTCGGCACATTACTGCATGTTGTTAATCTGCGCAACAATCACAGTGTTGATGTACGCATTAACTCCAGAGTTCATCATGCAAATAAACGCTTACTGGACTTATCCAGACAAGCAGCCAAACAACTCGGCTTCATCCAAGCAGGGACTACCAAAATCGCCATTACCATTCTTCGCCTTGGCGAAGCATAGAAACTTTTTAAAAACTTCACATGTCTGCACCGAACAGTAACAGACGCAGCAGTTTTTAAACAGCTTCTGAATTGAATGATCAACTTACTCAATAATTAAGTACTTTTATGATCAATTGGAATTATACCTATGCGGCGATCTGGCGACAGAACAAACAATATCTGCGCCCAGTTAAACATCTGGACACAATACGCCTAGAACAACTATTAGGTATAGACGCACAAAAAAAGTTATTAGCAAGCAACACAGAGCGATTCTTATCTGCCTTACCCGCTAATAACGCATTGCTTTGGGGCGCAAGAGGCACAGGCAAATCATCGCTAGTAAAGGCTCTATTAAATGAATATAAAGATAGAGATTTGCGCCTTGTTGAAGTCGACAAACAAGACCTAATTTATCTACCTGAAATTGTTGACGAAATTAGAGAACAACCACAGAGATTTATTATTTACTGTGATGATCTATCTTTTGAAGCTGGCGACAGTCTATATAAACCACTTAAAAGCGTATTAGAAGGTTCAATCGAACTACCTCCAGAAAATGTGCTGTTTTACGCCACATCTAATCGTAGACATTTACTGCCAGAACATATGAGGGATAATCTTGAGACCCAATTGATTGACGGTGAAATACATTATTCTGACAGTATCGAAGAAAAAATCTCGCTTTCAGATCGATTCGGCTTACGCCTTTCATTTTACCCACAAAATACTGACACCTATCTGGAAATTGTGGATAGTTACTTTCCCGATTACCAGGAAAATCGTGAACATCTTCACAAAGCTGCTCTAGATTTTGCTCATCAAAACGCCTCTAAAAATGGCAGAACTGCCAAACAGTTTTACAATAGCTTTTTGGGAAGCTCTCATTTAAAGGTTAAGCTTTAAAAACTCCCAAGCCTCAGTCGACTTCGGCCAATGCCTTATACTCAATAGGAAACACTTCTTTAAACAAAGGCAAAGGAATACTGTATTTTACCAACAGTGAATCAAAACTTTCACCCATTTTTACTCCTTTTTCAGCCACCGCCTTAAACTCTGACAGAATATTAGCTTGATTTAAAATAAATCCATACATAGTACTGTCTTGGGGCTCTCCAGATTGCTCTGCAAGCGCAATTAACAAATACTCCGGCAAACTCCATTTTCGGGCTATTTTAGCCGACAACAACTGCGAATGATCCCTAACAATTGCTGAAAATACTGAACCTCTTGGCTGATAATCGAGATGCTGACCTAAGGCTTTGGTTAATAAGCCAAAAATTGCCAATTTTCCAATATCATGCATCAAACCTACCAAGTAAGCATTATTTGGATCACATTGACCATAAAACTTTGCTAGCGCACGACAAGCTTCAGCACAGTCTTGTGAATGCTGCCATAAATGCTGTCCAAACATACGAAAATAGATAGGCGCAATCAGCACAAGTCGCTTCATTAAAACCGAACTGACTATAGTTTTTAAATTATCCAGGCCTAACAAAATTAGAGCCTTATTCAGATTAACTATCTTTTCATCAGTACTGTGCCTAAATAAAGAACTATTCGCCATATTCAAAACTTCTGATGCAAGAGCCGGATCGCGATTAATATAAGACATAATCGTGCTTGAGGAAATATTAATATCGGTTAATTCTTTCAACAATGACATAGCAACATCAGGTAAGCGCGGAACTACGGAGTCTGGAATATCTCCCGCCAACATTGCCTCAAGACTTTTGATAATATAAATTTCTATTTCATTTGGAGGTTGATTATTTTCAGAATGTTCTCCCAGCAAAAAATCGTTAAAACTAGTTGCCAAAGATAAATAATCGCAATCGGCTTGTATCTTTATATCCTTACTAGCGTGAACAAATGGCTGTGGCTTTTGCTGTGGCTTTTCTTGATAAATAGGATTAAATTCAGATACACTTTCCTGCACCTGACTCTTAGACTGAGAAGAAAAAAACAGCCGTTTTAAAAAACCAAAGACCATATTTGTAAGTTAGTGCTAACAATTTAGCTTGAAACAGAAGTTATCAAAACACTATTTTTTAGTGTACTATTTAGATTAGTTACATCTTAAAAGTATTTGTACAGAGCTAATAATACACATAGCACGGCCAGTTTAGCTTTTAATAAAACATAGCTTATAGCTATCGCTTTCAGGTTTAATTCGATGTATGCCAGAAGAACTTGACGCAAGACACCTGTTAATAATTTTAGTCGTCTAAGTTTTGGGTATTTGTTGGTTTATGACCTAAATCCTAGCTACGGGCTTAAGTTCCAATACAACGAAAATACTATAGCCTGATTAAGTATAGCGTAGCATAAAATTTACGCACATAAAGATTGCAGAAAACTAAAAAACAACATTTTAATGTGTACCATAAGTTGTTATTCACTTCTTATTTCCATTTTTCATGCTTAGCCGCTATATCGTCCTATCGAAGTTAAGCATACCGCCGCGATTAGATGATCTAATTATTTTTAACTACCAACACAGCAATTGATATGAACGAACATAAAGCATTGACCGACGTGTATTCCAGCTTACTGGGCACAGGTGATACATCAGCATCTGACTTTTTAAACGCGACAACTGAAGAATTGAAAGATGCCATACTTGAACACTTTAAACCAAAACACATGGAAGATCTTTTTAAAGAGGCCTTTATACGCGGCATCAACTATGCATTATTCCAACAAAAGCATAAAGACACTCTCATGACAGAAGAAGATTTCTTTGGTGAAGACGGGCTAATTACAAAACATATCGATTGGGACGAAGCCATGCTTGATTGGTAGTTTTTACTCTTTAATATATTGTCTTGTATCCAGTCATGGAGCGAAGTTATTTGCACTATGGGTATCGCTCTGTTTTTCTAAACGCTCTAAGCGCAAATCCGGCACTTTAGACACCCATAAATCCGGCTTTTCGGGAAATGCGATTAAAACGCCAGTACGCTGGTAAGATCTTCGTTCATAAAAGGCAATCAGCTCCGTTCTAGATGAAATCACATACATAACGAAACGATTTACGGACCAAGTTTGCTGAGCAATTAATTCTGCCTGTTGCAATAACTTTTTGCCAATACCTTGACGCTGATAGTGTGGCGAAACAGCAAGCATACTGATTTGTGCCTGTTGATCAACATGCAATAAGAGCACTGAAGCCACTAATTGACCATCAAGCTGTCCACAGATCAACAATGAGTCTTCATCCGTTAAAAGCCGCAGTATTTCATTTTTATCGGTTCGACGTCCATCAAGAAGATCAGCCTCCGATGTCCAGCCCTGCTTACTCACCGCACCGCGATAAGCAGAGTTGATAAGAGCTACTAACTCTTCAGCATGATAAAAACTGGCAGGAAAAAACAACATTCAATCATTAAAAGATGACTATTGACGAATATCAGCTTTTACGCAAAAAGGCGCTGACTCTAGCCTTTACCCGTAGCTTTAATTGTTTTGAATAAATATAAATAGGAGTCTCTACAATTTTTGCATGCGCCCAATGCAACCATCCACTAATAGTAGTGTAGACCAGAGCTATGCCAGAAAACGTGAGTAGCTGAGTTTTTGTTATGGTAAAAACCCGCGCAACAAGCAAGGTACCTAATAATTTTGCTAACACCTCCAATAAAATACCCTCTAATAGCATTCCATGTAACAACAGCCAAAATGCAGCCAAATTGATAGGCGTCACAATCAAAATAGGAATCATAAAAGCAAACAACGCAATATTAGGTGAAACTTGACTTAACCAGCGCTCAAAATTTTGTAGCCTTAACAGCTCTACCAGATAATGCCCAGCAGCTAATAAAATATCCCATAACCATTCTTCAATAATCAGAATAACAGCAAGCAATGTCAGTAATAGTTTTTTCATAATGGTTTTCGGTCTATAAATTAACTTTGTGGTCAATACTCATTAGCAGAAATAATGAGATACTATTTACGGCTCATACGACATCATTATTTTTCATACGGGTATGTTTATGCATAAAAACATTTACTTCACATCTGCTTATGCTGTAAAGGTACCACAAATTATATATGGTACAGCCTGGAAAAAAGAACGTACGGCAGCACTTGTGGAACAGGCAATCAATTTAGGCTTTCGAGGCATCGATACCGCTTGTCAGCCAAAGCACTACCAAGAAGCAGGCGTTGGCCAGGGAATAGCAGCCAGCCTACAGAGCGGATTGCAGCGAAGCGAACTTTATTTGCAAACTAAATTTACCCCTTTAAATGGTCAAGACCCTTTACATATTCCTTATGATAAGCACGCCCCTTTGCATGAACAAGTACAGCAATCATTTCATAGCTCTCTACAAAACCTACAAACACATTATCTAGACTGCTTAGTCCTGCATTCACCTTTACCGATTCAGAATCAATTACAAGAGGTTTGGCAAGCAATGGAACGACTGGTATTGGATGGACATGTCAGACAATTGGGCATTAGTAATTGCTACGATCCCAAACAACTTGAATTATTGTATAACACTGTACAAATTAAACCAGCCATCATTCAAAATCGGTTTTATAAAGAATCACAATATGACAAAATCATTCGTGACTTTTGTCATCAACACAATATTATTTATCAAAGCTTTTGGACACTAACAGCAAACCCTCATATTCTGGCAAATAGCATTCTACAAAAACTGGCAACCAGAAATAAAATGAGCAGTGCCCAAATATTTTTCCGTTATCTGAACCAAATCAATATAGTACCTTTAACCGGAACCTCATCAGCTACGCATATGCGCGAAGATTTAGCTATTTTTAATTTTGATCTAAGTCGCGCTGAATGTGATGAAATTAGCTCATTGTTTTAATTTCATCACATTCTTAGCTTCTGGCTTAACTTACTGGAAGGTAAAGCCCCCCCAGACCTGTTTATTATTTTCAGAGCCATTATTAACCGTAAACGAAACTATCCTAGCTTAATGGGGCAATTTGTTTATTTCATTTACTTTCTCAAAATCAGCGCCCACACTAATAATAAAACTGGTCACCTGTTCAATACTCATTTCAGATTTAATAACTTTTGACTCATGAACAATCACCGCAAAACCAGATGTAGGGTTTGGCGATGTGGGTACAAATAAGACATACTGATTTTCGAGTTTATTGGTAACGTAAGCGGGTACCCAAATACCTTCTTTAGGATATTCCAGATAGACCACTTCACGCGGCTCATGAAGCTCATGACCGGCAATCATATTGACCAATTTTTTGGTTACTCTATAGACA
Organism: Methylomonas sp. AM2-LC; assembly: GCF_039904985.1. Classification (NCBI taxonomy): domain Bacteria; kingdom Pseudomonadati; phylum Pseudomonadota; class Gammaproteobacteria; order Methylococcales; family Methylococcaceae; genus Methylomonas; species Methylomonas sp. AM2-LC. Next base: position 44,986 of record NZ_CP157005.1, read on the forward strand.
GTACTTAATAACGGAATTCGTTCAATCAAATTCTCAAATGCCGCAATAATTGAAAACCGACCCTGGCTAACGCGATGTCCAACATAAGTAATAACGGCAAAACTAGCAGCAAATAATAAAAAAGTAACAAAATAGTTGTCAGAATAACCGTAAACAAATCGGAACAAATCGGTCAGCATATCCTTAACAAACAACACAATTTGTACTATCACTACAATTGGAATGAATGCGAGAATACCGATCAACGTATAATTCAGTAATTTTTTCATGTTTGCACCTTTTTAATATTATTGTTAATGTGTATAACTAACTGAAATAGCCTATCTCTGTTTCATAGTCTTTTTTCTGAAAACACTTTTGTTTTTAAGTTTTCAGGCGGGCCTAGCATATCTTTAATTACACTAAAAATCCATTCACCTACAGAAAACAAAATAAACTTTATTGTTATGACTAGCTATGCACAAAGTTTTGTGTAGTCAGAGTGTTAAGACTTTTCGGAATGCGATAACAATACAGACGCGTTTTTCTGCTGTCAGCAATTTCAACCACAAACTCAGGCGACCAGAGTGGTACTGGAAATTCGGCAGAAATGAATAAACGGCCCGCCTGCATTTCCCTAATAATCTTTTCACCCACCCTAACCATCACCAATGGCGATAAGAAAGCAAAAACTACCGCATATTCTGTCAAATCCGCATCCCATAAACTACCCAGACGCACATCAACATTTGTATACTGCCGACAACGACAAAATGCAATTAGCCAGGGAATGGGGGCTCGCTCCAACCCCACAACATGCAAACAGGGCAGATGTTGCGCTATAGGCAAAATAACCGTACCTACTCCAGCGCCTATATCTACAAAATTACCCGCATTTTCACGTTTAACTAGAGCAAGTATCTCATCTGCAACACCTGAAGAGGATAAAAAAAGTGGCACATCTCCTTTAACTGTTCCCCAAAATACCAAAACCAACAATACAAAAACAACAAAATATAGCCAAGCAGGTAGATTTATTGCCATCATTAGCAATAAACTAGGTAAAAACAGCAGATTGATTAACCACCACCAGCTAGCCTGGCGAAGCAAGAATGAAAAACTAGCGGAGACTATCGCTTGAAAAAAAATCAGAAACCAGAGATTAAGATACCCCTTTACCAGATAACTATTAATAACAAATACGACAAACCCAGCAACAATCTGGATAAGCAATGCTTTTAGTAAAGACATTTAGCCACTTTTCAGCCTATACAGATCAGTAATCGTAACTGGTACATAAAATAAAAATCACTTATCTCAAGTTATTTATCAAAGCCTTGTCTAATAAAAAACATTTAAAGTAAGGCAATGTTTATGTATTTTGATTGGACAAGTCTACAAACTAATATCACCTTATTTCGTTGCGCCAGGAGAGGTAATTTTCAGATTTTCTTGTATATGGGGTGCTATTGTCGGTAATGGATCAACCCCAGTCGCTTGATCGCCAACACCATCATGCAATACTTGATTCTCGGTTTTTTTATTCATAACGATAATTGAAATCCTTCTATTTATCGGATCAGAAGGGTTTTGCATATTATAAGGAATGCTAGAAGCTAACCCGACTACTCTTAAAACTTTTTCTTCGGCCAAGCCACCTAGATTCAATTCGTGTCTGGCCACATTGGCACGATCAGTAGAAAGCTCCCAATTCGAATATCCCGATTTATTAGTCGGAAAAGGTAAGTCATCAGTATGCCCATTTAGACTGACTTTATTGGGCAATTCATTGATCACCGGCGCTAAGGCCCTAAGAATTGCAGACGCATAATCTTCTATGCCTGAACTTGCCAATTTAAACATAGGCCGATTTTTGGCATCAATAATCTGAATTTTCAAACCTTCTGGCGTAGACTCAAGTTTGATTTGATCTCGAAATGCAGCCAAAGCAGGATTGGCATCCAACATTTCTTCGATTTTGCTCTGCAGTTTTTCCAGTTTTTGCTTTTCCTGTTGTTCTGCCAATTTTTCCACATCTTCAGGTTTAGCTTCTACTGGAGGAGCAGGTACCTCTTCAGCCTTTTGTACCTGTCCATCGTCCTGAGACTTCATATCCGAACCACCCGCTTGAATCACATGGGTTCTATCACCTGTACCATCGCCACCCGAACTAATTGCAACACTCCATGGGTTCTGAAAATAATCGGATATTCCCTTTTTAGTTTTTTCATCGGTTGTCCCTAAGAGCCACATCAACAAGAAAAATGCCATCATTGCCGTCACAAAGTCAGCATAGGCAATCTTCCAAGCCCCACCATGATGACCATGCCCAGCTTTTTTAATTACTTTCTTGAATATTATGGGTTGCTCAGCCATCGTCGCTTACCCTTTGGCCGCTTTCAACTGTTCTTCCAGCTCAGAAAATCCTGGGCGCGTGTGATGAGGAATAGCCGTACGCATAAACTCTACCGTCATAGGCGGAGAGGTTCCCTTTGCAACATTGAGTAACCCTTTCTGCGCACATTTATAGGCATTCGCTTCTTCTTCCAATCGATCTGACATAACTGCAGCGACCGGACCAATGAACCCATAGGAAACCAAAATCCCCAAAAAGGTACCAACCAAAGCTGCTGCAATCAGTTTACCCAGTTCAGCAGGCGGAATACCAACGGATTCCATAGTATGAACCACCCCCATTACCGCAGCGACGATACCAAAAGCAGGCATACCATCACCTACACGTTCTACAGCTTTAATAGGTGCATGACCTACTTCGTGGTGAACTTCAATTTCGGCATCCATAATGTCTTCAAGCTGATGGACATCAACACCCGTCAAAATCAGCCGTAATTTATCGCTGATAAATTCCATTAGATGATGATCGTGTACAATCTTTTCTCCAAAAATAGAACTACCTTCTGGATCATCCACCACTTTTTCAAGTGACAATAGCCCTTCTTTACGTGCTTTCTGACTAAGTGCATTGAAACTAATAAGCAACTGTAAATAATATTCCTTAGTATAACTACTACCTTTCAACGTGCCTGTTCCACCTGCTATAGCAGCCTTTACAGTGGTTAATGAGTTACTGGCAAGAAACGCTCCAAAAGCCGAACCTACAATAATCAACACTTCGACTGGCTGCATCAAGACACCCAGATGCCCACCCGCCATCATGAATCCACCCAACACACAACCCAAGATGACAACATAACCGATGATTACAAACATGGCTCCCTCTAATAAAGTAAATTGCTAAATTTAAACCGCGTTAATTTAAGAATCGTTGCGGTAAAATGAAATCTCATTCAGATGAAGATAGCAGATTATTCAGTTTTGGCTTAAGAACCAATTTGCTTAATGCAGGAAGAACTACAAAAGTACACGTCATTATCCAGAAAATGCCAATTGTAATGACTAATCCCATGCTTGAAATTCCCTGATGAGGAGAAAAAGCCAACCCAACAAAACTAGAAATAGTGGTCAAAGCACCATAAAACATGCCTCTGGCAGTACTTGATTGGTAAATATTTTGATCTTCTGCTAAAGAATGATGCAATTTTTCCACCATATGTATTCCATTATCAACGCCTAAACCCATTAATAGGGGCAAAGCAATAATATTAGCAAAATTGATAGGAGTCCCTGTAAATACAGTACTAGCCATAGTAAACAATCCGGCCAAAACCAGAGGAGCCATTACCAATAATGTATCCACAATAGAACGTCGGATAAATAACAATAAAATGGCAATTGCAACCAAAGCAATAATAATGGCTTCTTGAAATGAACTAATCACCGCCTTCATGGATTCCCAATACATCACTGGTAAATCAGTCGTATCAGAAGAAACCGATTGCACATCAGTTATAAATGCTTGTAAATTTCCTAAATCGTTTAAATCATATTTAGGATAAATCTGAATACGATATGCACCGTTGCTACTTAACCAACGCTCTTTTATTTCTTGAGGTATATTTTCGGGCTTGATTTCTTCGGCATTAAAACTGGTGAGCAATTCGTTCATCACGGACGGCAAAGTACCTAACAAAGAGGTTTGAATTTTTTCAATAAACACGCCACGATCAGGCTGTAAACGTGCATCAAGCTCAATCAAAACATCCTGTAATTCATGTTTAAACGTCAATAAAGATTTGATTTCTACTGCATTGGTTTTTTTGGGTAAACTGTCATCAATAGCAGCAATCATACGTTTAATGCTTGGCAAGGGATCTGAACCGACTTTTAATTGCGGAAACATTTGACTCCTTAAACCCGAAGTCAGTGCCATTTCATCAATTACCATCAACTTTTCTTCTTGTTGATCAGGAACAAAATCAAACAAACTGATTGTTTTGTTTACCGTCTTTAACTGCAATAACTTTTTCTGAGTTGCGCGTGCTTCCGCTTCATTTTTAGCCAAAACTGTCAACGTCATGGGAGAAGCATCCTTATCCCGCATCAGCTCTTTAAATGCGATCACTGATTCAGTATGAGGATCTCGCAAATTTACTGGATTAAAATCCGTTTTCACCTGAAATACAAAATACACAGCAATCACAGCAATCACAACGGTTGTGAAAGTAATGAGTTTTGCGTAGTGTAGGGTAAAGGTCGCTAATATATTGGAAAACCGGGATGCACCAGGCATTTCACCATGCAGATCATGAATGGGTGGCAAAGGCAAAATTTTCAGTATCACTGGCAACACAGTTAAAGTAACAAACAAGCAAATAAACAAACTGGTACCTGCCAATAAACCAAGCTCAGAAATACCTTGATAATCTGTTGGAATAAAGGCGTACAAACCTATTGAAGTGGTCACCGCACATAAAATAAGCGATGGACTGGTGGATAAAAGTGCCGCCTGTATCGCTTTAGTTTTATCTCGACCATGCAAATCCAGATTATCGCGATAACGTAAACAAAAATGAATGGCATACTCAACGCCCAAACCAATATTTGACACTGCAAAGGCTACCGAAATCAGATTTAATTGTTTAACTGCAATGGAAGCAAACAAGCCACAGAAAATCATCCCGAAAGCCAGTGTAACCAATGTGGCTACCATTAACCACCAGGAACGATAAGCAACTAATAGAATGACTAACACCAGTACCAATGAGAACACACTGGCAGTGAAAGTTCCCTGACTCATACCCGCCATTTCATCGTGTTCTAAACCTACTTCACCGGTAATCCAGACTTTAACTTCTGGTAAATTGGGATCCTGTATTTTCTTAATCGCTTGATGAATTGCATTGATTGCCGGTTCTACTGGTAAAATTTGGCTAAAATCAAATTTTGGCGAAATAATCAAAAATGCCTTATCGGACTGCTGTTTAGTGATGTTATTTTCAGCAATCAGTTTTTGCCAAGACAACAAATCAGTTTCTCCATTCAGCGTGTTATGCAATGAATAACTAACTTTGTCTATCAATGAAAACAAATCAATAGGTACTTCCTGTGTTTTTGTTTCTGCGTGCAGAGCATCTTCAAAGATAGAAAAAAAACCGTTAAGACTGGGATCCTGAGAAATACGACCAATAAAAGGCTGAGCCTGGGCTAAAGTGATGGAAAAATCCTCTAATTTATCTTTTTCCAAATATAATAAGCCATTACGGTGAAAAAACGGATTTTCGTCAGGTCGATATACTTTAGTAAAATGCAGGGAATCCGCACGTAATTCTCGTGCTAAGCGTTGCGCCGCTGCTTTAGTCAATTCTGGACTTGAAGACTCCAACACCAACAATAGGGTATGTAATTCTTGACCAAATTCCTTTTCAAAATTTCGTCTATTTATCTGAAAAGGTGCATCAGGGGCTATCAGCTCAGCCGTATCAGTATTGATACTTAAATGAGTGCTTGTGTATTGCACAGCTAAAAAAGCCAATATTAAAATACCGCAAAGCAATAAACCTGGGGAATAGAGTAGCCAGTTACCCCAGCGGTAAGCAAGAATACCTATACGTTTCTCTGTAGACATATTAAGCACTCACTATCGTATTGATCAGGTAAACCGTGTATCCACCATATATAGCCACTAAAATGCCACCTTCCACACGATTAATACAACCACTACCTGATGATTTGTGATAGCCTAAAACTAACAAAGAAGCCGTTAAAATGGCCATTAATGGCCAATCTCTATGCAAAATTTCCGCAGGAATACTCATTGGCTGAATCAATCCGGCCAGCCCAACCACGCCTAAAGTATTAAACAAGTTAGAACCAATAATATTACCAATTGCCAGTTCATCTTCACCCTTTCTGGCTGCTGATATGGACGAAGCTAACTCTGGCAGAGAAGTACCAATAGCCACTACGGTTAAACCAATAATCAAATCACTCACACCTAAATCATGAGCAACGGATACAGCCCCCCAAACCAACAGGCGAGAACTCATAATCAAAAATGCCAAACCTGCCAATAGGTAAATAATGGCCTGATCTCGCGACATAGGATGTTCGTTTAATTCTTCTGTAATTTCATGCTCAAGGCTATCGTTTTTGCCCTTAAAACTTTGCTTTATCATCCAGCCCATTACTGCAACAAATAGCAACAAATGTAATCCGGCATCCAAACGTGATAATTCACCATCAAAAAGCAAACCGAGAACAAAGAAAGTCACCAACAACAATACCGGTAATTCTTTTTTGATGACTTGCGAGTGAACGACAATAGGATTTATCAAAGCCACCACACCCAAAATTAAGGCGATATTAGTGATGTTAGAACCATAGGCATTACCCAAAGCAATGCCTGGATTACCTTGCAAGGCTGACAATGCCGATACACTTAATTCAGGGGCAGAAGTGCCAAAACCTATTACAACCATGCCTATCAATAACGGTGACATACCATAAATTTGTGCGATGGCTGCAGCACCATCCACAAACAAATCTGCACTCCAAACCAGCAAGATCAAGCCAAGAACTATCATTAATAGCGGCAAAGCCATAGATTACCCTTATGTAACTAAAAAAATTAAAAAAACGGAAGAAATTAGATGCAGAACTTAATCCACACTCCATTGCACTAATCCACTATAGGCCGTAGCGAGCACTACCAAGCCAAATACAATACGATACCAAGCGAAAATTATAAAATTATGCTGACTGATATAACGCAATAAACCTTTAACTGCCAATAAGGCGCTAAGAAAGGCAGTTACCAACCCAACGGCAAATAAACCCGCATCATCAGAAAAATTAACCAAATCACGGTGTTTGTATAAATCGTAAGCACTTGCAGCCACTAAAGTAGGAATCGCCAAAAAAAATGAAAACTCCGTAGCAGCTTTTCGTGACAAACCAAATAATAAACCACCAATAATAGTCGCACCAGAACGTGAAGTACCGGGTATCAGAGCAAAGGCTTGCGCAATACCTAATTTAAAAGCATCCAAAAAACTTAAATCGTCAACTTCCTGCACTCGAACAGTATGCTCTCGTTTTTCTGCCCAAATAATGACGAGTGCTCCAATAATAAATGCCAAAGCCACGGGTAATGGTTTAAATAATACGGCCTTGATATATTTGCTAAACAAAAAGCCTAAAATCGCTGCTGGCAAAAAAGCAATCACCAAATTTATAACAAATTTTTGCGCTTGTCGCTGATGCGTAACCCCCAATAAAACTTGGGTGATTTTTAGTCGATATTCCCAGCAAATTGCCAGAATAGCTCCCACCTGAATGACAATGCAAAACAATTTAGCTTTGTCGTCATTAAACGCCAGTAAATCACCCGCTAATATCAAATGACCGGTACTGGAAACAGGTAAAAACTCTGTTAATCCTTCTACAATACCTAGAATTAAAGCTTTAAAAAATAAAACAACATCCACTGGGTTAAACTCCTTGCCGAAGCATTGCTAGCAGAAAAAGAAAAAAATTGTTTAATCAAAAAACAACATCATATTAGGTTAATGCTATAAAACCATGAAAATCGGACAGAATTATAGTCGAAATACTAGCCTGCTCCTAAAGTTGTCCTGATATATTAAAGATCAAAGTTTACTGCACCGTGAAATACAACCCTTCAACCAAATAAACACAAGACATTGAAATAAAACATAAAAAATAGAAATTAATGCCAGACTTTTTCAAGATTCGCACGTAATACTTCCAAGAAATCTTCTGTCGTTAAGTAATGACTCTCTTGAACGTTATCACCATAAATACAAAGCGCTAAATCTTTGGTCATATGCTCGCTTTCCACACTATCAATACAAACTTTTTCCAGTGTTTCACAAAAACGGATTAACTGAGCATTGTCATCCAATTTACCGCGAAACGCTAAGCCGCGTGTCCAGGCAAAAATTGAAGCAATTGGATTGGTTGAGGTTTTTTTACCTTGTTGATGTAAGCGAAAATGTCGAGTAACCGTACCATGTGCAGCTTCAGCTTCCATGATTTTGCCATCGGGAGTCATCAAGGTAGAAGTCATTAAGCCTAAAGAGCCGAAACCTTGAGCGACTGTATCCGACTGAACATCACCATCGTAATTTTTGCATGCCCACACAAATGCGCCATTCCACTTAAGTGCAGAAGCCACCATATCGTCAATGAGTTTATGTTCGTAGCTGATACCTTTGTTTTCAAACTTCTGTTGATAGTCTTGCTGATAAATAGCAGCAAAAATATCTTTAAAACGACCATCGTATTTTTTAAGTATGGTATTTTTGGTAGAAAGATACAGCGGCCAACCTCTATCTAAGGCCACATTAAAGCAACTATGTGCAAAACCCGCTATAGATTCGTCAGTGTTATACATAGCTAAGGCCACTCCATCACCCTCGAAGTGATAAACCTCATAAACCTGTTCAGCACTTCCATCATCGGGTGTAAAGCTAATATGTAATTTACCGGGACCTTTAGTCAAAAAATCAGTAGCCCGATATTGATCGCCAAAAGCGTGTCGGCCAATACAGATAGGTTGGGTCCAATTAGGTACTAGGCGAGGTATATTGGCACACACTATAGGTTCACGAAACACGGTTCCATCCAAAATATTTCTGATAGTTCCGTTTGGCGATTTATACATTTTTTTCAAACCAAATTCTTTAACCCTATCTTCATCAGGCGTTATCGTGGCACATTTAATGCCAACACCGTGCTTTTTAATGGCATTTGCGGCAGCAATGGTCACTTCATCATCTGTTTGATCACGCTGTTCAATACCCAGATCATAATATTCGATTTGAACATCCACATAAGGCAGGATTAATTTATCCTTAATAAATCGCCAGATTATGCGGGTCATTTCATCACCATCTAATTCGACAATAGCATTTTTGACCGATATTTTGCTCATAATGTATTCCTAACCGCTAAGACGTAGAAAACAGTATACCGAAAACTGCGTGATTTTGCCGTTTTCGGGCACATTGCTTCAGCTTGTGTTAAAATTAGGTAATGCAGGAACTTGATACTTTCAAGCTGATCGAGCGCATCAGTTCATTATTACGTTCAGAGGAACGAAAAAAATACGCAGCTATTGGCTTACAGCCAATTCATGGCCAAGTACTTGAATACCTTGCAAAATGTAATAAATACAGCAACACTCATGCAGCAGTTGCTGAATATCTTGGATTAACTAAGGGTACCGTTTCTCAAACCATTCAAATTCTGGAACGTAAACACTATCTTGAAAAGGAAACAGATAGCCTGGATGGTCGCGTAGTTCATATCAAACTGACTGAAGCAGGAATACGACTTATTGATGAACTAAAGCCTCTGGATATGTTCAAACAGGCTGAAACCAAGATCAGTCGACAGGAGTTTGATACTATTGGACAGGCCTTGCAAACCACTCTGGGCGTACTGCAAAAAGTGAATCATTCCAAGAGCTTTGGTTTGTGTCGTTCCTGCCAATATTTTTCTGTAGAGGAACATCATTACTTGTGCGGTTTAACCCAGCAGGCCTTGGATCGCAGTGATACCGAAAAGATCTGCCGCGAACATACACCGACCCCAAATTCATTTATAGACCAAGAGTACTAAACATATGTTTGATCCTAAATCCCTAGATAATATAGCCGAACAAATATCCAAAGCCATCCCACCTGGCTTCACTCACTTTAAAGATGATGTGGAAAAAAATCTGCACGCTCTACTTCAAAGCACACTGTCCAAACTTGACCTGGTCAGTCGTGAAGAATTTGAAGTGCAAAAAGCCGTATTGGCTAAAACCCGTAGTCGACTGGAAGCGCTTGAAAAGCAGCTTGCCGATCTGGAACAGCGCGTACTAAGCGATTAAATGCACAGCATCGCTTAGATAAGCATGTCGAGCCATGAAAGGCCTACCGGTCACGCTAACCGATAAGCCTTCACATTTCGGCAAGCTCTGGATGACCGGAGAGATAGCAATGCTTTCTATACTTATACAGCTGTTGTTTTGAGCTTTTTTCAATTGAGTTTCAAATCACTACTTAGGGCTTTGGTATCGGCATATTCAGCTTAATCCATCAAGGAATTAAAGCAACCTTACGATAAATGCATTTGTGCTTTATCAATGGCACTAACCGCGCCTTCAATTAGAATACACGTAGCTGAATCAGCGTTGAAAAGCAAAGGCTCTTTCCGAAAATCACTATCGAATGCAATCAGATCTTATCTTTTGCCTAAAACTGATGCAATTAACACATCTAAAATTGAGTTAGCAGCCCACTACTACCTTAAGTGCGCGCGTTGTTATATAGATAACCCCCTGTATTTCAGAGTAATACCCACTGAATAGAACAATCTATACAGCCATATACCAAGACTAAACAAGATTTGTGTTAGAATTTTTGGCAGAGCCTGTTTGTTACCAAGCATATACAGGTCTAAAATCTTTTTTAGCTGTCAATTACGTTTAAATACAATGCCAAAGCGTTTTTTACAGCGACAACCCCAACTTAATTGTGAACCTTATGTCTTTGGCAGTGGTGTACAGTCGCGGACGATCCGGTATAGCCGCTCCGCTAGTAACTGTGGAAGTGCAGGTCAGTAGTGGTTTGCCTGCGCTTAATATTGTTGGCTTACCTGAAACCGCCGTTAAAGAAAGCAGGGACCGAGTTCGGGGTGCTATCATCAACTCTCGTTTCGAGTTCCCTATTGGCAGGGTTACCATCAATCTTGCTCCTGCCGATCTACCCAAAGAAGGCGGGCGCTTTGATCTGGCCATTGCCTTAGGCATACTGGCCGCCTCTCAACAAATTCCCAAAAATCGCTTAGACGAATACGAATGTATTGGTGAATTATCTTTGGGGGGTGAATTACGCATGATACCAGGTGCATTACCAGTAGCCATCCAAACCCGCAATGCCAACCGGCAATTAATTTTACCCATAGGCAATGCCGATGAAGCCGCCTTAATCAAAGACGCTCAATTATTACCCGCTAACAGCTTGTTAGAAGTATGTGCGCATATTTGCGGCCAACAACTCATTGAGTTGCAAGTATCCCAACCAGAATTAATTGAAGATATTTGTGAAATCGATTTTGCCGATGTACACGGCCAATACCACGTTAAACGTGCAATGGAAATCGCAGCAGCCGGTGCTCATAACTTACTGATGCTTGGCCCACCAGGAACGGGAAAATCCATGCTGGCAGCACGTTTACCGACTATTTTGCCAGAACTTAGCGAACAACAAGCGCAGGAAACTGCGGCGATTGCCTCCATTAGCGACAAGGGACTGGATCTGTCACGCTGGCGCTTACCGCCATTCAGAGCACCGCACCATACCGCTTCAGCCGCTGCTATGGTTGGTGGCGGCAGCAATCCTAAACCCGGAGAAATTTCCTTATCGCACAATGGCACTTTATTTTTGGACGAACTACCTGAGTTTGACCGCAAAGTGCTGGAGGTATTGCGAGAACCTCTAGAAACCGGACACATTACTATTTCCCGCGCCAATCGTCAGGCCGACTTTCCGGCCAACTTTCAATTAATTGCAGCTATGAATCCCTGCCCGTGTGGCTATTTGGGCGATGCATCTGGTCGATGCCACTGCTCATCCGAACAGGTCGCCCGCTATCGCGCCCGGGTATCTGGCCCACTACTCGATCGGGTGGATATGCATCTGGACGTGCCGCGAGTGGCATTGAACATGTTACGCAAAGGCTCGGCAGAAGGCGAAGAACGCAGTTCTACAATACGGCAACGAGTAATTGCTGCTCGGCAAAAAGCATTTAACCGCCAAGGTAAAACCAATTCCGCATTAAATGCAGCCGATATTAAAGTATTTTGCGATTTACCAGAAGCTGGCCATCAATTACTGGAACAGGCTTTGGAAAAGTTTGGTTTATCACATCGCGCTTATCACCGCATTTTAAAACTGGCACGCACCATTGCAGATCTAGCTAACGCCGAAACTATATCCATTACACATTTAAGTGAAGCCATTAGTTATCGAAAATTGGATAGGACACGCTAACTTTTTTGTAAATAACCGACTTAAAGGGCCTTTCATTATTATTTTGCAGACATATTTAGTTCCGCACCACCACACCATTCTTTATCAGTGTTTCAACAACAGGAATCCCTATGCAACATAAACTAGCTACCACCCAAGTGCAAATTGATAAGCTTATTGCAAGCCGTTGGAGCCCGCGCGCCTTTGCAGCCGACCAGCCTATTAGCAATACAGATCTGATTGCCTTATTAGAAGCCGCTCGCTGGTCACCTTCCTGTTTTAATGATCAACCTTGGCGTTTCATTGTCTGCAATAAACACACGCATGCCTCCGCTTGGGAAAAAGCGTTTAGCGTAATAGTCGAAAAGAATCAGTTATGGGCTAAAAATGCCCCGCTTTTGCTATTGAGTGTCGCCATGAATAATTTTTCACATAACGACAAGCCAAACCGTTGGGCCAGCTATGATACTGGTGCAGCATCACTAAGTTTATGTTTACAGGCAAATGCGCTGGGTTTAGTTTCACACCAGATGGGTGGTTTTGATGCAGAACAAGCCAAACAGGTTTTCAATTTACCTGACAATGCCACTCCTATGGCCATGATAGCCGTGGGATATCAGGCTGACGTAAACCAATTAGCTAACGATTTTCAAAGCGCAGAAGCAGCAGATCGCAGTAGAAACGCTTTAACTAAACAATTTTTTGCCGGAGCATGGGACGAAGAATTACTGCTGAAATGACGCAACGATTTAGCTCAGACTCCACCCACCCAATACTGTACAGTTTTCGTCGCTGCCCTTATGCCATGCGTGCGCGTCTGGCTATCTGGGTTTCTGGGCTTTGCGTGGTGTTAAGGGAAGTTGAATTACGCCAAAAACCTTTAGCTTTATTGGATATTTCTGCCAAAGCAACTGTGCCAGTACTGCAACTGAAAACAGGCCAAGTACTTGATGAAAGCCTGGATATTATGTTTTGGGCTTTACAACAAAACGACCCTGAACACTGGCTTGCGCCAGCTAGCCTAAAAGAGGCTCAGTACCTGATAGACTGGAACGATACTGAATTTAAAGGTGCTCTGGATCGCTATAAATACGCTGATCGCTACCCTGACTACCCTGCTAACTATTATCGCCAACAAGCTGAATTGTTTTTAGCTGAACTTGAACAACGCTTAACTCATCAAGACTTTTTATGTGCTGCGCATTTCAGTTTGGCAGACGCAGCAATATTACCCTTTATTCGGCAGTTAGCAGCTGTAGATGACGAATGGTTTAAACACTGTCGCTATAACGCTGTGAAACAGTGGCTATTCGCATTTACAAACTCCGCAAACTTTATGGCTATCATGAACAAATATCAAGCTTGGCAAGTTGATGACCCAATAACCCTATTCTATAAAACAGCCTAAGGTTATTGGATGCGAACAGTGTTTATTCTCGACTAACCGCTACGTTATAGCCTTGATGTTTCAATAGCGCATGCTTTTGCGCTTGTTGAAGATCGTGCGCCACCATTTCACTGACCATTTCCTGAAACGTAATTTGCGGTTCCCAGCCTAATCTTTGTTTAGCTTTACTTGGATCGCCTAATAAGGTTTCGACTTCTGCAGGCCTAAAATAACGTGGATCAATTGCTACAATCGTTTGCCCAATTTGTAGGTTTGGGGCTTTATCACCTGAAATTCCAGTCACAACAGCCGTTTCTTCAACACCTTGGCCTTCCCAGCGCAAACTAATACCCAATTCTTTAGCAGCAAGTTCGATAAACTGGCGCACAGAGTATTGCACACCGGTCGCAATGACAAAATCTTCTGGTGTGTCCTGCTGTAACATCATCCATTGCATACGTACATAATCCTTGGCATGCCCCCAATCTCGCAACGAATCCATATTCCCCATGTAAAGACATTGTTCCAAGCCTAAAGCAATATTACTTAAACCACGTGTAATTTTGCGGGTGACAAAGGTTTCTCCTCGGCGAGGGGATTCATGATTAAACAATATACCATTACAAGCAAACATACCGTATGCTTCGCGATAATTGACAGTAATCCAGTAAGCATAAAGCTTGGCTACAGCATAAGGAGACCTAGGATAAAACGGAGTGGTTTCTTTTTGCGGAATTTCCTGCACTAAGCCATAAAGTTCAGAAGTGGAAGCCTGATAAAACTTGGCAGTTTTTTCCATTCCCAAAAATCGCATCGCCTCAAGTAATCGCAAAGTACCAATAGCATCAACATCCGCTGTGTATTCTGGAGATTCAAACGAGACGGCAACATGACTCATTGCACCCAGGTTATAAATTTCGTTTGGCTTTATCTCACTCAATAGCCGAGTCAAATTCGAACTATCGGTTAAATCTCCATAATGCAGATAAAATTTTGGATTTTTAATATGCGGATCTTGATAGATATGATCTACCCGTTCGGTATTAAAAAGAGAGGCTCGTCGTTTGATACCATGTACTTCATATCCTTTATCCAACAGGAATTCTGCTAAATATGAACCATCCTGACCGGTTATGCCGGTAATTAATGCGACCTGTTTTCCCATACAATTCCTAAACAAAAAAAGAAACTCATTTCCAATATTGAGTACACAAACCAATTTTTGTAATTCTACCGCAAAGTTAATAAAAGATTATTACAAAATGAATCAGCGTTATAAACTGAAGGAGGGGAATTAAATATTGATATAGAGGCATCGCTTAAAAAGTTGAAATCAACTATTACTTTCAAACATCTAATGCCTATGACCAAATATGGTCTACCAACAAATAAAACACATCAATAGTCATTGATGTGTTTTATGGAGACTAAGCCAACAATGCTAAATTTTTAAACTATGCCGCCAAGGTGGCAAGAGCAGATAAACGGCTTTCCAGTTCTGCCTCAACTAAGGCATCATAATGTCGCTGTAAGGTAAAGTCGGTTGGGCGCGGAAATAAACCTTGCTCAATTTCTGCCCGCAATTGGGTAATATAGTGGCGTCTTAGCACTGAATCTTCAGGAAGAATCAGCGCATTTTCATCAGATTGACCAGTCAGTTCCGATTTTGCTTTCAAAGCAAATTTAGCATGCCAAGTTTCAGGCAAAAATAAATAAACCGCAAACAGCAGCACCATTAACAATAAAATTTCATTCATACTTCACTCCTAAATAACCATCAAAACGGCAAAAATTAAATAAGCCCGGCTAACATTCTAGTTAACGAAGATGGCCGGCAACAGCTAACGCTAAAAAGCATACTGTTCTTTCTAGATGCTTAACAAAAAGCATCGCTCATTATACAAGCAACTTTTGCACCAATTTATGTATTTATTGAAATACGTGTATTCCTGCTATTTTTAAAACCCATTTTGATGACTATTGTCACAAAAATTGTCTCAAATACCACAAAACTTATAATGAATTAATGTTCATATTTCAGCAGAGTTACAGAAATTGGTCTAAAATTAACAACGTGTTTATATGGGAGCTGAAAAATGCAATGCATACGTGCCTTTATGCCGGGAATGAATAAATTCCCTTTAATATTGTTTGTATTGATATTGTCTGGTTGCGCAACAACCGAAAAGCTAAAACTTACCCAGCCAGCAGAAAAGTTTTCGTCTTCTGGAAATAACAAAGCCGCTCAGGAAGCTTTGCAATTACAAGGCCACCCTTATGTTCCGGGTGGAAAATCTCCCAATGAAGGCTTTGACTGTAGCGGCCTTGTATTTTATGTCTATAAAAAACAAGGACTTAATTTACCAAGAGATACCTGGTCACTTGCCAATCAGCTACCCACTATACAACTTAATCAGCGTCAACCGGGGGACTTGGTATTTTTCAACATAAACACCAAACCTTTATCACACGTTGGCATATATGTCGGACATGACAAGTTTGTACATGCCCCCAGCTCTCATACCGGCAAAGTAATGGTTTCCGACCTTAACCAGCCTTATTGGCGAGAACGCTTTACCGCAGTACGTCGTCCTTCTCACAACCCTGTTTCTTTAAACGATACTACAAACCAAATCTGTTTATTGAATTAGTGGTTTATATAAACCACTCAACCACCGATTCCATGTTTTGTCTAGTTTTTTCACGAGCAGGTATTCCTTTTCGGTAGCCAAAAGCGAGCAGATAAGCAAGCCCCCAACTTTCCAGATCAACCCCAAAATCATTTACCAACACCTGTTCCAATGCCGTCTTCTCAAATCCTTCAATTGGACAGGAATCAATGCCTATCATTGCCGCAGATGTCATCATATTTGCAAATGGCAAATAGGTTTGTCTGATTGACCATTCACTCATGCCTTGTTCGGAATCCAACAAGGCATAATCATAGCGTTGAAATTTCTCAATGATAGCTGTTCGCGCCAGTACAGCCGGCTCAGGAAAGCCCTGTACTTGACGCATAAAATTCTGCACATAATCACTGTCATAACGCATAAAACAACTTTTACGAAACAAGCATACAATCACATGACTGGCGGTAGGCAATTGTTTTTGTCCACCCCAAGTATGCACTCTTAACTTCTCGCGTAATTCCATATTCTGGACCACCAGAAACTTCCATGGCTCAATCCCAAAAGAACTAGGTGATAAACGCCCAGTTTCCAAAATAAAGCCAAAATCCTCATCGCTTATTTTTTGCGTCGCATCAAATTCTTTACAAGCATGCCGAAACCAATAAGCATCAATAATTTCTTGTTTTTTTATACTCATAACAGATTAGAGACTATCACCGACTTCACGCTGATAAAATGGCCATTTTTTAACATGTAAATGTTTTCTAATTGGCGTTTTAATTACCGATACACATAATGCAATGGAGAACAAACACCATACTGCACAATACTCGTTTGGATCATCAGTAGTAATATCTGAAATCCAAGGGCCTATGAGGTAATGAAAAGCGACAAAACGCCATGAACCATAAATAATAGGCATAACAAACGCAGCCAAAATATATGAAAACGCGTGCAAACCCCAGTTAAATCCGAGTAACCAAGTCACAGGGTTAGACATGAGGCCGTTTAGCGGCATTTGCCAGGCAATATGCCAATCACCAGATACTGAACAAGTCTGTACACCACAAAACCCTTCCACGCCAGGAACACAATTACCAGCCCAGGCAAATGGGAACATTTTAATTAACATTGCCAGAGAGCTAATTGCACAGAAAGTGTAGACTGTCGTTCTAATTTTGAGTTTGACACTTTCGGGAATGAAATACATAGCCACCATATTCACAAAAAATGGCTGAAAAGCAATATGCAGATACCCCAACAAGGTTAAAACCTGATTATTAGGGTTGTCACACAGATTAATATAGACATACGTTGCAGCTTGCAATAATTCCATCAATGCAAAATAGGTCAAAGGAATCCACAATTCCTTGGATTCGCCTTTATAAGCCACATAAACTGCAGTAGCCAAACCTGCCGCAGCCAATACCCCTGATGCCTCTCCACTCCAACACATGGACTTACCCCTTTGTAATTATTAT
The DNA here is from genome assembly GCF_039904985.1 of Methylomonas sp. AM2-LC. Lineage (NCBI taxonomy): Bacteria > Pseudomonadati > Pseudomonadota > Gammaproteobacteria > Methylococcales > Methylococcaceae > Methylomonas > Methylomonas sp. AM2-LC. Next base: position 62,867 of record NZ_CP157005.1, read on the forward strand.
GACGCGGGATAAATCCCACAAAAGCTCGGAATTATTACATAAATCTGTCGTTATGCAGAGCATTTGTCTTTTAAATATTAATTTTTTATTACATCAATCTACTCAGTGGCGTATAAAAAAGCCATCAATGTGGTGCGTAGCTCTATTTGATCACTTGAAACAAATAAAAATCGACTTGTCCTGCTGATTTTTTCTTGAGTAAATCCCAATTAGCCGGCAAATCCGACAATTCAACATTTCGTTCGGCTTCTATATAAATTTTAGCGTAATTAGCCAACCAACCTCCTTGTTCAAGTTGCTGACACGTTACAGGTATGAGATTTTGTCGAAAAGGAGGGTCTATAAACACCAAATCAAAACATTGTGGCGTTTGCTGCAAAAATCGCAATGCATCTGAAACTATTAGCTGCACCTGCTTTGCAGCTAATAGCTCAGTATTCTGCCGAAGCTTTTGACAGGCAGAGTGATTACTCTCTACCTGTACAACGCTTTTTGCACCTCTGGATGCAGCTTCAAAACTTAAAGCACCACTACCCGCAAACAGATCGAGACAACGACTATTTACAACATCTGTTTGCAGCCAGTTAAACAATGTTTCTCTGACTCTATCCGGTGTAGGCCGCAAGCCGGGAACATCATCAAAGACAATATGCCGGCTGCGCCATTCTCCACCAATAATACGCAGCTTATTACTCACCCCTACTTACCACCAACGGTAATCGTTTGTAGCAATTCTGGGCGTACACGACGTTGAAACGCATCCTTAATATCTGCTGTGGTTATAGCGTCCACCTTACTGGAAAAAGTTTCCAAATAATCTAAAGGCTGTTGATAAAAACCAATCATCGTTACGTAATCAGTTAATTTACTATTGGTATCAATACGCATGGCGAATCCACCCGTAATATTTTGCTTGGCCGCTTTTAACTCAGCATCACTCGGACCATTAGAGATAAAGTTACTCAAAGTGGTATTCATCACTTCGATAGCTTTGGCAGCTTGGTCATTCCGAGTTTGTAGACCAATAGTAAAAGGCCCCTGACGATATAAAGGTGCAAATTGACTAGAGGCACTATAAGCTAATCCGCGTTTTTCACGCACTTCATCGAACAATTTTGAGACTAAACTTCCTCCACCCAAAATATAATTTCCCACGTACAAAGCAAAATAATCTGGATCTTTACGATAGGTACCTGGCAAACCTGCTAAAACATGGGTTTGTGTAGATGGAAAATCAATATGCTGACTACTTGATTGCGTAGGCATCGTTACTAATGGAATTTCTGCAGGTTTTTCACCAACCGGCAAACCATTCAACAACGTTTGAGCAATCTGTTCTGCTTGTGTACGGCTTAAATCACCGACAATGACCACTGTGGCATTTGCAGACACATAATATTTACGATAAAAGTTCTTAAGATCATCAACTTCAAAACTCGAAACGGTTTGCACGACACCTTCTTCAGGATGTGCATAAGGATGATTATTATAGAGTGCTTTATGAAAGGCAATACTGGCAAGAGCCGCAGGTGATTCTTCTCTATGCTTTAAGGCTGCTAAAGTCAGATTTTTTTCACGCTGAAAATCCACACTATTAAAGGCAGGATGACTGACAACCTCTTGAAAGGTAGCCAATGCCTTATCTAACAGTGTTTTATCGGTAAGAGTGCGTAGCGATAGCCAAGCCATATCTTCTGACACACCGTTAGAAAATGTTGCTCCCACCGATTCAAAACGGTTAGCCACTTCATCGGTTGTCCATTCACCCGAACTATTACCCAGTAATGAAGCTGTCAAAGCTGCCAAGCCAAACTTTGTATCATCACGCGCACTACCGGCATCAAAGGTTAGACGAATATCGGTCATTGGCAAAGTAGGTGTGTATACGTAATAAACACGCCCACCTTGAGTGGTTTGCCAATGTTCAATTTTGACAGTTGCCCAACCAAGCTGACTTATAGTTAGCAGGAGTAATCCAAGCAATTTAAAACGCATGATGACCTCCAATCATTTTAGCCGGTCTGGGCGCTTCGGTAATAGGCTGGGGATCCAGATAAGCAATAGTAAGATTATCTTCAATTAAATATTTCTGTGCCACGGCACGTACTTGCTCGGCAGTCACCTGATTAAGCTTACTCAGATAATCATCGGCTTTTTGCCAACCAACGCCTACTGTTTCCAACATTCCTAACTCCATAGCCTGATAAAAATTAGAATCTTTCTGGTATACATCTTTCGCCAAGACTTGTGCTTTAATGCGCTGTAATTCTTCCTTGCTTACCAACTCAGATTTTAATTGGTAAACCTCGTCCAGCAAGGCATATTCCATATCAAATACTGTATGGCCTTCAGCGGGAGTTGCTTCCAGCAAGAATAAATCGGGTAACCGCGAGGTTAAATCATAACCAGCACCCACAGATACCGCTATTTCTTTACCGCGCACCAAATGTGTAGGCAAACGAGCACTGTTACCACCATCCAGAATGGCCGCCAACACTTCCAGCGCATAAGCTTCACTTTCTTGGGTAACCGTCTTAAGTACCGGCACTTTGTAACCCATCATGATATAGGGTAGTTTGGCAGGCGCTTTAACGGTCAATTTCCGGACACCCTTCTGTTCGATCTCATCCTGCGGTTTTAAAGGTTTAATATCACTAGGTTTTAAACCAGCAAAATATTGTTCAGCCAACTTAATTACCTGCTCTGCGTCAACATCACCCACTACTACCAGTGTGGCATTATTTGGAGCATACCATTGTTGATACCAAGCATTTAGATCTTCAACTTTGTAATTAGCTATATCCGATGGCCAACCGATAACTGGATTTTTATAAGGACTATTTGAGAATGCCACCGAGTTAAACTGTTCTTGCGTTTTAGCGCGCGGTTGATCATCGGTACGCATCCGCCGTTCTTCTGTTACAACCTGCAACTCTTTAACCAATTCTTCAGCTTTTAGATCCAGGTTACGCATTCGATCCGCTTCCAGTTTAAAACTAATTTCCAAGCGAGATTTTTCCATGGTTTGAAAATAAGCAGTGTAATCATTACCTGTAAAAGCGTTTTCCTGCCCTCCATTTTCGGCAATAATACGAGAAAACTCTCCGGCTGGATAAAGTTTGGTACCCTTAAACATCATATGTTCTAGCATATGTGAAATACCGGTAATACCACCAGGCTCATAACTGGAACCCACTTTGTACCAAACCTGAGAGACCACCACTGGAGCGCGACGATCTTCTTTCACCAATATTTTCAAACCATTACCAAAAATATGTTCATGTACCTTGCTATTCTCAGCGTGCGCGGTGAGAATCGGACAACACAACAGCAAAGCTGTAAGCCTATATTTCATACATCCCTCGTTGATAGAAAAAATGAATGCCTGTGATGATTTTAATTATCAAAGGTTCACTGTTATTCTATATGCTTAACGACATAGACACTATTCGGATTTGAATGAGCCATAAACTAACCGTACATTCCTGGAAAAATTATCTAGCACTCTGCAAACCCAGAGTCGTAGCCTTAATTGTGTTCACAGCTATCGTTGGCATGCTGCTTGCCGTACCTGGCATGCCCCCGCTCGACAAATTTTTCTATGGCACACTGGGAATCGCACTGGCTGCGTCATCAGCTGCAGCGCTCAATCATTTTATCGATCAAAAATCTGATGCCGAAATGGCTCGTACCCGCTACCGCCCACTACCGATGGGCGAACTGAATTCTTGGCATGTACTGACATTTGCTGGCATCATTGGCGTAGCCTCGATGCTCATATTGATTATAAAAGTTAATACATTAACTGCCTTTTTAACTTTTTTATCGTTGATAGGTTATGCGGTTATTTACACTGTTTATCTAAAAAAAATGACCCCCCAAAATATTGTAATTGGTGGTGCCGCTGGTGCAGCTCCACCTGTGCTAGGCTGGGTCAGCATCACAGGTGACATACATCCCCATGCACTATTACTATTCCTAATCATATTTGTGTGGACACCGCCTCACTTTTGGGCCTTGGCCATTGCCCGTCGTGAAGAATATGCGAAAGTTGATATTCCTATGCTTCCTGTTACGCATGGCGTCGCTTTCACGCGCTTACAAATTCTGCTGTATACCATCTTACTGCTTATTACTACGATATTACCTTATCTAACAGGCATGAGCGGCTTGATTTATCTATCCATAGCCATATTGCTCGGCTTTGGTTTTATATTTTTTGCGGTACAGATGATGCGTAAAAAAGATAATCAAACCGCAATGCGCACATTTGCCTATTCGATTATTTATCTAATGCTGATTTTTGCTGCGTTATTGATCGACCACTATTTTCGTTTTACTGTGTCATGAGTTTGCAAACACCAGAACATCCCTTTGCCGAATTTATCAAAATCTTAGGCAAAGGCAAAAAAGGTTCACGTCCCCTCACTCAGAATGAGGCATATCGCGCTATGCATATGATCCTGACTGGTCAGGTGCAACCCATACAACTCGGCGCATTTTTAATGCTAATGCGCATTAAAGAAGAAACCAGCGAAGAATTGGCTGGATTCGTTCAAGCAGCCAAGCAAAACATTGATGTTTCTGCCTGTCGGGTACAAGTTGACCTTGATTGGTCGTCCTATGCAGGAAAACGTCGACACTTACCCTGGTTTCTGCTTTCAACCCTATTACTTGCCAATAATGGTATTAAAGTCTTTATGCACGGAGCTGGTGGGCATACCGAAGGGCGAATTTATACTGAAAAGGTTCTGGAGATTTTGGGAATACCCGTGGCCGCCTCAATAACAGAAGCTGAACAACAATTATTGCGTTACAACTTTAGCTATCTGTCATTAGCACACTTATGTCCACAACTCTATGACATGATTAATCTTAGGCCCTTAATGGGCTTACGCTCACCAGTGCATACATTGGTCCGGCTATTGAATCCTTTGAATGCCAGCCATTGCTTACAAGGTATCTTCCATCCCAGTTACCGTCAGGTACATCAAAAAGCGGCATTATTACTCAACCAAACGCATATGGCTGTATTAAAAGGCGAAGGAGGAGAAACTGAACGTAATCCTGACGTAGAATGTCTAGTACAGAGCGTGCATGGAGAGATACTTGATGATGAGCTATGGCCCGCGATATTTACGCGTCGTCACTTAAAAGCTGAAGATCTCAATCCTCTGCAACTAACACAACTTTGGCATGGAGAAATACAGGACGAATTCGCCGAGGCCACAGTGATTGCTACCTGCGCGATTGCATTAAAACTGCTAGGCAAAGCCAATAATCAAATCGATGCGCATATGCTGGCAGAAAAGCTATGGATAGAGCGAGACAAACAATCATTGTTATTGGTAAATTGAAACAACATGAAACTTAAATAGCAACGTTTAGCGCGTTATCAATGAGCTTGTTATCTGACGCCACACCTCTTGCTTTTTGCAAAAACTGCAATCCAAGTAAGGTTGAATTGTAATCACGATCCCCCCAAATTATTTGAACTTCCCCCTGTAAATCCAACTGTTTGAACTCAAAACGCGTAACACTGCCAATTTCGAAATCAATACGATTGAGTATGCGTATCACCATACCATACACGGAAACACTCTCGGTATTGAAGCTATAATGATTATCATGAAAGAAAATATGGCCGAGGGAAACTAAATTTTTTCTGAAGACCCTGCGTTTATATAATAGCTCATCGATATTACTGGTCAGATTTCGAAACTCGATACCTAAATGAAAACCACATTTAATCGATTCAACCCTTACCACCACCGCTTCGCCAGCCAATCGCATCTCCGGCAGATAAAAATCAATCAACGGAGCGGCTTGTAAAGACTTAAATAATTCGTAGTAATCTGGTACTTGATCATTATATTGAAGTTCTGCCAGAATCCCAGTCAGAGAAACATTCAATAAACTAATTTTATGCTCAACGGAACCAATACATACCCAACCAAGTCCATGCAAAGTTTCACGCGCCATACGTGTGTCAAAAGCAGGTAATAATTCAACCATAAATCTTATCGGACATTAAATGCAAATGAGTTATTATTAGTATGTATAATAAATTTTTAAGTATTGTAAGTCTAACCCTTTTATCGGCATGTACAACGGTACCTCCCAAAAACACTGAAAATATTTGCCAAATTTTTCGTGAAAATGTGGACTGGTACACAGCGACGCTAAACTCAGCACAACGCTGGGGAGTTCCGATAGCTGTACAAATGGCTATTATCAACCAAGAATCTGCATTTAAAGCCGACGCACAACCTCCCATACCCTTGATTTTAGGCTTTATTCCCTGGTTTCGCTCCAGTAGTGCTTACGGCTATCCACAAGCCAAAGATGAAACATGGGATGAATACCAACATAATGCGGATAACAATTGGGCAAGTCGCGAAGATTTTTCCGATAGTTGCGATTTTGTGGCTTGGTATTGTGATGCAACCCACAAAAAACTTGGAATAGCCAATAATGATACGCTTAATTTATATCTAACCTACCATGAAGGAATTACTGGCTTTAAACGTAGTAGTTATGCACAAAAGCCTTGGCTTTTAAATATTGCCAAAAAAGTTCAGCAACGAGCCAAACGTTATGATGCACAACTAGCCACATGCAGAGAAGAGCTGGATGCTAAAAAATGATAAACTGATAGTGCTATAACTAAACCAATCAGGAGAATCCGTGAAAATTACTCAACAACGTATTATCGCAACTTTAATCGCCTTTCTATTAGGATTTGCAATGTTATCAATGGCTAACGCTACCACCCCCGAAGAAAACAAAGCCGCTGGAGAAGCCTTTCTAGCTGAAAACGCCAAAAAACCTGGTGTGATCACTACCAGCAGCGGTTTACAATATCAAATAATTACTGAAGGTACGGGTAAATCGCCCAGCGCCACCGCAAATGTTACGGTGCATTATCAAGGTACCACAATTGAAGGCAAGGAATTTGACAGCTCTTACAAACGTGGAGCTCCTGCCTCTTTTCCATTGAACAGAGTTATTCCAGGCTGGACTGAAGGCTTACAATTAATGAAAGAGGGTGGTAAATCTAGATTATTTATTCCATCTAACTTGGCCTATGGCGAACGTGGCGCTGGCCGCGATATTGGTCCAAATGCTGCTTTAATTTTCGATGTTGAGCTCATAAAAATTCAATAAATCTGACAAAGACACATCAAATTTCGGCACGGTTTAGGTATCAGAATGCAGATTCAAGCTCCCGTTTTTTATTGCGGAGCCAAGCCAGACCAACAAGTGCCAAAATTTGATGTGCACAAAGCATCATTTAACCAAAACTTAAACTTTTCTGCCAAGACAAACATTTACTCTTTATAATCAATAAATTAACATTAATCAGCAATAAACTCACCGCCTTGATAAGCACTAGAGCAGCATTGATTAAACTAATTTCTGATTATTTGCATTCGTTTAACATCTGTTTTGCCGCTTTTAACTCTTAGCATAATTGAGCGGGAATGCGTTACAATGGTTATTATCAGCAGCATTGATTTGCAGCTTAATTTGTTTTATACAATACGCAGTTTAAATTTCGGAACGCGGCAACCCTTAGTGTGTCAGTGTTTGGGTATTTGCTTAAGAAATTTCGATGCCGATACTAGTCTATTCCAAATGTTCTTACGACACTCTAATACAGAACAACTAAGGATCAGGTTTCAATGTGCATTTGTATATTCAACATAGTCCAAGTTCCCCCATTCACTCAACTAGCGAGCTAATCATGTCTGAAAATATTTCCAACAATGCTTTAATCCTTGCCCTACTATCACTAAACGGTGAGATTGCCATTCAAAAAGATTATCTGGAATCTGAAGAAATTCCGGCTGATGATGTTAGCGATGAAGAAGAAGTACTTGAAGACCTTGAGCAAGCTTTTATGGAATTCGTTGATGTCTATAAAGCACGCGCAAAATCGGATAATTCTTTACCTGATTTGGATGATTTATTGGCTGGCGATGCCTGATATATATGTGGGTGATTTACGGCATCAAAAACTGTGACCGGGTTAAAAAAGCCCGGGCACAGCTTGATATTCAACAGATAAATTATCGATTCCATGACTACAAAATTGATGGTCTGGATGCCATTTTACTGCAAAGCTTTATGACCACTCTCGGTCTAGATGCCGTGATCAACCGTAGTAGCACCACCTGGCGACAACTGGGTGAACAAGAAAAACATCAGATAAATTCCGAGCAAGGCTTGCAACTTATCTTGAAAAATCCCACTCTAATTAAACGACCTATAATAGACACTGGTGAAAAATTATTGGTCGGATTTAATCCAAATGACTATGTACAAAACTGATGAGTGAAAGTCTAAAACTATTAGAAACACTGATACGCCTGCCCTCCGTAACACCTGATGATGCCGGTTGCCAGCATTTACTCACCACACGATTGCATAAGCTAGGTTTTAATGCAGAACAGATGGACTTTGCCGACACTCAAAATATATGGTTACGCCGAGGCCAACAATCGCCGCTTTTTGTTTTTCTTGGTCATACGGATGTTGTCCCAAGCGGTCCAATAACCGACTGGGAATCACCGCCGTTTGAACCACAAATACGTAACGGCAAGCTTTACGGGCGTGGCGCTGCTGATATGAAAGGCAGTATAGCCGCTTTTATTACGGCAGTTGAACGCTTTATTACTGAACACCCCCAACACAAAGGTTCGATCGCTATTATGTTGACCAGCGACGAAGAAGGTATTGCAAGTAACGGCATAGTAAAAGTCATAGACGTTTTGACGCAACGCCAAGAAAAAATAGACTGGTGCCTGGTAGGAGAACCTTCAAGCAAAACTGTTTTAGGTGATGTTATACGTGTCGGCAGACGTGGCTCATTATGTGCAAAACTAACAGTATTTGGCATACAAGGACATGTTGCCTATCCCGAACTAGCGGAAAATCCTATTCACCGCTTTGCTCCTGCCTTAAAAGCACTGACAGATGAAATATGGGATTATGGAAATGCTTTCTTTCCACCCACACGTTTACAGGTATCTAACATTGCTGCAGGTACAGGCGCAGAAAACATTATTCCGGGACAACTTGAAGTGCAGTTTAATTTGCGCTTTAGTACCGAATTGAATGAATCTACTATTAAATCCAGAACCGAAGCTATTCTCAATCATTATGGGTTTAAATATGATTTGCAATGGCGCTTATCCGGCCAGCCTTTTCTGACCACACAGGGCGAATTATTGGAGGCTACGCATGCAGCCATTAAAACAATTTGTGGTGTGGACACCGTAAACGACACTGGAGGCGGTACTTCTGACGGCCGCTTTATTGCGCCAACAGGTACTCAAGTCATTGAACTTGGCCCTATTAATGCTAGTATTCACAAGATAGATGAAAATATAGCACTGGCCGATTTAGAGACATTAAGTGATATCTACGAACAGATCTTGCGTAATTTATTAATCGCTTAATTAAAGCTATAAGCGCTTAAAGTAAAGTTTAAACAAAAAATCGACCTAAGCTTGATGTGTAAAAATCAGCATTAAATCTGACAATTTAGAAAACCAGTTGCAATCTAATCGTACAATGAAAGAGAAGGTTCGACCCAAAGCAGCCAATGAATATGAATTTGAACAGACAAGAAAAGGCAAATAAGCTGCCGTTCAAAATGTAGCTGTGGTTAGCTTGCGTAATCGCAGGGTCGAAGCCAGCATTTCTCTGATTACTCTATCGCTAATCTAAGCTACACGGGCTAAACTATGTCCTATCTAACTAGAAAACTAAATATGTGTGATTAATAACCTCTGTTATTCACTCAATTAGTGGTATTTACACTGAATTTAATTGACGTCTTAATAAAATCTACGAGTTAATCGGTTCATGATAAATTTATTTAAAAATTTCAGGGAGAATTTTTATAATGAGTTCTAAGTTATCAAAACTTCTCGGCTTAACTGCTGAAGATCAAGAATCAATCGAAAAAACCACAGTAAATATAAAATCTGTTGCTGAGTTTATTTCGGATATCGTTGAAGCTTGCGAAGATAAAGATTGGCTGTCAAAGCTTTCAGAAATATGCCCTTGGTGGTTGCAAATTATCGGTGAATCTGCATCCGCTGCGGCACCACCAATAAAATTTGTAGCTACGTTATTTAGCAAACTTGGCGAAATTAAGGACCCTGACCGTTTAACTTACCTTGCGTTTACCACAGCGTATCAACGAGCGATTGAGAAGTCGCTAAAAACGATAGGAAATCCCTCAGTAAAATCTGAAAAAATTGAATGGGATCCAAATAAAGATATTGATTTACCAAAAGAAGGAGCAAGCTTTTCAACGTACTCTTTGAGTGATCCATTGAACCATACATTCATTAAGCAAGCAGATGCAATACTTGATGAAGCTTTAAAAGCTGTAGGATACAATGAGAGTGAACGTCGCAAAGTACATAACGAAGTATCTATGCGATTTCCAAGGGAGCTTATAGTTTTACTAACCCACCCAAGCACCCGCGATAAATTTATTTCAATTACAGAAGCTTTCCATTTCGAGAATCCAGAGCGTGTTGATGCGGCATGGCAAGATCATTTTGAATATCAACGTTATTTGTACGAAGATAAACAAGTTTTTGGCGAGGAGCCTTTTACTCTATCTGATGTTTATATAGAAACAGAATGTGGTGTTCTACAATGGCAGGAAATACAAGACGGAAAACTGATTGATAATAATCAGGCCAAAGAGTCTGTTCAACAAGGTAAGGTTAGAATAGATCCTTTCGATTTGCATGTTGGTGGTCAACATGAATTACTGCCAACCGTGATGCAGCTAATTGGAGACAAAAGCTTTAAGGATGCTATCGTAATTCAAGGGCCCGCTGGGTCTGGAAAATCTGCTTTTACCCTGCGCCTAAGCGTTGAGTTATTGAACAATGGACTCAAACCTATTCGCATACGATTTCGAGATTTACCTTTGCATATTGGTAATATTCAAGATGCGCTGCCAGAAGCTATTCGATTTTGGGATATTGAGGATCGCCCAACTGAAACCCCCAAAGCAAAACCGGATGAGCTTTTTGCTGACCAAAGCTTATTTGACCAACAAGTTGATTTTAACGGTTGCCCAATTTGTCCATGGGTATTGATTATTGATGGTTGGGACGAAGTTAGCGTAGCTGTTGAAAAAGGGTTTGCAATTCGCGTAAACGATATTCTTAGCCAAATTCGCGATAAGTTCATTAATCGCGGTAATCGCCCTGTCGTTCGTGTTGTGCTAACTGGTCGTCCATCTGATGCAGTTTCTAGCTCCAGCTTTATGACCAAAACAACTCGCTTATTTACAATCCGTCCTTTACCTCCGAGCAAGCTTGATGGATTCGTCTGTCGTTTGGCCCGCTATTTCACTGATCCTAAACAGCTTGAAATGGCAAATCCAGAACGATTTAAGCCGGTATTGGAAGGATATCGGACAGGGTATCAACAGTTGTTGGAGAACAAGCGAAACAATATTGAGAGGGATATCGACACGATGGAAGTATTGGGCTTACCATTATTAGCGCACTTAGCAGTGCGATTAATGGTCTGTTGGGTTGGATCTGACTTGCAGGTTTTAGTAAATAATCCTACCACTTTGTATCGCCACCTCACTGATATCACATGCATTAAAGGAGGGCGGTATGGTCAAGGAGTCTACGAGCCAAAATTACCAACTACAGAACTAAGGCGATTACTGCATGAAACGGCTGTTTCCATGACTGTGTTTGGACTGGACCATATCCCTTACGATGAACTGGATTACCGCTTGTCAGCATTAGACGAAGAATTAATCCAACGCGTGCAGGAGACAACCAAGGATCATCCTCTCACAGTTTTGATGATTGGATTTTTCTTTAAAGGTGGTCATAGGGAACTTGGTGCTGAATTTCTTCACAAGTCATTTCGTGAATATCTTTTTGCTGAGTGTCTAGTAGAAACGCTTAAAGCCTATGGACGCGGTGCACCTGATTATTTGCCTGAACGCTCTGTATTTTGGAAAGATTTTGATTTAGAAGATATTCGCTTCGGTTTTTCTCGTCGTTTGAGCCAAATGTTGGCCCCACAATGGATTACGAAAGAAGTAGCTAAACACGTGCATGCGTTAATTGAGTGGGAATTAGCGCGTACTTATGACGAACATGACAAAACTATCGTTGGGCAGCCTACGCAAGCACTTGATATACGTGCTTGGCAAAAGGTTCGTGATGGTTTGGCCGATCTTTGGGATTGGTGGGGAGAAGCGGTTCATCTTCGAATGCAGCCAAAATATCAGGGAAAAAAACGCACAGGTTGGGAAAATCCTTATGTCATGGAACTAGTAGAATGGACTATGCCGCAAGCGCCAGATAAAGAGCAATCTCTATTCCCTCCTCGAACCACGGCCATTGATTCGCATTTAGGAGATGGTTTATGCCGATTGACAGCTTTAGTTCATCACTATGTGGCAGTACCTCCTGGAATTGAAGCAAAATGGGGCGAATCTCATAGTGTCAATAATATCGAAGTAAGACGCTATCAATCTATAGGAAGTATCGGCGGCAATAATCAAATACGATTCAAACCCTCTGGTGATAATTCTCACTATTTTTCAAATTATGTCGCGCGTATTAATAGTGCCGGTTGGCGACCCGAATATTATTTCCCAATTTCGTTATTTCTAGACAGTGCGGACTTCACCGATGTCAGTGTTGAGAATTGTATTTTTTTTAGCACTTCACTTGTTGGATCAAAATTCATGAATGCTCAATTAATTGATACTGTATTTGTAAATGCGAATTTGCGATACAGCAATTTCAGAGAGGCATATGCTACCAGAGCAAGTTTTGATAATGCAAATTTGTCAGATGCGGATTTATCTAGAATAATCATTCAAAATGCTAGTTTCAAGGGAGCGTTAATTAAAAATACTCGTCTTGATAATATTGAAGGTAAAATTGATGTGGAGTAATTTTAATTATACGCTTAATAAAACATATGGCTCGATAGAGTGAGCATGATGCTCTCCTTCAAGTTAACCGCCTATTCTCGGCGCCTCAAGTAGCCTCGATGGAATCGAGGCTACTTGAGAGCTACCCCGGTCGTTCAGTCATATACAGTATCAAGCAGCTATCCATTCGATTGCGGTCACTAAGGCAGATGTGCGTTGGTCCGCTTTTCAATCTTTTCCAGTCATAACCACTGGCTAACCTGATCTACGCAATCGCTCAAGCAAGTAACTTTAGTCGTAAAGGCTTCAAGAAAATCGAGGTAAGATTTGCATGCCAAGAAAGTTTGTAGAATTCGGAAGATACATCGACAAAGATAATATATCCTTAGTTATCTCTGTCCTGGCGCTATGTATCGGAATACTCTCTTACTATACATCTGCCAACAATAGTATGCTGGAAGCAGAACTTGAATCCAATGACTTAATTTATTCAGCGTGGGATGATCTTGGAGGAAGAGATGGCTCTGAGTACTTTGATAAACCAATCTCCACTTACTCTTTAAATAAAGCAGCTAGGAAAGTTGATAAAGCCTTGAAGCTTTATCGAAAAAATCAACGAGCTATTGCGCTTCATGCAATATTGCTTTATCACAATTCCATTCAGACCGGAGACAAGTCTAAAATGGAAAAAGCATCTGAAATTTTAGAAGATGTCTTGCTCAATCAGCAGTTTAGAAGCGAATCTGCTAGTACATATTATATTAAATCGTTGATTCAACTTCGATCACTCGATAAAGCAAAAAAGTATCTATCTAAGGTTGATGAAAAAAATGGGGATCTTGAATTTTTAACATACGAGGTTTTATACACAAAATCCTGGTTACAAATATTTACCTTGGAGCAAGATTGGCAGAATGTTGAAAAGCAACTGGATAAACTGAAAACAGAATACACGGAAGGACCTTTAGGACGGCCTTTTGATAAACAAGAGATTAAAATTCAAATTGCGTTGGCAGGCTCATATTTAGAGCAAGATAAGAATAAAACAATCGGATATTTGGAAAACGCTCTTACTGAGTCGTCCCTGAAAAACCGCAAATCAACAGGCAACGCATTGATTCATAATTAATACTTACATATAAAGACGGGTAATAATTGCAAGAAATGGGTAAAATAGATATTAATTTCTTGCAAATTTTTATTCAAAATGAAGCCAAAATCCCAAGAAACGAGCGGCCAAATCGATTTGTTCAACACCCCGCTGGCCGATCTGCTGAACCCCCGTCACGAGTTGTACCAACTCGCCCAACTGATCGACTGGAAAACGATTGACGATTCTTTCGGTCAGTACTTTGTCGCCACACAAGGGGCGCCGGCACTGTCCACGCGGTTGGTGGCGGGATTGCATTACCTGAAACACGCCTTCGCGTTGTCCGATGAGGCGGTCGTAGCCCGCTGGCTGGAGAATCCGTATTGGCAATTCTTTTGCGGCGAAACCTTCTTTCGGCACGACACGCCTTGTCATCCCACCTCGCTGACCAAATGGCGGCAGCGCATCGGCGAAGCAGGTTGTGAGCAATTATTGGCACTGACCATTCAAGCAGGCATCGACAGTAAGACGGTAATGAAGCAGGACTTTGAAGCAGTGACAGTGGATAGCACCGTCCAGGAGAAAGCTATTACTTATCCGACCGATGGCAAATTGTATGAACGCTGCCGCCAGCATCTGGTGCGCCTGGCCGAGCAACATGAAATCTCGCTGAGGCAGAACTACAATCGCAAAGCCCCGTATTTGCTGCTAATGGCAAACCGCTACAGTCATGCCAAGCAAATGAAGCGTAAACGCAAGATGCTCAAGCAACTGAAAACCCTAGTGGGACGGGTTTACCGGGATATTGATCGCCAATTGCTTGATCAATCCGATGCCGTCAAGCTGGTTTTCAAGGACACCTTGGAGAAAACACAACGTATTCTGACTCAGCAAACCCAGGATAAAAACAAGTTGTACAGCTTTCACGCCCCAGAAGTGGAGTGTATTGCCAAAGGTAAGGTACACAAAAAATACGAGTTTGGCGTCAAGGTAGGGATCACGGTCACCAACAAGAGCAATTTCGTGCTGGGTGCCCGCAGTTTCCCTGGCAATCCCTACGATGGCCATACACTGGAATCCTGTCTGGAACAGGCGGAAATTCTGAGCGGCATCCGCGCCAAAGAAGTGTTTGTCGATCTGGGCTACCGGGGCGTCGAGCTCGCGGGCATCACGATTTACAAAGCCCGGCAAAAACGCGGCGTGGATACCCGACGACTCAAACGTGCACTCAAACGTCGCAACGCCATCGAACCGATTATCGGCCACCTGAAAAACGACGGCTTGTTGGGACGCAACTACCTGAAAGGCGAGATGGGCGATGCCTTGCATGCCGTCCTGTGCGGTGCCGGCCACAACATCCGTTTGATCCTCAGGCGGTTGAGGATTTTTTGGTCTTATTTTTGGCAAGCACTGTCTCGGTTCTGGGGAGTTCCATCTGACGAACAATTCTTGTTGGCAGCATAAGACCGAGTATCTATGAAAATTTCGGCTTTTTCAGGGACGACTACTGAAGGAATTGATCTAATAGAAGACAAATTGACACTGGCTTCCGTTTATGGTGTATTAACTTCGTTATACGGTGAAAAGGGTGAATATGAGAAAGCAATTCTGTATTTCACAAAGCACATCAAATTGGACCACACTGTCGCCAGGGGATGGCAAAATATTGGTCCCGATTTTGGTCGCGTTGCAGAAGATCCCGAGGTCTTAAGTATTTTTGAAGAGCAGTATGAGCAAGATAAGAAAAATGCAATTCTTGTTGAAAACCTTGGAGTTAGTTACTTTCATTTGAATCGTTTTGAAAGTGCCGCAAAGATTTATTCCGATTGTATTAAAAGATTCGACAAGGACTATTACATTGTGCCAGTTGGAGGTGGTAAGGTTCTAACTTTAAGCAGTTGTTACAGAAAATTGGCGGTCGCAAAGTATATGGCGAAGGATCCTGTGGGAGCAAAAAGTATACTAAATGAGTCGATTGACAAAGGCATAGCAGACGAAACTACAGTCGCCTTGTTTAACGAGCTTTTCCCGCAGGAGGATAACTAAATATCAACGATTCGTTACAACGGACAAGCCGGTAATCGCGATTGGTGCGGTAAGTAAGCTCACGATACCCTATGCCAGCTTTTGGCTGAATATTTGTCATTGGCACTTCTCTTCCATAGGGCGGCTTTTGGCCGAACTTTGCCAGTCATTGTCCGATCTGATCTGAGCAAGAAAACCTAAATGTCAGATTTGGTTTTGACTTTACACTTGATGGGTATAATACATTCAACTCTTTGAGTTTTGTTTTTTATCAAGCAGTCAAGTCACTGCTAAACACTGTTAATTTCATCCAACAGAGTTTTTGCTAGAGTTTTCTGCTCGGAGTTGCCTTTGTTTAATACTTCTTCCGCAATAAGTTTTGCGGTTTCAGCATCACCCATGTCGATATAGGCTTTTGCCAGATCAATTTTGGTTTCAAATTCATCCATATCTGTTAAGTCAGCAACACCCAAATCATACTCTGAAAACTCATCCTTGTTATCAGTAACAGGCATATTAAAATCAAAATTGAAATCAAAACCACCTTGGTTTGTAACATCATCTGACTGTTGTTCCGATTCATTTTGCATTTGCAGACTCTCTCCTGCAAATAAATCAGCATCGGCAAAATAATCATCTTCTAACTGTAAAGTCTGCTCATGCTCCAGCTCTATAGTATTATCAGAATTGATTTTATCGGGTATAGGCTTTAACGTCTCAATATCAAATTTAAAATCGAAAGCATCTAAAGAGTTCTCAGTTTCTACGGGTAACACTTTTTCGCTTGCATCATTAAATGACAGATCGCCAAGATCAAACTCTATACTTTCAAAACTATTCTCTATTTTAGGCTGATCGATTTTTTCATTTAGATTAGCGGCTTCATGGCTTGTAACCGTAAAATCAAGACTGGTGGGATTAGAATCCGTGGAATCCAACGATGTTGTAAATCTTGAATCATTAAAATCACTTGCTTCCATCTCAAAATCGTTATTATCGAAATGCCTATCGATACTTTCTATAATTGAACTTGAGATAAATGATTGTTCTAAATTAGTCGCTTGTAAACCGTTATCAACTGTTCCACCTAATACAGGTAAATCGACTACAATTTCCTGGGCCATCTCAGTTACTTTGCTCCAGAACGCCCTATCATCCTGTTTTCCTTTAGCAACTAATTCCTGCACATAATCTGAAAACCCTTGTTTGTTTTCGCCAGCATAAAAAACTTCCAGCAGTTTCAGCTTATAAACATCTTTTTCAGGTTCTTGATTAATAGCATGACGAATCAACTCTTCCGCTTGCTGATAACGGCCATATGCCAAATAAACGTCGGCTTCAGAAAGTGGATCGACTTCATTTTGTTCTGTATCAAAAGCATCAAAATCGCTTGGAGTAAAATCACTAATAAAAGAACTTTCACCCACCATACCCACATCATAGAAAGCGGCTGAGTTTTCCATATCCAAAATGGGTATAGACAGACTATTTTCTAGCTCTGGCATACTAATTTGATCATTATTGGCAAACATACTTTCTCTGCTGGTTTGCAAATCAATTGTACGTTTACGCCACCACAACCAACCTAATACTGACAATAGGCAAAAACCCACACCTGCAACACTTAAATAGTAGGAGTCTGAGGTAAACAAACCTTGATCAGGTGCAGGTGCAGGTGCAGGTGCAGGTGTCGGAGTTTGAGCTATCGGCAAGGGTTGAGCAACGACAGGGAGTGGTATCGTTGTCTGTTGGGGTGGAACAGGAGCAGGCTCTGCTTTCACTGGAACTGGCTCTGCAACAGGAGATTGCACTGTTAACAAACTTGGCGTAGTTTGTGGAGAAGCTTTATCAGTATTTTGTAATTCAGATAATTGTTGATCTTTAAGCGTCAACAATTGCTGCATCAACCCAAGCTGCTGCTCAAGTTTTTCAATTCGGGTTTGTAATTCTACACTTTTTCCGTCTGTCGATTGCGCATTTGCAGCACTGCCACTCTGATCGGAAGCAATTTGATTTCCAGTTTGACTATTCGCATCAACTGGGGAAAGTAATTCTAACGGCTTACCATTTGATAATGGCGGTTTATGTCCGTCTGTATTTGCTTTTGATTTTTCTGCTGCCAGCGTAGTGGAACCAACAGCAGGTATTTTTAATTTAACACCCAATTTAAGCGCGTTAATGTTATTGCCAACAAAAGCCTCAGGATTGGCATTATGAATGGCTGCCATCATTTGATGAGGTGTGACACCCTGTTCGGCAGCCACTTTTTTGGCAATTTGCCACAAACTGTCCATAGACTTGGTTGGCCCAAATTCACCATTTATGGGTAAATTTGCATTATTGGTATCTGCTGCCAAAGCGGGTTGTGCTTGATGACGACGTTGACTATGATGCCTGGAAACTACTGCGGATGGCTTGCTATAGGTTGTCTCTAAAGACTGCGTGGCTTTTTCGTGAAAATTGCTATTATCAGCCACTGAAAACTGTGGATTATTATAATTACTGGGCGGATCAATCAAAAGAGGAAATTCTTTATACTGACTGCCTTCTGCGCTAACTACTTCAAGTAAAACATCTAAAAATGGCTCAGTTAAAGCGTCCTGAGAAGTAAGTCTTACCACGATAGTATTATCAGATTTGATACTACTTTCAAACTTAATCTTGGATAGGAAATAACTCCATGGAACACCAGCACGATCGAATTTTTCAGGGGCTGCCACTCTGACTGCAATATCTCGCGGGTCTTCTCCAGCATCAACATGTAACCTGATTTCGGCATTGAGATTTTGATTCAAAGCCGAATTCAATTGAATATCACCAATACTTAAGGCATAAACCGATGAAGGTGCCAAGATAGCAATACCCAAAACTTTACTTAGTTTCCCCACTTTCATTTCCTTCACTTATCATTACCTCAACAGCTTTAGCACTCAAAGTAAACACAGAGCTTGGATTATAGACTACATGTAGTTTTTTGCTAAAATTTCTGCTATTTGAACACTGTTTAAAGCAGCGCCTTTTCTAACATTATCCCCTACCACCCAAAGATTTATGCCTTTTTCACAAGAAATATCTTCTCGAATCCGACCCACATAAACATCATCATGTCCAGATGACTCGGTTACTGCAGTTGGATAGCCACCGTCAGCCCGCTCATCCAAGATACTGATGCCGGGTGCATTTGACAACAGCTCACGCACCTGTTTTGCGGTAATTTTTTGCCGGGTTTCTATGTGTACTGCCTCAGAATGCCCAAAAAACACAGGAACTCGCACGGCAGTTGGATTAACCATAATCTGCTTATCGCCCATAATTTTCTGGGTTTCCCAAACCATTTTCATTTCTTCTTTTGTATATCCATTATCCATAAACACATCAATCTGGGGAATTACATTGAATGCGATTTGTTTTGGATAAACACTGGCAACTATCGGTTTTGCATTTAACAAATTAGCCGTTTGCGTTGCCAATTCAGTGATGGCATCCTTACCGGTACCAGAAACAGCTTGATAGGTAGCAACATTGATACGTGTAATACCTACAGCATCGTATATTGGTTTTAAAGCCACCAACATTTGAATGGTAGAACAATTTGGGTTCGCAATAATGCCACGATTGGTATATTCAGCAATTTTTTCTGGGTTTACCTCCGGCACCACTAAAGGTATATCATCATCATATCGAAACTGTGATGTATTATCAATGACTACGCACCCTGCTGCTGCTGCCTTTGGAGCATATTCGGCAGAAACACTGGCTCCCGGTGAAAATAGGCCTATCTGTACTTTTGAAAAATCAAAATCAGCCAGATCTTTAACAACCAAAGCCTCGCCTCTAAAGGCAATGCGCTTGCCTGCCGAACGCTCACTGGCCAAAGCGTAAAGAGTATTCACTGGAAAATTTCGCTCTTCCAGAATAGAAATCATCGCCTCACCTACTGCACCAGTAGCACCTACGACAGCAATATTATACGTTTTTGACATAATCAGCTTACCCTTAAAGCATTTAAAACAGCATCACCCATGCCAGAAGTACTCACCTTAACCATACCTTCAGAATAAATATCTGCAGTTCGAACATTCGCATCCAAAGCATCGTTCACCGCTTTTTGAATTCGATCGGCTGCTTCTGCTTCGTTAAAGGTGTAACGCAACATCATAGCAACCGATAAAATTGTTGCCAGTGGATTAGCAATCCCTTTTCCAGCGATATCCGGTGCCGAACCATGTATGGGTTCATACATACCTTTTGCATTTGCGTCTAAGGCGGCAGAAGGTAGCATACCAATTGATCCGGTTAACATGGCAGCCGTATCGGAAAGAATATCGCCAAACATATTGGTAGTTACAATCACATCAAATTGTTTAGGCGCTCTTACCAATTGCATTGCTGCATTATCCACATACATATGGCTAAGTTGCACATCTGGATATTCTTTACCCACCTCAGTGACGACATTACGCCATAACTCAGTACATTCCAATACATTAGCTTTATCAACCGAACATAGTTTTTTACTACGCTTTTGAGCAATTCTATATGCCGAATGTGCAATTCTGCGTATCTCTGACTCATTATAAATTTTGGTGTTAAAACCTTGCTTTTCACCATTTTCTAACGTACGTATGCCGCGTGGCTCACCAAAATAAATACCACCCGTTAATTCACGCACTATCATCAAATCCAAACCAGAGACAACATCAGGTTTTAACGTTGAGGCATCGACCAGTTGTGGATACAAAAAGGCAGGGCGTAAATTTGAGAATAGGGCAAGTTCCGAGCGAACGCCCAACAAACCGCGCTCTGGACGAACGGCATGCGCCAATCCTTCCCATTTTGGACCGCCGACAGCGCCCAACAGTACTGCATCTGCATTTTTACACAAATTCAATGTCTGTTGAGGCAAAGGCGTTCCGAAAGCGTCATATGCGGCTCCACCAATCAACGCTTGATCGCACACTAATCCCAAGTCCATATCGGTATTCAAATAATTCAAAACCTTAATCGCTTCGCTAATGATTTCAGGTCCTATACCGTCTCCAGACAGAACTGCAATTTTTTTTGGCATTATGTTTCCTGTTTAACGTATCGATGCTTCTTTGAACAACCAGGGAGCACGCTTGGCCCTCTCGATTTCATAGGCTTTAATTTTATCGGCAAGCAACAAGGTCTGTGCTATATCATCCAAACCGTTTAATAAACGATAACGACGATTTTCATCGATATTAAAAGCAATTTTTTGTCCACTCGGAGTAATAATGGTTTGTGCAGATAACGAAATGGTTAATTGATAGCCATCCTTAATTTCGCTAAATAACTGATCAATCAACTCAGCAGACAGTATTATGGGTAAAATTCCATTTTTAAAACAATTGTTATAAAAGATATCTGCAAAGCTTGTGGCAATAATGGCATAAAAGCCATAGTCCTCCAATGCCCAAGGCGCATGCTCACGTGAAGAGCCACACCCAAAGTTTTCTCGGGTCAATAAAATTTGCGCACCTTGATATTGAGGTAAATTAAGCACAAAATCTGGATTTTTGGGTCTGACACTACAATCCATTTCCGGCTCACCTCTATCAAGGTAACGCCATTCATCAAATAAATACGGACCAAAACCCGCGCGCCGAATTGATTTTAAAAACTGTTTGGGAATAATCGCATCTGTATCAACATTGGCGCGATCCAACGGCACTACTAAAGCAGTCAATTCAGTAAAGGCTTTCATATTTTTACTCCTGCTCAAATTCAGTCACATTAACAAAATGACCAGCAATTGCGGCGGCGGCAGCCATAGCAGGACTAACTAAATGCGTGCGCCCGCCGTAACCTTGCCGTCCTTCAAAGTTACGATTTGAAGTTGATGCGCAATGCTCTCCAGGCTCTAATCGATCAGCATTCATCGCTAAACACATAGAGCAGCCAGGATCACGCCATTCAAAACCTGCCTCAATAAAAATTTTATCTAATCCTTCCGCTTCAGCTTGTTTTTTAATCAGCCCAGAACCTGGAACCACTAACACCTGCTTAACAGTAGCAGCCTGTTTGCCACCACGCACCACGGCAGCTGCCTGACGTAAGTCTTCAATTCGCGAATTGGTACAAGAACCAATAAATACCTTATCCACAGGAATTTCGGTAATTTTTTGTCCAGCCTTTAGACCCATATAGTTGAGGGCACGTAGCATCCCTTCCCGTTTTACGGTATCTGCTTCGGCAGCAGGATCGGGCACATGACCATCAATTGCTACCACCATTTCTGGCGAAGTTCCCCAAGTGACTTGTGGTTTTAACTCACTCACATCAACATCAAGTACCTTATCAAACACAGCATCGCTATCAGAATGCAATTTTTGCCAGTAACGTACAGCCATATGCCAATCATCACCTTGCGGAGCGTAAGGTCGGCCTTGATAATAATCTACCGTGATATCATCAACGGCAATTAACCCTGCTCTGGCACCTGCTTCTATCGCCATATTGCAAACTGTCATACGGCCTTCCATGGATAAATTACGTATTGCTTCTCCTGCAAATTCAATTGTATAACCAGTGCCACCCGCAGTTCCAATCCGACCAATAATAGCCAGCACTATATCTTTGGCAGTTACACCAACGGGCGTTCTCCCATTAACATTAATTAAAAAGTTTTTAGCTTTTTTTTGTACTAAGCATTGCGTTGCAAGTGCATGCTCCACTTCCGAAGTTCCAATACCAAAAGCAAGTGCAGCCGAAGCGCCATGTGTCGAAGTATGAGAATCGCCACAAACTACGGTCATTCCGGGCAATGTTGCTCCTTGTTCAGGCCCAACAACATGCACAATACCTTGACGTATATCATGCATACCAAATTCGGTAATCGCAAATTCCTCACAATTTTTATCGAGTGTATCCACTTGCAAACGAGAAACTGCATCAGCAATTCCCTGATCACGTTGAGTGGTTGGTACATTGTGATCGGCCACTGCCAAATTTCTGGATATACGCCAAGGCTTGCGGTTGGCTAATCGCAAGCCGTCAAATGCTTGCGGAGAGGTTACTTCGTGTAATAATTGCCGATCTATATAAATTAGCGACGAACCATCTTCCTCAGTAGCGACCAGATGATCATCCCAAAGTTTGTCGTATAAAGTTTTACCCGCCATTGCTACTTTCCAAATGGGTTAATTTATTCAAAATTCGTTCAAGCTAATACAGCAAAAAGCTTGGCGGTGATTTCGCTAACCGAACCCACTCCAGGTATTGAAGCAAATTTGGCTGATTGTTCAGGTCCAGAATAAAAACCGACCAGTGGCTTGGTTTGTTCATGATAAACTTGTAAACGCTTACGCACGGTTTCTTCCTTATCATCGTCTCGCTGAATCAAGGCTTCACCTGAAATATCATCAATACCTTCCTGTTTGGGAGGATTATATAAAACATGATAAGTACGACCAGAGCCTAAATGCACACGTCTGCCGCTCATACGCTTGATAATCTCCTGATCATCAACCGCAATTTCAATCACATAATCTAATTCCACACCCATTTTTGCCAGACCTTCTGCTTGAGCTATCGTGCGTGGAAAGCCATCTAATAAATAACCGTTTTTACAATCATTCTCAGCAATTCTGGCTTGAATAAGACCTAAGATAATATCATCCGAAACCAGGCCACCAGCATCCATAATTTGTTTGGCGGCAAGACCCAGTGCAGTGCCCTCACGAACCGCTGCGCGCAACATATCGCCAGTTGAAATCTGTACAATGCCAAATTTTTCAGTAATAAATTGTGCTTGAGTGCCTTTTCCCGAACCGGGACAGCCTAACAAGATTACGCGCATATCAATAACTCCACATCACGAAGACATACTGCCTAAAAGAAAAATACCAAGACATCAGCCACCTGTGCCTTAACAAAAGCCGGATATTGTATCGTAAAACCATGCTGGTTCGCACCCACCGCTAGACGCATAGGGAAAAATTTGAGTACCGTTCTGATATTTTTCGCCAAATAGGATTCAAAACCAATTATGACTGAAACCTTGTTTATCCAACCTAAATTATGATAAAGTTCAGCTAAGCCATTAATTTAGTATTAGATTATCCCATAACACAAATCTTATAGTTTTTTATTTTTTGGTTACAACAACTCGTTCCCCTCGCTTTATTTTGCATAGAAAGTAGCTATACTTTGCCAGTTAAATTTTATTTTTGGAGGTTATTGTGAGAATAATTATGTTGTTTTGCATGCTTTTTTTTACAGCATCCAGAGCTCAAGGGCAAGCGCTTGCTTATTTTGACGGGCAACTTATTACTTCACCTAACCTTGACTCGCTTTTAAGCCAATCCGAAGGTAGTTTCGATTTAAAAGTGGTTAATACGTCTACCGGAAATTATGTAACCTTTACTGAAACAGTTACTAATTCTGATATATTTAACGGCTCCACCGCAGCATTAGCTGCAGATGTTAAAGCCCTATTAAATAGTCGCACCCCAGTAACTATTGATGGACTTTCGCTTTCAGTCAATTGTTATAACAGTTCCAATGTTCAGATTGGTTCTAATTTCAATAGCTGCTTCGACTTAGTAGGAACCGGATCCAAAGAACAGCAAACGACGAATGCCTTGACCTCAGCTACAACAGTCAACTTGCAACTTAACCGAACTACCACTGAAATTAGCAATTCATTACAGTCCATGCGCACGTTGCGGGATAATCCGGGCACATCCAAACAGGGGGCTGGCGCTGGTGATGTTTATGAATTAATGGGGCCTATTGGCTTGTTTTTTAATGCTGGCGGCACATTCGGCACGATTAACTCTACCAATACTCTTGCCGGCTACCATACCTACACGCGCAATTTTAATACCGGATTGGATTACAAAATTAATGAGCGGCTAGTAACTGGTCTACTATTTGGTTACACCAGTTCAGCTGTCAATGTAGGTGACAATGGCGGTAGTTTTGATGCCAATATTTTTAGAGTTTCTCCTTACTTCAGCCTGTCACCTACTGATGATACCTATGTTGATTTTTCAGTAGGCTATGCGCACCATGACAATAATTCGCAACGTAACTGCCTGTTTTGCCTAAGCTCTGCAACTGCCAACTTCGGTACCGAGGAATACAATATACTCACAGGCTTGGGCTATACGCATAGTTTTGGGGCATTAAGTCTGCGTGGATACGGTCAGGCATCGTCTATCTATATGGATATCGGTGGCTATAGTGAAAGCGGCACTGCACTGACAGGCTTGCTAAATGTCAGCAACCAGCACGTGCTATCTATTACCAGCACTTTTGGCACAGAATTGAGTTACTCAACCAGTATGCCATTTGGTGTGGTTATTCCACGAGTATTTGGTGAATGGGTGCGCGAATATGCTAATGACACTAGACAGGTGCAAGCGGTGATTCAAGGTGGCGGCTCTACTACTATTAGTGCTGGCGCAATAGGTAAAGATTGGGCCAATCTCGGAGCCGGGGTACAAATGGTACTGCCGAATGGCTTATCTAGCCTGATCAATTATCGCTCAATGGTCATGCAAGGCGCCGTCAATCACAGCATAGAAGGAACCTTGCGACTAGAATTTTAAATTAATATTCTGTATCAAGCTTCAGGTACAAAAAAGAACGGGCTACCTTCATGCCCTGCATGCTGCAAGGGCGCGTATTGCGGAGACTGCTCAAACCCTGCGCGTGCCGCTACCAATCTAACTTGATTAGAAACATCTCGAAAAATATCATAATCCTCAATCACGCGCTGATTGCTACGTAATACTTTTAAAAAGGCATTGGCAAATACGGAATGATCGCCACCACCTAAATCCATCACGGGCTGCACGCCACCGGAAGTAAGCACCGTGCGTGCTTTTCGACTGTTCATGGCTTTCAGCCAGCGGTCGCGCTTAGCATCATCCATACCCTCGGGCAACTTAGCAACCGCAGATCCTGTCAATGCGCCTGAATAACAGGAATCTGCCACTACCATGATATGTCGAGCAGCCATAATGCTTAGATACTCAGTAATATTTTCGCTAGAAATCCAGTTGGCTGCATTTCCCACTTCCGAATCCACAGGTAACCAGTAAGCCGTTTGTGATTTTTTGTCAATTTCGCCATGACCCGCATAATAAATAACTAAATTATCCTGTTCAGTGAGTTTTTGACTCATTTCGTTCAACGCCGACATAATGGCGTGTCGGTCGGCATTGACTAAAAGCTTAGTTTTAAAGCCATAACGCTCGCGTAATACTAATTCCACACTTTTAGCGTCATTAATCGGTGTTTTTAAATCTGGATAAGCCTTATAGTCGTTATTACCGATGATCAGAGCGTAAAATTTACCAAACTGAACATCTCCAAACTGATTACCCTTTCTGGTATCTGTAACTGGAAAAGTCTCTTGAGTAGTGGCTTCTGCAGTCTGTATACGTACATTCAAATTACTGCTTTGATTCGATTTATCAGTTGCCAGAAAATGCACTTCATTTTCTGTTCCCTTTAAAACAATATCGGTTTCAAAGCGGCCATTGGCATCAACAATTAACGGTTTATCGTTTAACAATAACTTGCGTAACCCATTTTTAGTATTAATGTGGCCAACTAGGTGCTTGCTGGCTTCGCCAATAGCAAATTGAATACTGGGTATACCACGCGTGACAGTCATCGGCGGCTCTAAAAGCTCGATATCTGGCCCATCTCCCATGGCTACTTGCGTTGCCGTTTGTTGTTCTAATTTTTCTTTGAGGCTGGCAATATCACGCGCTTGTTGCTGTAAGGCTAGTTTGCGCTCATCAATCTGGGAACGATCAAGTTTACTGCCGGATGTTAACCAACCTGTCAGTTCCGCAGATTGGTTTTGATAGCTGACGATTTTTTCATTCAGGCGATTTTCCAGGTCAACTTTGGCATTGTCCACGGTTTTAACGCTGGATTTATCTTTACGTGCAGTTGCCAATTCCTGTTTCATGGTTTGCCGTTCAGCACTCATTGCTTGCGTAAGAGTCGCTAATTTGGCTTGTTGCGATTTCAGTTGATTTTCTTTATCTCGCAGTTGAACCTCCAATGCCTCAGTTTCAGCACTACCGCTTGGCGTTGCAGATTTTTGTTGTTGCAGCTTGGTTTTTAGTGCTTCCAATTCATCTTGAGCGCGACGCAAGCTGTCTTGTTGCTGTAAAGCTTCTTCACGCGTATTTTTTAACTGATCGCGTAATTGTTCTGTTTCCTGATGAGATTTGGCTACTTCTTGTCGCAAAGCAGCCACTTCCTGACTACTGATAGAGGTTGCATTCACGGCTGGTGTAAATTGCAGACCGGCATCATCCAAGCCTGCAGATTTACGATACCAACGCAACGCTGTTTCCTGATTCTGCGGCACGCCCAACCCTTTTTCGTAAAGATGACCGAGATTTAATTGCGCTTGAAAATTACCTTGATTTGCCGATTTCTCATACCATTGAGCTGCTGCTTGATAATCGGCTTGCGCTCCTAAACCTTTCTCGAAAATTTCACCTACGTATAATTGCGCGGCAGCGTCGCCTTCCTGGGCTTTTGGCAACCAAATTTTTAAGGCACTGGCATAATTAGCGCGATCATAGGCGACATATTCACCTCCGCGTACTTCGCAATCCGCTGCACTGGTGCGCACAGGGCGGCGTTGAGTAAGATAGGTGGCTTCCGCACCCAAGCGGCGCACTTGCCCCGGCAATAAACAATCAACAACTAAAAGCTTATTGGTATCCTGAATAGAAAAACCTTCGGTTGCCTTGTCCATTTCGGCTTTACCTACCTCATGAGCACACGCATTTAATAAAATGGCAGCGATGCAAACCGCCAAACGCCGAACCTGAAAACTTTTTAAATACATAAGGAGCCGCCTGATGAATAACAGAAATACCTACATTGAACATAGCAGAAAACGTCTTGACTGACAAATAACTAATGCGAACCCTCAAGTCTGGAAAGTATCTCTGCCCAGTAAACTAACCATCCTTGCTGATGACTTACACCTGATAGCACTTCGACCCGACTATTGGCTCGGGACTCTAATAAATGCATAAACAACTTGGGCGGTATATTACTATCCTCTGCGCCCATGTAATGCCATTCAAGCGCACCATTATTAACATAATCCGCTGGATTTTCAGACTCACTCAAGTGCTGATAACCGTGATAATCCGCCCAAAGATTAATATCGTAATTGCCTGACAATGTTAACAAATGCTTAGTATTCGGTACACGACTGCTTAGCAACATCGCCAGACTACCTCCGCCACTATGTCCAATCAGAACCAATTCGTTATAACCATATCGGTTTACAAACTCTTTAATACCCACAGTCATTGAGCCTAAAACCTGCTCACCATAACGGGCGCTGGTCCACAAATTTGGCTTGCAACCCGCATCGTTTGCATGACCATTATAACAAGGACGCCCCAGATACAGGGCAGGGCTAGAATCCATTGCCATTAACGGTAACATCAGTGAGGCACGTGTAGTAGGTTCTGCGGCTGGCAGCAAACCATTTTGCCAAGGTCGTCCATCACCTTCAAGATATATATGCAATACTCTACCTCCCACGATACCCGGCTGATAAAAACAGCTAAGTACAAATCCTTCGGCGTTTAATTCCACACTTTGCATACCAAACTGTTTAGCTGTAGCAAGCAGACGCTCAGTTGGCGCATTACAGGCCATCAAACACAGCAAGAACCCGCAATAGATAAAAAAAACAGGTATTTTTGTCATTCAAATATTGAATCCGATAATTTTGTATGCCACAGATAGGTCAGGTTTCAGCTAAAATTAAGCAAAAAACTTACCCTTGGTTGGCATCATGACTTCATTTGATAAGGCATTACAAGCATTTCATCAATCGCAGATTAGCTTTATCGAGCTAATCGCTCTCCTGAAAAAAACAGGTATTGCCGCGCCTGAAGTTGATATTTTGCATAACTTATTAAAAAATGAACACCAGGCGGGCAAATTATCAGATGAAACTTATGCAAATCTGAAAGCCGAGTTGAGTGATACACACCCTAGCGACTTTGATCTGGACAAAACCCAAATACTGATCGAAACCACAAACTACGATACAGATGCTACACAGTTATTACCTCCTTTAACAGGCAGTGAATCCAATCTACCCCCGCCATCACTTACGTCCATGCCCATGCATACCGAGTCGTTATTAACGGGTTTATCACAAGGTCAGGGCCTATCAGAACTTAAAGTGGGGGCAACACTAAACAACCGCTTTGTACTGCAAGAGTTATTAGGTGTAGGCGGTATGGGTTTGGTGTTCAAAGCGGTGGATTTACGCAAAATAGAAGCAGCCGATAAAGAACCTTTCGTGGCCTTGAAAGTTTTAAACCAAGACTTCCAGACCGACCCAATGGCATTGATTGCTTTGCAACGAGAAACCAAGCGGGCACAGACGCTAGCTCACCCCAACATTATCAAAGTTTATGATTTTGACCGTGATGGTGGGCATGTGTTCATGACCATGGAATATTTGCAAGGTCGCCCCCTCAGTCATCTCATCAAAGAGCATGATGTCAATGGTTTATCCTATAAACAAGCTTGGCCTATCATTCATGCCATGGCTGACGCATTAGCCTATGCCCACAAAAAAAATATTGTGCATTCCGATTTTAAGCCAGGCAACGTTTTCATTGATGAAAGCAATGAGGTACGGGTATTGGATTTCGGCATTGCCTGCGCAATAGGCCGTAGTGACAAAGACCATCAAGATGCTACGGTATTCAATGCCCGCTCTTTAGGTGCCATGACCCCTGCTTATGCCAGTCTGGAACAATTACGATTCAGTGAACCCGATCAGCGCGACGATATTTATGCCCTGGCTTGCGTCAGTTACGAGTTATTAACCGGCAAACATCCCTTTGGTCGGCTTTCTGCGGAAAAAGCCCTCGAAGTTAATTTGCAAGTTAAACCAATCAGTAAATTATCGCATCGACAATGGAAATGTTTGCAAAAAGCCCTAGCATTTCAACAAGAACAGCGCACCAGCAACATTAATGAGTTTTTAACCGGGCTAGGCCCTCGTTCCGCCTTATTTTATGGCTTATGGGGCGCAGGTATTCTTAGTATTGGCCTATTAGGCGGTAATATTTACCAAAGCTTTCTGGCACCCCCCACTGTGATAGAAGCACCCATCATTGCTGCCCCTCTAACCCCAGAACAACAACAAAAAATTAAAGACTTTCTGGAATTAGCTAGCATCCATACCGATGTCGGATATTTAACTGCTCCTACAGGCAGCAACGCTTTATGGGCGTATCAGGAAGTGCTTAAAATAGATCCTTATAACCAGCAAGCCAAAGACGGTATGCTCAAAATTGCCGATTTATTAGAACAACAGGCCTGGGAAGCCTATGAAAAAAATGATAGGGCCACCGCACTGAAAAAAGTCCAAGAAGGATTGGAAGCATATTCATCACATAAAGGCTTGCTGAGCTTGCAGGAAAAGCTTAGAACTATCCCTTGATTTGCCCATACAAAATTTATTTTTCTAAATAGGTATAAGCATTTAAGCCCGTTAATAATTCCTGTAAAAATAGTTGTTTTTGGTCAGCATTTAACGGGCTGGCATCCAGTTTTTGCTGATAGGCCAACTTTAGGTCCTCGGCATTGATATGCACATATTCCAATAGTTCGCTCACATCCTCACCTTCCATAAAATCTACAAATCGATAAGTCTGCTCGTGTAACTCGATATTAATGGAATGAGTATCACCAAACAAATTGTGCATATCACCCAAAATTTCCTGATAGGCACCCAGCATAAAAAACCCCAGTAAATAAGGCTCCTGTACAGTAATATCGTGCAAAGCCAAGGTATGACTAATATTTTGCTGATCAACATATTGATCAATACGGCCATCAGAATCGCAGGTTAAATCCTGAATCACTGCACGCCGTGTTGGTTGCAATTCCAGATTATGGATAGGCATAATGGGAAAAATTTGATTTATACCCCAGATATCCGGCATAGATTGAAACAAAGAAAAATTACAAAACACCTTATCGGCCAATTTTTCTTCCAATTCTTGTAAAATTTCGCGATGATGATGATTTTCTGCATTTAATTGGCGTTGCACCTGCCAACATAAACCCACATAATGCTGTTCTGCATTAGCCAATTCCGGCAAGCTTAAATCACCTTGTACAAATTGGGCGCGTGCTTCAGCCATATCAAACTGAGCATTGTGATAGGTTTCCGAAACATTTTGGGACAGGTTTTCATGCGGCAAGGTGTCGCCTTTCAAACGCTCAATTTCGGTGACATTGGTAATCATGATGGCATGATGCGCAGTGATTGCCCGACCGGATTCGGTAATAATATTAGGTTGTGGCAAGGAATAATCGTGACAGGTTTCTGCAAAACTACGCACAATATTCTCTGCATATTCAGCCAGACTGTAATTGATAGAACATTCTCGCCGCGAACCGCTGCCATCATAATCTACCCCTAAACCACCACCGGCATCAACGGTAGTAATGGGTGCGCCGAGCTGACGCAATTGCACATAAAATTGACCCGCTTCTTTTAATGCCAGTTTAATGTCATGAATATTGGCAATCTGCGATCCCATATGAAAATGCATCAGTTGCAAACAGTCCAACATATTCTGCTGTTTAAGATGTGCAATCAGTTCCAGCACCTCGCTAGCATGCAAGCCAAATTTTGATTTTTCGCCGCCACTGTTCTGCCACTTGCCCGCACTGATAGTAGACAATCGCACTCTCAGACCAATTAAAGGCTTAACCGACAGCTTAGCGGCTTCTTCGATAATCAGGGCTAATTCCGATGGTTTTTCGATCACAATAAACACAGACAGGCCCATTAATTGTCCCATCAAGGCCATACGGATATAAAATCGATCTTTGTAACCATTGCAAACAATAGTGCCGCCGCTTTTCGCCATGCCCAATATTGCCAATAACTCTGGCTTACTGCCTGCTTCCAGACCAATGCCATCAGCAGAAACGATGCTTTCCACCACATGGCCTTGCTGATTAACTTTGATGGGGTAGACTGGCGTATAAAGACCAGTATAGTGATGATGAGTACGTGCATCATTAAAAGCCTGTTGCAGCCTACGGATACGATCACGCAAAATATCGGGAAAACGAATTAACACCGGCCAGCTTAAGCCTTTACCTTGTAAAGCCTCTGCAACTTCAAACACATCTACTTCTGTTGCACAATCAGCGCGTGGCTTTACACAGACATGACCCTTACTGTTAATAGAAAAATAGCCATCTCCCCATTGTTGAATGGCATAAAGTTGTTTAGATTGTTCTATCGACCATTGCAGTTTGTGCACCCGCGTTCCTCATGCTGTCATAAATTTGATCTAATTCTAAAGTATAATGAAGTAAATATTATGACTTTTTTAAGGATGTATCATGTTAGATGACCAATGGTTTAGTGAAGCTGTCCCTTCCGATGGCTCTGCCTTCTCTCTCAAAATCAAACGTAAACTCCACGAAGAACAATCCGAGTTTCAGTTTCTGGAAATCTACGAAACCGAACACTTTGGTAATTTAATGGTTATTGATGGCTGCACCATGGTATCCACCCGCGATAACTTTTTTTACCACGAGATGATGAGCCACCCGGTGTTATTTACCCATCCTAACCCTAAAAAAGTGTGGATTATTGGTGGTGGTGACTGTGGTACTTTAAAAGAAGTACTGAAACATCCCGGTGTTGAACAAGCGGTACAAATTGATATTGATGAGCGTGTCACACGTCTGGCAGAAATTTATTTTCCAGAATTATGTGAATCGAACGGCGACCCACGTGCCGAGCTTAAATTTATTGATGGCATTAAATGGGTAAAAGATGCCGCACCTAACAGTGTTGATATTATTATTGTGGATAGCACAGACCCAGTAGGACCTGCAGAAGGCCTGTTTTGTGCAGAATTCTACCGTGATTGTTTCAATTGTTTAACAGAAAACGGTATTGTCATTCAACAAAGCGAATCAGCCTTGTTTCATATGAAAATTTTGGCAGAAATGCGTGGCGAAATGCAAGCAGCCGGTTTTAAAAATTTACAAACTGTATTTTTTCCACAATGCCTATACCCCTCTGGCTGGTGGAGTGCAACGTTGGCTAGCAAAGCTGAATTAACAGGTTTTAGAGAACAAGACGCTTTAAATAAAGGTTTTGATACTGTGTATTACAACAGCGACATACACAAAGCCAGTTTAGCCAAACCCGAATTTTTCAAAAAAGCGTTTGGTTAACCATTCAATATAATGACTTCAAAGCCTAATACTATTTGGTATTAGGCTTTGCTTAGATCAAAGCTAGCGTAGCCAACCCCTACGCATCACATTATGGGGCTCGGAACCTGTTTCTTTTACTGCACCAATGTTCGTGCTGAAGCCATTAGGCCAACGTTTTTAAGTTTCGTGTTGTTGATTACAGGCAAAAGAAAAAACCAGACTTTTTACACATTCGTTTTTCAATGGCGAAACGATAATGGTAACTGAGGCTTGTAATTATTTAGGCAAACGGTATGCTTTACAGCAATCCAGTTTGTTTTAAGGAATGAGGTCATGAATCTTGAAACCAGAATTACCTTTAACCCACTCCAATGTGGCGGTAAACCCTGTGTGCGCGGCATGCGCATTCGCGTCAGCGATATTTTACAAATGCTGGGGGAAGGAGTTAGCAGTGAAGAGATTCTAAAGGATTTTCCTGATCTTGAGCCCCAAGATATCCAGGCCTGTTTCTTGTATGCCGCTCGCCGAGTTAACTTTGAGCGTTTAGTGGCGTGATCTATTGGGTTGATGCACAGCTACCACCACAATTAGCCGACTGGCTTAGTTGGACATTTAAGGTGGAAGCTTATTCATTACGCACCTTAAATTTGCGCGATGCTGATGACGAAGTCATTTTTCAAAAAGCACGGCAGGCAAATGTCGTAATCATTAGCAAAGACAGTGATTTTGTGGAATTGATATTACGCTTGGGCACACCACCGCAATTAATATGGGTCACTTGCGGAAATGTCACCAACCTCCACTTACAAGCGCTATTTGGCACAGTATTTCCTCAAGCCCAATCTCTACTGGCATCTGGCGAAGCCATTGTTGAAATTGATACCTTATAAAGTCCTTTGTTATTAAGGATTGCTGTACTGAATCAATTGAATCTAGGGCGCAATTACTGTTCGACAGCTTTTTTATGAAATCGACCCAGACAGGTACAAATAAAGATGTCTACTCGTCGCTTGACAGCAGCATAGCCTATGTATAGGCTTAAGACGGAGGTATCATGCAAACTATTACCATAAAACTGTTTAAAAACGGACAAAGTCAGGCGGTGCGGATTCCAAAGCAATTTCAGTTCGTAGGTACTGATGAAGTGGTGATTCGCAGACAAGGCAACACAGTCTTCATTACACCTCAACGCAAAAGCTGGACATCATTTGCCAATGTGGACAAGGCGGATGCCAATTTCATAATTTCGCGTCCAGATCTGATGGAAAATACCAGGAGCATTTTTTGACGCTTTACATTCTTGATACGGATACCTGTAGCTATATTATCCGTAAAAACCCAACCATTGTACTGGAGGCAATGAATATTGAAATCAGACAAGGACACGAGATAGCCATTTCTGCCATCACCTATGCAGAATTAATATTGGGCGCGAAACGTTAGGGAAACCCCGTAAAACACTAGAGCCTTATTGCTGAATTGTGCGAACACCTGCCGGATATATATGCCTAGGACGCTAAGGCCACCGAACAATTCGCCGATTTACAAACTTTGTTGTTCAATAAGGGAACACCAATTGGCGTAAATGATACCTTGATCGCTACCCATGCTCTGAGTCTTGATGCAAATTTAGTAACCAACAATACCAAGCATTTCGAAAAAGTTCCGGCTTTGAAACTGGTTAATTGGACTATGGATGTCAGTAGTCCCAGCGAACTTTCTTAAATCCGCCTAAGCCCCCAACCAGAACGCAGAATTATTTTTAGAATAACGAGGTCAAGTATTGGCACTCGCTACGTATTGAACTAATTTGAATAATGTAAAAACGAAATGTTGAAATGCGGGAACTAATGGAATGGTCTACCCCACTTCCCAACCGGCCTCGAAATGGGCGATGATGTAATTTTTCAAACCTACATCAAAACAGAAGTGAGATAGACCGTGAAACATAGTAACGCAACTGCAACCACTAGCGAAAGAAGAGAATTAAAAGTGTTGGGCATCGATTTGGCAAAACAGAGTTTTCAACTACATGGCGTTGATGACCAAGGCCATGTGGTTCTTAGAAAGAAGATCAGTCGAAATCAATTGCTTGATTTCATGGCTAAATTACCGCCGTGCCTGGTTGGGGTTGAAGCCTGTGGTGGAGCGCACTTTTGGGAGCGTGAGTTTACCCAGCTGGGTCATTCTGTCCGAATGATTGCTCCACAGTTTGTTAAACCCTATGTAAAATCGAATAAGAATGACGCGGTGGACGCCGAAGCGATCTGCGAAGCCGTACAGCGGCCAAACATGCGTTTTGTACCCACCAAGAGCATTGGGCAGCAGGATATTCAGAGTCTGCATCGTGTCCGTAGTCAATTGGTTGCCAGAAGAACAGCTCAAACCAATCAGGTGAGAGGTTTGCTGTTGGAATACGGCATCGTCATTCCCAAGGGGATTAATTATGTTAGAAAGGCTCTACCTTGTATTCTCGAAGACGGCGAAAATCGATTAAGTTCCTTATTCAGAGGATTGCTGAATGAGTTGTATGAAGAATTTGTGCATTTGGACAAACGCATTGAATCGACAGAGAAAAAATTAGAAACGTTGTGCACCCAGAATGAAGATTGCCAACGGTTACTCACTATACCGGGCATCGGTTTACTGACGGCTACAGCCTTAATTGCTGCGATTGGCAACATAACGGTATTCAAAAATGGCCGGGAATTGGCTGCTTGGCTAGGGCTTGTGCCGAAACAGCACTCAACAGGTGGGAAACAGACGTTGCTGGGAATCAGCAAGCGAGGTGATACTTACTTACGAACCTTATTAATTCATGGTGGACGATCGACGGTTAGAGTGGCGCACAAGAAGCAAGACAAACGCAGCCGCTGGATCACTGACATCACCAACGTCGCCGTAGCAAACAAAAATGCCCGGATTGCCTGGGCCGTACTGACACACAAGGTCAACTACAAAGCGGCGGCATAATCGATGATTGGAATAATGCCTTATTTTAAGCACTCATTAGGGGCTTTGCCCCTAGCCGTGCGGCTTACCCCACCCTCGCCGAGAGGATCGCTAGGGTTTAGATTTTAATAAAAGTCACTAGGAATGAGGCTAACAACGAATTGCGTGGATAAAATTAAAGTGATGGCAAAAAAGGTAACACCTGCATTCCTATGAACCTGATGGGGTCTCGGGCTCTTAGAAGCCGTGGAACTGATGAGGTAGGAATGTGCGGATTCCATCAGGGCTAGAGGATAATGGTTCCTCAGCAATTAAAGGCCGGATATATGGAAGCAATATTCTTTTTGTCACGAGTGAAATTTTTCTTGCAATACGGGGTAGACCATATATGACCCCGTGTGTTTTTCTTTCCGTGTGTTTTTTATTCTGAGTATTTGTTCGAGTCAAGCTTAAAAAATATAGGTTAACCCCAATCTCACTAAGCTAATAAAACCGACAATCGACAAGATGAAAAAGATAGTTTTTCGAGTCTCACTTTGTGGCATGTTTGATGGTGGGCAATTGCCAATCTTGGTTTCGATATGAAATGATAATGAATAATCAGAAGCTCGATTGATTAGAGTTGATACAACTAATGGAGGCCAATTCTTATCGCTAAAATTGGAGTTTTCAGCAGTAAGAGCCTGCAGTTGTTCCCCAAGCATCCGTATCTCTGTCACTGATCCTATGACCATATGTCCACTTTCTTTACCCTTAAATTGATGAGGTGCATAATCACTCAAAACCAATGCTATAACATATTGAAAAATTCAGAAGATTGTATAACAATTAATTCTTTATTAGAATCTAAGCTAATTCAAACTCAAAAATAAATAATTGACACGCCACCATCTACTCTAATAATATTCACCCCATGCATATTAATCTCACTCTTTATAAAAACCTACTATGGCGACTGGCTTATCCTGTTGCTGCGGTGTTGCTGTTTTTATAATTTTCTGAAGCAAACCGCGGGCTTTCCGCGTTTGCTTTGTTACTCGCATAAGGCTCGCACTAACCATGGAGCCTTATGCCACATAAAACCCACCCAATCGCTACCCAACCTAAAACCCTATTGGGGTTTACCTTAGCCACTCTCGCGGCAATTGGTTTCTCCACCAAAGCTATTCTAGTAAAACTGGCCTATCATTATCCGGTTGATGCGGTGACGCTGCTGGCGTTACGCATGTTGTTTTCCGCACCCTTTTTTTTACTGATAGCCTTGCGCCATGCCCACAGCAATCAGCAAACACCTTTAAATAGAAAGGATTATCTGGCTTTATTGGTGCTGGGATTCTCTGGTTATTATTTATCCAGTCTGTTTGATTTTATTGGCTTGCAATACATTTCTGCTGGACTGGAACGTCTGATACTGTTTCTTTACCCCACGTTGGTCGTAATTTTGTCTGCGGTTTTTTTGCGCAAACCTTTTGGGCGTAAAGAATTGCTGGCTATGCTACTTAGTTATAGCGGTATCGGCGTGGTGGTGTTTGATCAGCTGCATATTCAGGCCGAACATTTATGGTTAGGTGCCGGCTTTGTGTTTGCCAGTACGCTAACTTATGCGTTTTACCTGATAGGTACTGGGGAGTTTGTGGTTAAAATTGGTGCTTCGCGTTTTACGGCTTATGCCATGCTTGTAGCATGTTTAGCAACTGTAGTGCAATTTTTGTGCACCCATCCTATACAGGCTTTAGATTTGCCGATGCAGGTTTATCAATACAGCGTAGTAATGGCCATTTTTTCTACCGTATTGCCGGTATTCATGCTGTCGGCAGCTATCCGCATGATAGGTTCCAGCCATACTTCGCTGATTGGTTCGCTGGGTCCAGTCTCCACCTTATTATTGGCGACCGTATTTCTGGGTGAAACTTTAACCAATTTGCAGATAGGTGGTGCAGTATTGGTAATGTTAGGGGTGTTCAGTTTAACTTTGCGGTAAAGCATACATTAAACAGTGAACTTATCGGGCGTATAAAAATCTATGTATTATGTGCAAAGGTGCAAATTTATTTTGAACATTCGTATTGAATTAATCACCGTATCACAGATAAATTATTAAAAATAAATACAATAGCATACACGAACTAACTAGCAGGAGAGTGTCATGAACAAGGCCTCATTATTGCATGAGCGTGCCGGTTTTATAGAGCAACTCCACCATGAGTTTCTCTACTTAAAAGGCTACGGAACCTATACCTATATCACCCCTAAAGATGCCAGTAATTTGTTCGACTCGTATTTGATTCATGAGAACAATATTAGCTCTGCCATTACACAACAACAAGCGCAAATCTGTTTTATACGCGGTTTTATAAAATCTTTATAAAAGCCTAGATTTGCACGTTGCCGTTTTCTAGCATCTCTTTGGCATGGGCCAAAGTATTTTCGGTAATAGTAATCCCACCTAGCATACGTGCTATTTCATTAACGCGCTCTTCATCACTTAAGCGTCTGACGGTAGATGAAGTGATAGACGCTTTTTGATTTTTAGCTACAAATAAATGCTGATTGGCCTGAGCCGCAACCTGAGGTAAATGCGTTACACACAACACTTGCCGATTTTTACTTAAGCTGCGCAATTTCTGACCAACAATTTCGGCAATTCCACCACCAATACCTGAGTCTACTTCGTCAAAAATCATAGTAGGGGTGGTTTTATCGGGACTGGTGGTCACTTGTATGGCCAGACTGATGCGCGACAATTCTCCGCCAGACGCCACCTTGCCCAGTGGCTTGGCAGGCAAACCAGGATTGGTAGTTACCAGAAAATCGATACCATCCTGACCGTTGCGCTGCGGCTCACTGTGGTAGGCAGGCGTTACATTAACTAAAAACTCGCCATGTGGCATGCCTAATTCCTTAATAGTGGCTGAAATGCGCTGTTGCAATTCTGCCGCCGCCTGTTGACGGCGCTGAGAAAGTTGTTGCGATAAGGCTTGATAATCGGCAAGGAATCGTTGACTATCTACACTCAAGCTCTCGATACGCTCACTACTGTGACTAAGATTGTTAAGTTCGGCAGCCAGTTGTGCTGCTAATTGCGGTAAGGCTTCAGGGGCGGTTTTGTGTTTGCGGCTCAGGCTTTGAATAACAGCAATCTGCTGTTCCAGATAGGCAAATTGCTGTGGGTCGGCTTGCTGGTTTTCCAGAAAGCGGCGTAATTGTTGAGCCGCTTCGCTGACCTGAATTTCCGCTTCAGTCAATAAACTGCTAATTTCAGTCAGTTCATGTGCATATTGGGATAGCTCTTGAATACCATGTAGGCAATGGCCCAACATTTCCGCCACTGAATGTTGATCGTTATCGTATAAAACATCCAATTGTTGCTGACCTACACTTAGAATTTTACCCAGATTTGCCAGTTTATGATGTTCATCGGCTATAGCCTGAAAATCGTATTCATCGAGATCCAGCTGCTGTAGTTCTTCCAATTGATAGCGTAATAATTCTTCGCGTTCGGTTTGCTCGCTACTGGTTTTAATTAAG
This sequence comes from Methylomonas sp. AM2-LC, assembly GCF_039904985.1. Taxonomy (NCBI): domain Bacteria; kingdom Pseudomonadati; phylum Pseudomonadota; class Gammaproteobacteria; order Methylococcales; family Methylococcaceae; genus Methylomonas; species Methylomonas sp. AM2-LC. The sequence goes on from NZ_CP157005.1 coordinate 102,655, forward strand.
TGCTGTAATTCTTTATGCGCCTGTTTCCAATTTTGATAACTGCTGTTAAGTTGCTCCAATAGGGTTTGATTATTGGCAAAATCATCCAGTAACCGCCGTTGCTCTTCGTTATCTTGCAAGGTTAAATGCGCATGCTGGCCGTGAATTTCCACCAGTAAGCGGCTAAGTTCTTGCAAGGTCTGTAAATTAACCGGACGATTGTTGATATAAGCTTTAGAGCGGCCATCATCGCTGATAGTACGACGAATCAAACATTGCTGATCATCATCTAGCTCTTTATCTAACAGCCATTGTAGAGCTTGCGGCGCATCTGCCAACTCAAATTCAATATTCACTTCCGCACGCTTACAATTGGGGCGCACATAGCCCGAATCGGCACGGTCTCCCAACGCTAAACCGAGTGCGGTTAATAAAATAGATTTACCTGCCCCCGTTTCGCCGGTCAGCACCGACATGCCCTGCTCGAGGTTAAGGTCCAAAGCATCAACTACCGCTAAATCTATTATATTAAGGTTTGCCAGCATCGTATTAGACGGGGTAACCGCCGCTCCAATTTAGTTTACTTCTTAGAATGTGAAAAAAGTCGTGATCTTCAGGATGTAAAATTCTAATCGGTTTTTCAGCTGTTTTAATGACAATTTTGTCACCGATGTGTACATCTGGTATTTCCATATTATCGCAGGTGACCAAAGCATTGATCTGCCGGGTCTGACTAAAGCGAATTTCAATTTCCACACGGTCATCCACCACGATAGGCCGGTTGGAAAGTGTATGCGGATTAAGAGGCACCAGCACCAATGCATGTAAGGCGGGATGTAATATTGGTCCGCCTGCCGAAAGAGAATAAGCGGTGGAACCGGTTGGCGTTGCCACGATTAAGCCATCGGAGCGCTGCGTATTTAAATAAACACCATCAATAGTCGTAACAATTTCTATCATACTGGGTGTTACCCAGCGATGTACCACCACCTCATTCACTGCTGTTTGCCGATGGATAATATTACCATCGCGGATAATCATAGCTTGCAACAAGCGGCGTTGTTCGGTTTTAAACTTACCGAGTAATATTTGCTCTAGATGTTTGAGTAGTTGTTCTGGTGAAATATCGGTTAAAAATCCAACTCTACCTAAATTCACCCCCAGCAAGGGTATCTCAACATCCGCTACTGCCCGTGCGGCAGTTAAAAACGTGCCATCTCCACCTACCGCGATTATTAAATCACAGTGTTTGGGTAATTGCTCTATGTCCAGATTTGTAACAGATGTCTCTTTGAGTAAAACGGCACTTTCAGTATCAACCAGTACCTGATGGCCCCGGCTTAGCAAATACCGATAGAGTTGACTAAGGGTTGGAGCTATGACGGGGTCACCGAATTTTCCGATGATGCCAATACGCGGGAAAGTGGTGAGCATATTTGTGCTGGATTAAAAGGTTGGTGCGATTATACAAAGAAATAGTGGTTTAGCGAGGATAAAACAACAAAGCCGGGATAACTTTAATTTTAACAAAATTATAAAGGAACGCTCAAAACTTGTTTTACTAAAGCCTAATGGTAATTTTGCCAGTCAAAAACACTTAACGAAACACCTGAATTCACATTACTTTTAAAAAATACGTATTTTTTCTAATTTGTGATTTCTATCTTATTGACAATAATTTAACTTACTGATAGCTTTCTCTGGCACTCTTGTATTTAGAGTGCTAATTGCCATAATCGGGTGTCAGTGTGATAAAAAATCAGGATTTAAACGAGCGATCGCTGTATCTATTAAAAACTTTAGTTGAACGTTATATTCAGGATGGTCAGCCAGTAGGCTCCAGGCTGTTATCTAAAGATCCGCAATTAAAATTAAGTCCGGCCAGTATTCGCAATGTTATGGCGGATCTGGAAGATATGGGCTTGATACATTCACCCCACACTTCCGCAGGCCGCGTACCTACCGTGAGTGGTTATCGGTTGTTTGTTGATAATTTATTGACGGTTAAACCACTGGCAACCAATGAACTGAACCAATTGCAAACCAGCCTGGGTGTGGACGCCGAAAACATGAGTGATGTAGTTGGCAAGGCTTCCAAATTATTATCCGATGTCACGCAAATGGCTGGTGTAGTGACCTTGCCAAGGCGTGAATCGGTGGTGTTAAGGCAGATAGAGTTTCTACCAATGTCCAGCACCCGAGTATTGGTGATTTTTGTTACCGAAGGGGATGAAGTTCACAATAAAATTATCCATACCAGCAAATTATTTAGTGCCGCAGAATTACAACAGGCAGCGAATTACCTTAACTCGGTTTACGTAGGCCATAGTTTGTCCAAAATACGCGAGATGGTATTAAAGGATTTAGACAATGATCGGCACTTGGTTAATCAGGGCATGATAGATGCCGTGAACATGGCACAATTAACATTTGCCCAACAACCCAAAGATGATTATGTATTGAGTGGCGAAACCAATCTGATGGGCTTTTCAGAATTAGCCGACATGGATTGTCTCAAGCAGCTATTTGAAGCATTCAATCACAAACGCGGTGTTATTCATTTATTGGATCAGTGTCTGGCAGCCGAAGGTGTACAGATCTTTATCGGTGAAGAGTCTGGCTATCGTGCTTTTGACCATTGCAGTCTGGTCACTGCCTCTTATTCAGTAAATGAGCAAGTGGTGGGGGTACTTGGAGTGATAGGTCCAACCCGCATGAATTACCAAAAAGTGATTCCTTTTGTCGATGTCACGGCAAAATTATTGGGTGCGGCCTTGAATCCCAAATAAAAGCCCCTACCTTAAGGCCAAGCTAAAATTTAGAACTACGGAGTTAATTATAATGAGTCATCAACAATCAAGCCACGAATCGAAGCCGGATAGCGAATTAATTGCCGAGGTTCTTGATCAAACCAATACCGCATTTGAAGAACAAGAAGCCGCTGCAAGCCCTGCGGAAAATCAGGAATTGAGTGTAGAAGCACTGAAAATTGAATTGACCCTGGCACAACAACAAGCCAGTGGCAATCTGGACAAGGCCTTGCGCGTTCAGGCAGACATGGAAAACCTGAAAAAACGAGTGCAAAAAGATTTAGATGATGAACGCAAATACGGTTTAACTAAATTTGCCAAAGAATTATTAAGTGTCATGGATAGCCTTGAATTGGGTTTACGTGCTATTAACAGTGACCACCCAGAAGTGCTTAAACTGCGTGAAGGCAGCGAATTGACATTGAAACAGTTTGAGTCGGCATTTGCCAAATTTAACATAGAAGCCATTGACCCTGTCGGTGAGGTTTTTAATCCAGAATTACATCAAGCCATGGTTATGCAGCCCAGTTCGACTGTTGATCCTGGCAAAGTGATCACCGTATTCCAAAAGGGCTATGTAATTAATGGTCGCTTATTGCGCCCAGCCTTGGTGGTGGTAGCTAAAGCTGAAGACAAACCAACGGATAGTGCAAAAATTGATGAGCAGGCTTGAAAATTAAACTATCAACCACATATCTGTAACAACTCTTAATAATCACAAATTTAACAAATTCAAGTCTGGAGACATCAATGGCTAAAATGATCGGAATTGACCTCGGAACAACAAACTCCTGCGTAGCAGTCCTGGAAAACGGTGTAGCACGTGTTATCGAAAATAGTGAAGGCGCCAGAACGACACCGTCGATCATAGCCTTTACCGGCGATAACGAAGTGCTGGTTGGTCAGTCTGCAAAACGTCAGGCAGTTACCAATCCTGAAAATACCTTGTTTGCTATTAAACGTTTGATTGGTCGTCGCTTCAAAGAAGAGGCTGTACAAAAAGACATTAAAATGGTTCCCTATAAAATTATGGAAGCCAATAATGGTGACGCTTGGGTAGAATGCCACGGTAAAAAAATGGCACCACCTGAAGTGTCTTCACGCGTTTTGATGAAGCTGAAAAAAGATGCTGAAGCGTTTTTGGGCGAAGAAGTCACTGAAGCAGTGATCACTGTACCAGCTTACTTTAATGACTCACAACGTCAGGCTACCAAAGATGCTGGCCGTATTGCAGGTTTGGATGTCAAACGCATCATCAACGAACCTACCGCTGCTGCACTGGCTTTTGGTATGGACAAACCCAAGGGCGATACCACTATTGCCGTTTACGATCTGGGCGGCGGTACATTTGATATTTCCATTATCGAAATTGCTGAAATTGAAGGCGAACACCAATTTGAAGTATTAGCGACTAACGGCGATACCTTTTTGGGCGGCGAAGACTTTGACTTACGTATTATTGACTTTTTAGCGGGTGAATTTAAACGCGACTCAGGTATTGATTTACATAACGATCCTTTAGCATTACAACGTTTAAAAGAAGCGGCAGAGAAAGCTAAAATCGAATTATCCTCTTCTGAGCAAACTGATATTAATTTGCCTTATATTACGGCAGATGCCAGCGGCCCAAAACATTTGAATGTTAAATTAAGCCGTGCCAAACTGGAATCTCTGGTTGATGAATTGATTGAAAGAACCAAAGGTCCTTGTCTGCAAGCGATTAAAGACGCCGGTATTTCATCTTCTGCAATTAACGATGTTATTTTAGTCGGCGGTCAAAGCCGTATGCCTAAAGTACAAGCTTTCGTTAAAAGCCTGTTTGGCAAAGAGCCTCGTAAAGATGTTAATCCAGACGAAGCAGTGGCTTTGGGTGCAGCCATTCAGGCTGGCGTATTGGGTGGTGATGTTAAAGATGTGTTGTTGCTGGACGTTTCACCTCTGTCCCTGGGTATCGAAACCATGGGCGGCGTAATGACTAAACTGATCGAAAAAAACACCACTATACCTACCAACGCCGCACAAGTATTTTCAACTGCGGAAGACAACCAAACCGCTGTAACTATTCATGTGCTGCAAGGTGAGCGTGAAGTTGCTTCTGGAAACAAATCGCTGGGTCGTTTCGATTTGCAGGATATTCCACCTGCACCACGTGGCATTCCACAAATTGAAGTATCTTTTGATATTGATGCTAATGGTATTTTGAATGTATCGGCTAAAGATAAAGCCACAGGCAAAAAACAGTCTATTGTAATTAAGGCTTCTAGCGGCTTATCGGATGACGAAGTTGAACGCATGATTAAAGACGCTGAAGCACATGCGGACGAAGACCGCAAAATTGCTGCTCTTGTTACAACACGTAACACTGCAGAAGGCATGATTCATGCTACCGAAAAATCACTAAAAGATTTAGGTGATCAGGTATCAGGCGAAGAGCGTGCCGCTATCGAATCAGCCATTAAAGATTTGCAAGCTGTGGTAAAAAGCGATGACAAAGAGGCTATTGAAGCCAAAACCCATGTATTAACTGAATTATCAGGTAAACTAGCGGAACGTGTCTATGCTCAAAAAGATGGCGCAGGCGCAGGTGATGCAGCTGCTCATGCGGGTGGCAGCTCGTCTGAGCATGCAACAGCAGAGCATGATCACAATGTGGTTGACGCTGAATTTGAAGAAGTTAAAGACGACAAAAAATAATGTCATTCGTATTCTACCCTTACCGATAGTGGACAGGGCCAGGATGAGCAGTGTATAACTGCTCATCATTTTCTTAATTTTATTTATTAAGTAACCGTTGGTTAGCGCCAACGGTTTTCTACGTTATGGCAAAAGAAGATTTTTATAAACTGTTAGAAGTCGATAAAACCGCAAGCGACGCCGAGATCAAGAAAAGTTATCGGCGTATGGCTATGAAGTTTCACCCCGATAGAAACAACGACAACCCTGATGAAGCCGAAAAGAAATTTAAGCAAATCAAGGAAGCATACGAGATTTTATCCGATCCTAAAAAACGTGCCGCTTATGATCAGTTTGGTCATGCGGGTGTTGATCAATCCATGGGTGGTGGACGCGGCGGCCCTGGCGACGCAGGTTTTGGCGATATTTTTAGCGAAATGTTTGGCGATTTTTTCGGCGGTGCTGCGGGTGGACGCCAGCAGCGTAGCAGCGTGCAGCGCGGCGCGGACTTACGCTATAACCTAGAATTAACGCTGGAAGAAGCGGTAGGCGGTACCGAAGCCACCGTAAAAGTGCCTGTATTGACTACCTGTGGTGAATGTAGCGGTAGTGGTGCCAAAAAAGGCAGTTCTCCCATTATCTGTACTACCTGTCATGGCCACGGTCAGGTCAGAATGCAGCAGGGTATCTTTTCTGTACAGCAAACCTGCCCCACTTGTCGGGGTAATGGCAAACAAATTAAAGATCCATGCCCAAAATGTTACGGGCAAGGACGTATACAGGAAACTAAAACACTATCCGTTAAAGTACCCGCTGGGGTTGACACTGGTGACAGGATTCGTTTGGGTGGCGAAGGCGAAGCTGGCGTAAACGGCGGACCTTCCGGCGATTTATACGTGCAAGTACAAGTCAAGGATCACAGCATTTTTACGCGCGACGGCGCTAATCTATTTTGCGAAGTCCCCATCAGTTTCCCTACTGCTTGCTTAGGTGGTGAACTGGAAGTGCCGACTCTGGATGGCAAAGTTAAACTTAAAATCCCGCCTGAAACTCAAACTGGCAAATTGTTTAGATTACGTGGCAAAGGCGTGAAACCGGTGCGTGGCGGTATCACTGGGGATTTATTATGCCGGGTGCAATTAGAAACACCTGTGCATTTAACTAAAGAACAAAAAGCCTTAATCGAAAAACTGGGCGAGTCCCTGTCTGGCGGCGGTAAGCACCACAGCCCTCAGGAACATAGCTTTATGGATGGCGTTAAGAACTTTTTCGATAAATTGACAGGATAAAGCATGCAGCGTATCGCATTAGTCGGCGTATCCGGCCGCATGGGGTTAAGTTTAATCAAGGCAGTTGCCTTAAATGATCAAACCCAACTCACTGTTGCTATTTCAAGACCTGAAAGCCTGTCTATTGGTAAAGATGCAGGAGAACTGGCTGGCATAGCCACACTGGGAGTTAAGGTAACGGATGATTTGGCGTCAGTTATTGATGATTTTGATGTACTGATTGATTTTACCCGCGCCGAACCTTCCATGCACATTATTGACATCTGCCAACAAGCAGGTAAAAAAATAGTGATTGGCACTACCGGTTATAACGATGCGCAGAAAGCTGTGATTAATGCTGCCGCTGAAGATATTGCTATTGTTATGGCACCTAATATGAGCGTAGGTGTCAATTTATCCCTAAAACTTCTGGAAATAGCTGCCAAAGTGATGGGGGAGTACACCGATATTGAAGTAATAGAAGCTCATCACCGCCACAAAGTTGATGCGCCCTCTGGAACAGCGTTGCGCATGGGCGAAGTGGTTGCCGCAACTTTGGGGCGTAATTTACAGGAATGTGCCATTTATGGTCGTGAGGGTGATACTGGCGCACGTGATCGTAAAACCATCGGTTTTTCAACTATTCGTGCTGGCGATATTGTAGGCGAACATACGGTTATGTTTGCGGATGAAGGTGAGCGTCTTGAAATTACGCATAAAGCCAGCAGCCGGATGACCTTTGCCAATGGCGCTGTTAGAGCAGCGTTGTGGTTAGCAGACAAACAACACGGTTTGTTCGATATGCAAGATGTGTTGGGATTGAAAGATTAAGATAATTTTAGTGCTTGGCAAAGCACTGCTGGGGTAAATGATAATGAAACCCAGCTTCAAAGCTGATAAGCATTGCAATCCAAAGGATAGTTTGATTGCAAAAAAGCTCGGTAATTTCAAAGCATTTGCTGGGTTTCACGTTGTTCAACCCAGCCTACGGCTCTTCACAACGATTGCGCCGAGCCTTTGGCAATGGCAGCATCCATTTCTTCCAGCGTAACTGTTGAACAGGTATAACCTAAAATTCGGGGGCCATCTTCAACCCGAGAGATTTTTTTGATTTAACCTGCCGCATAACAATTGCGTCACCTTGACGCTCAAAAGCTAGCTCAGCACCAGGTTTTAAGCCCAGTGCATTAATGAGATTATAGGGAATGTGGTCATCACCATGTATGAATAAAGTAGACATGTGGTTATTCTCGCAAATAAATTTATTGTAGCGCACATTGTCTTCGCTGATTAGCGGCGATGAGCGTGTTTCACGGGAATCCTAACCTGTTGATTAACAGCTCTCTACCTTATTTACTAGTATACCATTTCATAATTTTGAGCTCTGACATAGTAAGCGGATGTGTAACAGATTTATCTGACTATACGCGATTGGGTTAACATAAACTCTCCTGCCTAGCCGCTGCAATCACAGCCTGCCCCAGTGCCAACCCACCATCATTACAAGGCAGTTTAGCCGGTGATAACGGCAGTTTATTTGCCAAACGTAAAAGTTGACTGACTTCTTCCAACAGTAAACGATTCTGAAACACGCCACCGCTTAAAATAACAATATCACTATTAACTTGCGTACATAGCTGTAATGCAGTTTGAGCAATAGCTTGCGCCAGCCCGTGATGAACACGTGCGGCGATGATGGCTTTATCTACCCCTGCCAATAAATCGTTCAGCACACCTAGCCAAAATGGTTGCCAGCTTAATATCAACACATCATTTTCGCTACTGCTTTTATAGGCATACCCGAAACCGCGCTGCGAAATAAACATGGGTTCTGCCAAATTTTCCAAACTGATAGCAGCTTGGCCTTCATAACTGCAAGTATCCAAACAAATACCTAGCACTGCGGCAAAGGCATCAAACCAGCGCCCACAGGAACTGGTTAGTGGTGTATTTATTTGTTTTTCCAGCATCCGGTCAAATACATTGAGAGCTTGCGTGTTAAGGTAGCGCATGATGTCCAGTTCAGCAAATTGCTGGTTTACGGTTTGCCAATCAAAATACTGTTTGAGGTGGGCATAGGTATTTCGCCAAGGTTGCAAAATGGCCTGCGTACCACCCAGCATAGGAATAGACTGAAAAGTTGCTAAACGCGCACATTGACGATAGTCTACCTTGAAAAACTCGCCGCCCCATAACTGCCCATCTTCTCCCAACCCTAGGCCATCCAAAGCTACGCCCACTAGTGCAGGAGTATCGATAGCTAAACCATACTCCGCCATACAGGCGGCGATATGCGCATGATGATGTTGTACGGTGACTATTTTAAGAGACTGTGCTGCTGCCCATTGCCGACCATATTGTGTCGATAAATAGCCTTCATGACGATCTACAGCAATGACTTGTGCTTTAAAATTGAATAAATCCTGATACAACGCTAATTTATGCCGATAATTTTGATGTGTTAAGGCATTTTCCAGATCGCCGATATAGGGTGATAAAATCCCTTGCTGGTCTTGCAGCAGGCAAAAGGTATTTTTTAATTCTCCTCCCATACCTATAATGCCATGTGCTTTTTCGAAACCACCCGGTAATGCTAACGATACTGGGGCATAGCCACGCGCTCTTCTTAACAGCCTAGCTTGGGAATCAATAACGCGCACTACTGAATCATCAAGTCCGTTTATTATTTGTCGATTATGTAGCAGCCAATAATCGGCAATATCCGCTAAGCGTTGTTGAGCGTCATGATTATCCACACATTGTGGTTCGGCATTTCGATTGGCAGAGGTCAATACCATAGGACGATTTAGATCCTGCATCAGGCTATGGTGCAACGGTGTATAGGGCAGCATACAGCCCAGCGTATTTTGTCCAGGTGCAATGGCTATTGCCAGCATTTCATTATCTTTTTTTGCCAGCAACACTATGGGTGCTGCAGCTTGCTTTAATAAATGCTGTTCGACCACAGTGAATGACGCCAAACTATGTAACATATCGGTATCCCTGACCATAATCGCAAACGGTTTTTGATCACGTTGTTTGCGTTTGCGTAATTCGCTGACTGCTTGTTGATTAGTAGCATCACACGCTAGATGAAAACCACCCAGACTCTTAACGGCAATAATATAACCTTGACGAATTAAATCTGCGGTGATGGCTATAACATCTTTTTTGTTATCTAGCGAAACAGGCGACAAACCTTGCCGGTTTACTAACATTAACTGTGGCCCACAAAGAGGGCAGGCATTCGGCTGCGCGTGAAAACGCCGATCTGCCGGATTTTCATATTCGCTTAAACAAGCGGGACATTGTTCAAATTCAGCCATGGAGGTATGCTTACGATCATATGGCAGGCTATGTATGATGGAAAATCGCGGACCACAATGCGTACAATTAGTAAACGCATAACGATAGCGACGGTTAGCTGGATTGTTTATTTCTGCCAAGCAGGCAATACAGGTAGCGGCATCGGCTGCGATTTGTGTATAGGTGGCGCCTATTTCACTGTCAACAATGCAAAACTCGGCAATATCAGCTGGCATATCCAGTAGTTTGCTGGTTATTTGTAGGACTCTGGCCAGTGGTGGCGCTTGTAAACTTAGCTGCTGAATGAAGTCGGTTAAGGCTGATGGCGCACCCCAAGCTTGAATAGTGACATTGTCACCCTCATTCCAAACTCTACCAATTAATCCAAACTTTTGCGCCAGTCGCCAAACAGTTGGTCGAAAACCAACTCCTTGCACTACACCATATATGTGGATAGTTTTACCGCTGGGGTAGGGGTTAGGATAAGATGTGGGCATACCCGCTAGCTGTTTGGCAGAATAAATTGACTTGTTGACCGACGTGGAAAAACTGTCGATTGCTATATGCTTAGTCTACACGCTATTGGTGTTGCAATCTATGTGGACAGATAAAAATAACATTTTAAAACCTTATATTTCTTTCATACATAAAAAACCCGCATAACACTTAAAGTATTACGCGGGTTTATCTGCTGTTTGCCTAAGAAAGGACTAGATCATTAGTCTTCTAGATCTTTCATGCTTAAACGCACTCGACCTTGACGATCAATTTCCAGTACTTTAACTCTGACGACATCGCCTTCTGATAATTTGTCGCTGACTTTTTCTACACGTTCATCAGAAATTTGCGAAATGTGTACCAAACCATCTTTACCTGGCAAAATAGTAACGAATGCACCGAAGTCCATCAGACGAACTACCTTACCTTCGTAAGTTTTACCCACTTCAACTTCAGCTGTAATTTCTTCGATCATGCGACGAGCTTCTTCGCCGGCGGCTTTGTCTACAGAGGCAATATTAACTACACCATCATCATTAAGATCAATGCTTGCTCCGGTTTGTTCGGTAATACTGCGGATAGTCACACCACCTTTACCGATAACTTCACGAATTTTGCTCGGATCAATTTTGAAGGTAATGATACGCGGCGCATAATCAGACATGTTTTCACGTGTGCTGGACAAGGCTTTATTCATTTCGCTCAAAATATGCAAGCGACCTTGTTTAGCTTGTTCCAGCGCCACTTTCATGATTTCAGCTGTAATGCCATCAATCTTGATATCCATTTGCAATGCTGTCACGCCATTTTCAGAACCCGCGACTTTGAAATCCATATCGCCCAGATGATCTTCATCACCCAGAATATCTGATAGTACTGCGAATGCATCGCCTTCTTTAATCAAACCCATGGCAATACCTGCAACCGGTGATTTAATGGGTACACCCGCATCCATTAATGCCAAACTACTGCCGCAGACACTGGCCATAGAACTGGAACCGTTAGATTCGGTAATTTCTGATACTACCCGAATCACGTAAGGAAACTCATTCATGTTTGGCAACACTGCCGCTACACCACGTTTAGCCAAACGACCATGACCAATTTCACGGCGTTTTGGTGAACCAACAAAACCAGTTTCGCCTACGCTGTAAGGAGGGAAATTGTAATGCAGCATGAATGGATCTTTGTATTCGCCTGACAGTGCATCAATAATTTGTGCATCACGATCAGTACCCAATGTAGCCACAACCAATGCCTGAGTTTCACCACGGGTAAACAGTGCCGAACCATGAGTTCTTGGCAGTACCCCTGTTCTGATATGAATGGGTCTAACGGTACTTAAATCACGACCATCAATACGTTTGTGATCTTGCAAAATTGCACCACGCACCACTTCGTATTCTAATTGTTCAATGGCATTGCGGATATCTTTTTCGGCAAACAATTCATCAGCCGTCAGTTTGTCCACAACAGCACGTCTAATATCGCTAAGCTGGTCTTGTCTGGCCAGTTTTTCAGCAACTTGATAAGCAGCTTTAATGCTTTCTTCAGCTGCAGCAGTTACTGCCGCTTTCAATGCATCGTTGCTGGCAGCTGGTGTCCAACTAATCGCCGGAGTAGCCACTTCAGCAGCAAATTCAGTAATGGCATTAATAGCCACTTGCAGATGTTCATGCCCAAATAAAACGGCACCCAACATAATTTCTTCGGACAGTAAATCAGCCTCAGATTCAACCATTAGTACCGCTTTCTGAGTACCGGCTACCACTAATTGCAGACGCGATTCTTTTAAAGCAGGCAAGGAAGGATTCAGAATATAGGCATCATCTTTATAACCTACACAGGCCGCACCTAACGGACCATTGAAAGGTAATCCGGAGATAGCTAATGCCGCAGAAGCACCCAACAAGGCTGGAATTTCTGTATCCACTTCTGGATTTAGGGAAACCACAGTCGCAATGATTTGTACTTCGTTGGTAAAACCTTCGGGAAACAGTGGACGTATCGGCCGATCAATCAAGCGAGAAATCAGTGTTTCGTTTTCGCTTGGACGACCTTCGCGTTTAAAGAAGCCACCTGGAATTTTGCCAGCAGCAAATGCTTTTTCTTGATAATTGACAGTAAGCGGGAAAAAATCACCGCCACTCGCTTCTTTTTTGCCAACTACCGTCACCAACAAAGAAGTACCGTCGACATCGATTATTACGGCACCATGGGCTTGGCGGGCAATTTCTCCGGTTTCTAGTGTGACGAGACGATCGCCGTATTGAAATTGTTTCCTGATAGGAGTCACTATAAGCTTCCTGGGTTAGGTTGATTTGAATTGATAGCAATATGAAACGACAACTGTATGTGCCGTTTCATACTTGAAATTACTTACGGATACCCAAACGCTCAATCAGTGAGCGGTAACGGGTAATATCAGAATCTTTAAGATAATCCAACAACTTACGACGTTGGTTAACCATACGCAGCAAACCACGACGTGAATGGTTGTCTTTTTTATGCGCGGCAAAATGTGGTGTCAACTGATTAATGTTGGCAGTTAATAAAGCCACTTGCACTTCTGTGGAACCGGTATCAGAGTCTGATAAACGGTATTCTTCGACGATGGTTTTTTTTTGTTCTGCGGTTAACGACATTGTTAATCCCTATCAAATATATAAAGTTTTAATAAAACCGCCATAATGACGGCGAGTACATCATGGTTTCGACAATAGGGTGCAGAAACCAATGAATTTTTTTTCAGATTATCCTAATATGTGATTATCCAAATTAAAGATTTTCTTAGGGGCTAGTTTACCATTTATTAGCAATTCTCCCAACCCTAAAAAGGCATTTTGACAGTAAATTCTAACCGATCCCAACTTGGGCGCAGCGTAAGAAATTTGCTGCCCTTGTTTGATACAAATAGATTGTTCTGGTGATAAATTCACCATGGGTATATCTGCCAAAGGCAGATCTATCGGCAACAACTTATCAATCACTTGCGCACTTCCCATCTCCTGCAGCTCAGGCAGAGTAATTGCCTGCTGAATGGAAAAAGGGCCTGATTCTATTCTACGTAGAGCAGTAACCGTGCCGCAACTACCCAAGTAATGCCCCATATCTTCGGCCAGCGAACGGATATAAGTACCTTTGGAACAGGCCACATCCAACATTAGCTGGTCGGCCGTAAAGGTTAACAACTTGAGCGAAAAAATATGAATACGCCTCGCGGGCCTGTCTACGGTTTTGCCCTCGCGAGCCAATTCGTACAGTTTTTTACCCTGATGCTTAAGCGCCGAATACATGGGCGGCACCTGCTCAATATCACCTAAAAAATGCTGCATACAATCGTGCAAAATTTGTTCCGATAATACAGGTATAGGCATTTCAGCAATAATCTGCCCTTCAGCATCTCCAGTATCCGTCATCACACCCAGCTTAACGGTTACCTGGTAGCGCTTATTATGATCCAACATTAATGTCGAAACCTTGGTTGCTTCACCAAAACACAAGGGCAGCAAACCGGTAGCCAGTGGATCCAGACTGCCAGTATGCCCGGCTTTATTTGCATTTAACAAGCGCCGGACTTCCTGCAAAGCCTGATTAGAGGACACCCCAAGACGCTTATCGAGCAACAATATGCCATGCACATTTAACCCAGACTTACGTTTAGACATCCTCTTCCTGTTGAGGAGTATCCAAATCCTGCAGTAATGCAGACACTCTCATTCCATTATCAAAAGAATGATCATAATAAAAATGTAACTCGGATATATGTCGTAAACGCATACGTTTGGCTAACTCATGACGGATATAGGGTGCCATTTCATTCAAAATAGCCACACCGCCCAGTTTATTAGTGTCATCGCTATTCAAAATGGTGATATACACTTTGGCAACCGCCAAGTCTTTGGATAGCACCACTTCGTTGACCGTCACTAAACCCAAACGCGGATCACGCACATCTCTTTGCATAATCGTTGCCAGCTCTTTTTGCATTTGCGATGCTACGCGCTGGCTTCGACCGAACTCTTTTGGCATGGATTATATTTCCCGTTTCACTTCAATACGTTCAAAAACTTCGATCTGATCGCCAGGTTTTACGTCGTTGTAGTTTTTAACGCCAATACCACATTCCATACCCATTTTTACTTCATTGACATCATCTTTAAAGCGACGCAAAGATTCAAGCTGTCCTTCGTATATCACCACGTTATTACGTAATACCCGTATAGGTAAGTTACGTTTAACAAGACCATCTACTACCATACAGCCAGCAATTGCGCCGAATTTGGGTGAGCGGAATACATCCCGAACCTCAGCCAGACCCACAATTTTTTCCTGTATTTCAGGCGCAAGCATACCGTTAATAGCCCGTTTAACTTCGTCAATAGCTTCATAAATGATGCTGTAATAATGAAGATCAATATCTTTTTCTTCGATAAGCTTACGAGCAACCGCATCAGCACGTACATTAAAGCCGATTAGAATGGCGCTAGAGGCCAGTGCCAAATTGGCATCACCTTCATTAATACCACCCACACCACCATAAATACATTTAACTTGAACTTCGTCAGTCGATAAAGTAACCAAAGATTCTCGCAATGCTTCCAAACTACCCTGCACGTCAGTTTTAATCACTACGTTCAAGGTCAAAGATTCACCGGCTGACATTCTGGAAAATACATCATCCAGTTTAGAAGCATGTTGCGCGGCATGTCGATTACTGCGTTTACGATCTTCACGATGCGCAGCCAGCTCTCTGGCAATCCGTTCATTTTGTACGACTAAAAATTCGTCACCCGCATCTGGAGTACTGGACAAACCCAAAATTTCCACTGGAGCACTTGGTCCAGCTGACTTGATAGCGTGTGAGTTTTCATCAAACATAGCACGGATACGGCCAAATTCATGACCACATAACACAAACTCACCTTTACTTAAGGTACCTTTCTGAATTAGAACAGTAGCAACTGCGCCACGCCCTTTATCCAAGCGTGATTCAATACAGATACCAGAAGCAATACCTTCTGCGGGTGCTTTCAATTCCAAAACTTCGGCCTGTACAATCAAGGCTTCGATCAGCTCATCAATGCCTGCACCCGTTTTAGCCGATACTTTTAAGAACTGTACATCACCGCCCCATTCTTCAGGGACTACATTGAGTGTTGCCATCTCCTGCATTACTTTGTCAGGATTCGCTTCATTTTTATCAATTTTATTCAGTGCCACAATAATAGGCACATTAGCTGCACGCGCATGATCAATGGCTTCGCGGGTTTGTGGCATAACGCCATCATCCGCTGCAACCACCACAATAACAATGTCAGTGACTTCGGCACCACGGGCACGCATAGCAGTAAACGCTGCGTGTCCAGGTGTATCTAGAAACGTAACAGATCCATGATCTGTCTTCACTTGGTATGCACCAATATGCTGGGTAATTCCACCCGCTTCGCCAGCGGCAACACGCGTTTTACGAATATAATCCAACAATGAGGTTTTACCATGGTCAACATGACCCATGATGGTAACAATCGGCGCTCTTGGCAACAATTTGCGATCATCGCCTTCGCTTTTAACTTCGGCCAGCATTTCCTGTTCAAAGTCATCTTCACTTTGCATAATTGCGGTATGACCCATTTCCTCAACCAAAATGACCGCAGTTTCCTGATCAATGGGCTGATTGATGGTGGACATGATGCCCAATTTCATCAAATGCTTAATCACTTCAGCAGCCTTGACGCTCATTTTAGCCGCCAAATCTGACACAATAATCGACTCAGGAATAGTGACTTCTTTTACAACAGGAATAACAGGCTTTTCAAACTTATGCTTGGAAGGTACGCCTCCAATATCAAATTCAGGTTTCTCACGACGCGATTTACCTTTTTTACCTTTACCACGTCGTGCCACATCTCCCCGATCCAAATCAGTTTCTGCAGCTACCGCAGTGGGGCGCACAGGTTTAAACTCCTGTTTTTTCTTATGTAGCGTCTGTTGCTGTTTAGCTTCGGCCTGTTTTTTAACTTTTTCGGCCGTGCGCTGAACAGCTGCTTCCAAACGTTGTTTTTTCTCAATCTCCAATAACTCTTCAGCACTTTGCTCAGGCTCAACCTGTTTAGGAAGCGGTTCAACCTTTTCAATATTCTGCTCGACAACTGGAACTGAGTCTATTATCTGTGGTTCGGGTGCTAATGGCGCTGTTTCTACAGGAGATTCATCAACTTTAGCCATCACTTCTTCTTGAGCAAGCTGATCGGGAATTTGAACGTCCACAGGCGGTGCAATCTCAATCTGCTCTTGAGGTTCCGTTACGGAATGATTCTCAATTTCCGTAGCGATTATTGCCTGCTGAAGCTCTTCATGATCTGGATTGACCAGTTCTTCCGATTTAGACTCTTCATTTTGCGCCGTATCACTACGCTTGATGTAGGTTTTTTGTTTACGCACTTCAACACTAACGGTTTTAGCGGCAGTGCCGGGCATGGAAGATTGTCGCAACTCAGTTTTAGTGGTGCGCTTTAAGGTAATACGCTTAGGGGCGGCAGCTTCCTGATCTTTTGCAGTTTTGCCGTGACGTTGTCGTAAATGCGCTAATAGTTTAACTTTTTCCTCTTCGTTTATCACATCATCAGGAGCATCGGCAGATAAGCCAGCTTCTTTCAGTTGTTCTAAAAAACGATCAAGAGGAATACCGACTACTTCCGCTAATTCCTGTACTGTTTTATCGCTCATACTGTCCTCCTGCCTTAACCCTTGTCCTCTGCAAACCAAGATTCGCGGGCTTTCATGATTAGTTTACCGGCACGCTCTTCAGTCATGCCAGAAAATTCGATGATGTCGTCAATCGCCTGTTCGGCTAGATCATCCATAGTGACGATCCCTTTAGCGGCTAATTCGTGCGCCAATTTGTCGTCCATATCTTCCATCGCCAATAATTCATCGCTAGGAACAGATGTCTCTATTTTTTCTTCTGAGGCTATGGCTTTTATCAATAAAGCATCTTTGGCACGACTACGTAAAGCCTCAACCAATTCTTCATCGAAACCTTCAATTTCCAGCATTTCTTCTACTGGTATATATGCAATTTCTTCGATATTGCTTAACCCAACCTCTACTAATACCGCGGCAATTTCTTCATCGACATCCAACAATTCAATAAATTCTTTTATGGCTTTTGATTTAATAGCATCTAGATTTTTGTCTACCTGTGCCGAGTCGTGAATATTTAACTCCCAACCCGTTAATTCAGTGGCCAGTCGCACGTTTTGACCGCCGCGACCTATGGCTTGAGAAAGGCTATCTGTAGAAACAGCTAAATCCATACTGTGCTTGTCTTCATCGACCACTATTGATTGAATTTCCGCAGGCGACATGGCGTTGATGACAAATTGTGCTTCATTGGGATTCCATAAGATGATATCCACCCTTTCGCCAGCAAGCTCATTGGAAATAGCTTGTACTCTTGAGCCACGCATACCCACACAAGCGCCAACAGGATCCAATCGCGGATCGTTAGCCTTAACAGCAATTTTAGCCCTAGAGCCAGGATCCCTTGCGGCACCCATAATATCAATCATGCCTTCGCCAACTTCAGGTACTTCCAGTCGAAACAAGGCAATTAACAATTCCGGCGCAGTACGGCTAACAAATAACTGTGGCCCGCGTGACTCAGAGCGTACCGACTTTAAATAACCGCGAATACGATCACCCATACGCACTGGTTCCTTGGGAATCATATCCTCGCGAGCAATATACGCCTCGACATGTCCACCTAGATCCAGATAAACACTACCTTTTTCCAGACGTTTAACTATACCCGTAATTAATTCGCCCACTCGATCCTGATAAGCATCGACAATTTTTTTACGTTCCGCTTCACGAACTTTTTGAATAATAACTTGCTTAGCCGTTTGTGCTGCAATCCGGCAAAAAGCAACGGACTCTATTTCCTCTTCAATAAATTCGCCCGCTTTTATATTGGGCTCTTCCATTTGCGCGGCTTCTAGCAGAGTCTGCGAACCGGGAAATTCAACATCACCATTAATATCTGGATTAGGCTCTACTACCTGCCAACGACGGTAAGTAACATAATCACCTGTGTGGCGATTAATTGAAACTCTAACCTTAATCGGATTTTCGTAACGCTTTACAGTGGCAGCTTCCAAGGCTGATTCAATGGCCTGAAAGATAAGTTCCTTATCAATTTCTTTTTCATTAGCAAAAACATCTGCTACCAATAGAATTTCTTTATTTGCCATTGCGACCTCCTTTAGATATTAAATATTCCGGTACTAAGCGAGCCTTGCTCATCACCTGGAATGGAATTCTTAAAATCTGCTCACCTTCTTGTAGCAGAACATCGTCACCTTCAACTGCGTGAATTTGACCCGTTAATTTTTTACGTTTATCGATGGCACTAAACAAATTAATAGTGACTGTACCACCAATATAATGTTGAAACTGACTGAGTTTAAAAAAAGGCCTATCAGCACCAGGAGACGATACTTCTAACTGATAATTCCCTTGAATGGGATCTTCCACATCCAGAACACCACTTAGCTGATGACTCACTTTGCTGCAATCATCCACTAAAATACCGTTCTCGCTATCAATGTAAACACGTAACAGACCATGCTGCGGATGCGGATTGTATTCAATACCCACACACTCGTAGCCAAGACCTTCCACAATTGGTTCTATCAAATCTACCAAATGCTCAGGAGCCTGCTTCATTTACACCTCACCTTTTTAAATCCCAAAAAAAAAGAGCCCACGGCTCTTCCCTAAACAATAACTCTGCTGACTAATTCAATAGCCCACAAAATAAAAAACCCCATAAAGGGGTCGTTTAAAAAAACCAACCAAGACATGGTGCCCAAGGACAGAATCGAACTGTCGACACGAGGATTTTCAGTCCTCTGCTCTACCGACTGAGCTACCTGGGCGGTATTAATCTTGAAAATAAAATTACAGCTCGTAAACAGTTTTGTAAAAAACAAATACTCTGTAAATAATATAACTAATAAGGAAAAAACCTTACTGCAAGTCAGTACGACAATTCTAACTGAATTTTCTTGAAATGTAAAACCAATTTGCATTAACCTGAATAATCATCCGGCAAAAAAATAGGTTTATTTTCAGAGGGCTTAATTATGTTGCAATGTGGAGGGCTTGCAGGAGAAATTAAAAACTGACATAAACCAGTTAACTTTGCAGCCTGATGTGCCAAAGCAACTGTAGGAGCTTTGGCACCACCCGGATTGCTTATCTTAATGGTGCCCAGGGGCGGAATCGAACCGTCGACACGAGGATTTTCAGTCCTCTGCTCTACCGACTGAGCTACCTGGGCGTCAAGAGCCGCGTATTAGACTAATTAATGCTCTACAAGTCAAGTTTATTAGCAGAATATTAGCTGATAACTGGACAGTAACGACTATTCTATGCAATTCTTTTGCAAAAAATCAGTCGGGCCAAGTTAATTACAGGCACCCAACCCAGCAGCCGAGACAAAACTATGCAAAACTTTACCGATATACGCGCACTCATCATCGATATGGATGGCGTGCTGTGGCATGGCGACCAGCCACAGGCTGGTTTAGTCGAATTTTTTCAAACTTTGCGCGACATAAAACTACCCTTTGTTCTGGCCACCAATAATGCCAGCATGACTGCCCAACAATACGTGGAAAAACTGGCAAAAATGGGGGTTTGTGTTGCCTTAAATGAAATTTTAACATCAGGTATGGCAACCGCACTGTTTCTTTCAAAACACTATCATCCTGAACACACCCGTGTGTTTGTCATTGGCGGTATTGG
Organism: Methylomonas sp. AM2-LC; assembly: GCF_039904985.1. Taxonomy (NCBI): domain Bacteria; kingdom Pseudomonadati; phylum Pseudomonadota; class Gammaproteobacteria; order Methylococcales; family Methylococcaceae; genus Methylomonas; species Methylomonas sp. AM2-LC. Next base: position 123,002 of record NZ_CP157005.1, read on the forward strand.
CGCTCGTCAACCTTTAATTGATCTGGGTTTTACCCTAACAGGTTTATACGAAACCAACCCAGAACAACGCGCCCAACTGGTAGTGTGCGGACTAGATAGAGACTTATCCTGGGATAAATTAGCAACGGCTACTTTAAACATTCGCGCAGGCGCCTATTTTATTGGTACCAACGGCGACATTTCCTTACCAACTGAACATGGCGTTACTCACGGCAATGGCGCCATACTGGCCGCCCTGCAAACTGCAACAGGCGTTGCCCCCACCATTATCGGCAAACCCGAACCGATTATCTACCAACAGGCCATGGAATTATTAGGAATAGACATGGACTACACCATAGCCATTGGCGACAGACTAGATACCGATATACTTGGCGCAGTCCGCGCTGGTATCCGCAGTCTGATGGTGTTGAGCGGAATTTCCAATGAAAATGACCTAAAACACGTTGAATATTCCCCAACCTGGATCAGACAAGACATTCGAGATATAACTCGTATGCTGCGTGAACTGACCTAAAACTATTATTTGGGCACGACTCATATGAAAAAATTTATCGACTCGATAGAAAACTTACTGGAAACCAGCTTGCAAGGCTTTGCCAAGGCACACGCAGATATTGTTAAGTATCATAATGATCCGCGCTTTGTACAGCGTAAAACAGGCAAAACAGACAAAGTCGTCATCATTTCTGGTGGAGGTTCTGGACACGAACCACTGCATAGCGGTTTTGTGGGGCTTGGTATGCTCGACGCAGCCTGTCCCGGCCAAATTTTTACCTCTCCTACTCCAGATCAGATGCTGGCAGCAGCACAAGCTGTTGACGCTGGTCAGGGCGTACTTTTTATAGTCAAAAATTACGCCGGCGATGTAATGAATTTTGAAATGGCTGCAGAAATGCTAGATCTACCTAATGCCACGGTACTGATTAACGATGATGTTTCATTACCGAAGAACCATAGTATAGGGCGACGCGGGGTGGCTGGTACCTTAATTGTAGAAAAAATAGTGGGTGCCGCCGCAGAACAGGGTGCAGATCTGGCTACCTGTAAAGCACTGGCTGAACGCGTAAATGCGGCTACCGCGTCAATGGGGGTCGCCTTAACTAGCTGTACAGTTCCAGCATTGGGTCACCCCACTTTTATATTAGCGGATGATGAAATTGAATTAGGTGTTGGCATTCACGGTGAACATGGTCGAGAAACCACTAAACTTGTATCCGCCAGCCAAATAGTCGAACGACTTTCGGGACATATTCAAGAAGAACTGAACCCGCAACCCGGCCAACAAGTTTTATTGCATGTTAATGGTTTTGGCGCCACCCCAATGGTTGAACTGCATTTAATGTATGCGTTAGCTTGGGAGTTTTGGCAACAGCGCGGTTTACAGATATCCCGCTCATTAGTCGGCAATTACACCACCTCACTGGATATGGCAGGCTGTTCCATTACCTTATGCCTACTGGATGATGAGATGCTCAACTATTGGGATGCACCTGTAAATACTGCCGCTTTACGTTGGGGTTGTTAATTGGACAACAACTGCGCGCTGTTAATGCTATTCAACATGCTCAGATTGGCTAGTTAACAATTGCTTTGCCCAAACATCGGCACCAGAAGGTAGCTGCTCTGGCGTGTTATTAATCCAGGCATCAATATCTTGCCAAGTGGTGGGTGCCTGCAAATCGCGTAATAGCATGTGATAGCCATTTCGATAAATTGCCACCGTTTTTTCCACCTCATAGGTTGCCAGAAATCGCTGCAAAAATGCATAAGTGGGTTCCTTAGGAATAATTTCATCCTTTTCACCATAAAGCATCAACGTATTGACGCGTAGCGAAGTGGCACTTTCAAATGCAGCATCCATTAAATCAGTTAAACCGTAGACCGTTTCTATCCGTGTAGCTTTGATAACCAAAGGATCACGCCCCATGGCGCGCAGCATATCGATATTGTCCGATGCCATTACATGCACACCTCTGCCAGTCAAGGTTAACCAGGGCATGCTGTGTGCGAGGGTCCACAGTAAACCCGTTTGATACCACGGCATAGTCGATCTGGCCCATAGTGCCGGAGCAGCGAGAATAATACCAGACACTTCCGGCATGTCTGCCTGACGCATGGCAGTAATAACAATGGCCCCTCCCATACTTTCGCCCAGCAGATACAGGGGGTAAGCAGGATAACGCTGCTTAACCAGCCTGACTAAATCCTGTAAATCTTTTACATATGCCTCATTGCCTGCCCATAAACCCCGCTGGGGAGCTGCACCAAAACCGCGTTGATCATAAGCAAAACAAGCAATACCGTGCTGACTGAAATAGGCACCTGGCAAATCAAAGAAATGACTATAATCGTTGAAACCGTGCAGGGCGATGATTACTGCATGGGGTTCATTTTTTGGTAACCATTGCCTTAATGGCAAACTGGCTCCATCTTCGGTAAGGTATGCTTGCTCACTAAGCTGGGCGTTACTTGTTTTGGTACCTGGCGGATAAGTCATAGGCATACATGCAGCTTGCATAAGCAGCAATAGGGCAAGCAGCAGGCGACTCAATCTAAATTGGCGCAAAACTAAAGTACAGTGCAATTTCATAGTATTCGCTAATTATCGGCAGTAGTCTTTTTTATAGCTAAGTTACTGACAAAAAATCACTCATTATCTGTTGTATTTACGAATATAAAGCAGAAAGTTTGGTGCCTAAGCTCTGTCGTGAATATCCTCCAATAGGCTTAAGTCAGCTTATCATCACCTAAATCACAGCCCAAACACACCAACACCAAACTCAAAATGTTCGCAATCTCCAAGTAACATCAAGAGCAGTTCGCGATTACGATATTCCTGAACCAACTCAGTTATAAATGAGTGCTTAAGATTTATTTAGTTCAATAATCATAACCGTAACTCTATGTCCATAATAAACCTGCTGTGAAAAAACTTGCCAGCCTAATTTTTCATAAAAGCCGACTCTATCTGTAAAAAGATAAAGCGTGTCGATACCCGCCTGTTGAGCTTTTAGAGCTACATGCTTAACCAAACGACTACCCACCCCCTTATTTCGGTATTCAGGTGCCACAAACACACTCGCCAACCAGGGACTCAAACCCATCTCGGTATCCATATCGTTAGCGACAATGGCCGCCGAGCCGAGTAACACTTCGTTTTTTGCGATAAAAGTGGTGGGTATAAAATCGGCACTCAGATAAGATTGCATATAGACAATGCGTTTTTCAATGCTATCACCAGGATTGAGAGCATACCATTGCTGATGATGCCATTCGGCCAATGTTGGCAAATGCTCAGGCTCGTCTTTAAGATCTAAAATTTGCATAGTAGAGGACTCAGTTAAGATTACAAATGTGTCTAATTCCACATTTACAGTGATGCGCCATCGAAAACATCATACTCTAGTGCTAATGCATCTATGTCGGCAATACATCCTATATTGATACGAAAATGACTGGGTTTTCGAAGCGATTCATTAAAGGTATAGATACCGCATTTATTACAAAAATAATGTTTAGCGACCTGACTGCCAAATTGATAGGTTGCCATACAACTATTCTGCACTTCATACTTAAGTGCAGATGGATCAAGCAAATAATCCGTCATAATGGCCCCTTTGCGCAGACAAATTGAACAATTACACTTCAAACCGCGCACAATTTCAGCACCCCTAAATGAAAAACGAATACCGCCACAATGACAACTTCCTTGGTATTCTTTCATTTTAATTCTTGGATAGATAAGGGTAAATTTTCGTATGATTATACCCCTACTACAATGGTGCAGAACAACACCTTATCAGTTGCGTGTTGCAGAGCACAAATTTTACTTTTTCCTTATAACAAATCGGACTGACTACTAGAAATTATATACATGACACAATGACTGCCATACAAACCTTTGTAGCCTCACGCCCAACACCTGCACACACCTTTGTAGCATTTGCGACAAGAATATAGCCCACAAAACAAATAAAAATCAATGATTTAATAAATGGCATACGCGTTGCATTGTTAAATACAACAAAGCGAGGTGTGTTGCCATGAAATCGAGCAAAGATATTGCAGAAATGTTAGACGAACCGGCTTGTGAGCATAACAAGAAGGAAAAGTCCGGCTGTTCCAAACCCAAACCGGGTTCGGCTGCAGGTGGATGTGCTTTTGACGGTGCGCAAATTGCACTGTTGCCAATTGCCGATGTGGCCCATATCGTTCATGGCCCGATTGCTTGCGCAGGTAGCTCTTGGGATAACCGTGGCACTCGATCTTCGGGTGCAGAATTGTATCGAATTGGCATGACCACTGATCTTACCGAGCAGGATGTAGTAATGGGACGTAGTGAAAAGCGTCTGTTTCATTCAATTAAGCAAGCCATTGATACTTACAATCCACCCGCAGTATTTATTTACAACACCTGCGTACCCGCTCTGGTGGGGGACGACATTAATGCCACCTGCAAATCGGCTACTGAACGCTGGGGTGTACCGGTGGTACCGATCGATTGCGCGGGTTTTTATGGCACCAAAAATCTAGGTAACCGCATTGCCGGTGATGCCATGCTGAATTACGTGATCGGCACTCGTGACCCAGACCCTTTGCCACCTGGATCAGAACGCCCCGGAATTAAGGTACACGATGTAAATCTGGTGGGTGAATACAATATCGCTGGCGAATTTTGGCATGTGTTGCCGTTGCTGGATGAAATGGGCTTGCGGGTTCTGTGTACCTTATCTGGAGACGCACGTTTCCGTGAAGTGCAAACCATGCACAAAGCCGAAGTCAATATGATGGTGTGTTCTAAAGCGATGGTGAATGTGGCCAGACGTTTACAAAAAGACTATGGCACTCCTTGGTTTGAGGGCAGTTTTTACGGCATTACTGATACCAGTCAGGCCTTGCGTGACTTTGCCAGAGTGATTAACGACGCTGATTTAATTAGCCGCACAGAAGCCATTATTGCTCGTGAGGAAGCACGCATACGTATCGAATTAGAACCTTGGAAACAACGTTTACAAGGTAAGCGGGTGTTATTGTTTACGGGTGGCGTGAAAAGTTGGTCGGTAATCTCAGCTTTACAGGATTTGGGCATGGTGGTGGTGGCTACCGGCACCAAAAAATCGACCGAAGAGGATAAGGCACGTATTCGCGAATTGATGGGCGAAGATACCTTAATGATAGAAGATGGCAGCCCTAAAGCATTGCTGCAAATAGTGCGTGATTATAAAGCCGATATTTTAATTGCTGGTGGCCGGAATATGTACACCGCTTTAAAGGCGCGCATACCATTTCTGGATATCAATCAGGAACGCGAGTTTGGTTACGAAGGCTATCAGGGCATGCTGGAGTTAGTACGGCAATTAGCATTGACAATGGAAAGCCCGGTTTGGTCGGCAGTAAGAGCCACACCGCCCTGGAAAACAGCAAGAGTGAAAGTAACAGAATCGGCAGTAGCACTCGACTCACTACAAACACAGGCGGCTTGATATGGCGGAGATTATTAAACGTAATAAAGCAATGTCGGTTAATCCACTAAAAGCCAGTCAGCCTATGGGCGGCTCTTTGGCCTGCTTGGGTTTTGATCGGGCCATGCCAATTTTGCATGGCTCACAAGGTTGTACAGCTTTCGCTAAAGTGTTTTTTGTTCGACATTTTCGTGAACCTATCCCCTTACAAACCACAGCGATGGATCAGAGTAGCTCGGTATTGGGTGCAGATGAAAATGTCATAGAAGGCATTAAGGCCATCGCGGAAAAGTCTAATCCAGCCTTGATTATGGTGTTAACCACAGGCTTAGCCGAAACACAGGGCGCGGATGTACATCGCAATGTGCGTGAATTTCGGGAAAGATATCCAGAATATCAGCATGTGGCGGTGGTAGCAGTTAATACTCCCGATTTTACTGGCTGCGTGGAAACAGGTTATGCCGCTGCTGTGTATGCATTGATTGATGCCTTGGTGCCAAACGCTGACACAGCGGGAACAAAAGCGGGAAATCGTCAGCGTCAGGTTAATGTTTTGGTTAGCCCGATGTTAACTCCAGGCGATCTGGAAGCCTTACGGCATTTGATTGAACAATTTAATTTGCGTCCAGTATTGATACCCGATATTTCAGAATCTCTGGATGGCAGCCTGACCGAAGATGAATTCTCGCCAGTCACCATCGGTGGCACCTCTATTTCTGAAGTATATACTCTGGGCGAAGCCGTCGCCACTTTGGTGATAGGAGCATCTCTACAAAAAGCGGGAGATTTACTGCAGGAAAGAACTGGGGTGCCTAGCTATCAATTCGATCATCTGTATGGTTTACAGGCCAACGATACACTCATCATGGCTTTGGCGGAAATCAGTGCCCAACCCGTTCCGGCCATTATAGAGCGACAACGTGCGCAATTACAGGATGCCATGTTGGATACACATTTTATGTTAGGACAACTACGCATAGCTATTGCCGCAGACCCAGATCAATTAAATGCGTTTATTCATTTAGTGAATGGTATGGGGGCAGAGGTGGTAGCGGCAATAGCGGCAGCAAATACACCGGTGCTGGCAACTGCGCCAGTTAAAACTATCAAAATTGGCGACCTAGAAGATTTGGAGTTGCTGGCCAAACAAGGTAAAGCGCAATTGGTTATCGGCAATTCTCATGCGGTTGCCAGTGCTGAACGCTTAGGGATACCTATACTACGTGCTGGCTTTCCACTGTATGACATGATAGGTGCCTATCAAAAAACCTGGATTGGTTATCGCGGCACCCGACAAGCATTGTTTGACCTGGCCAATTTGGTGATCAATTTTGCACATGAAGAGATTGAGGTTTATCACTCGCCGTATGCGCAAAAGCCCGCTTCTGAACGTCATACCTGCTCACCAACATGTCATTAACTCGCCGCATGCATATTGTGCATCATCACGAACAAAGGATGCTTATGGAAACAGCTATTAAAGTGGCTTTTGCCACCTCCGATATGGCGCACGTCAATCAACATTTTGGCTCCGCTCAATGTTTCGCCTTATATGCGGTTGATCCAGAAAATGCGCAAATGCTGGAAGCCTTACAGTTTGGCGAACTATCACAGGATGGCAATGAAGATAAATTGTCAGTGAAACTGCAATTACTGGAAGGCTGCGCAGCAGTATATTGTCAGGCGGTGGGAGCCTCTGCAATTAAACAAATCGTGGCGCACGGCATTCAGCCTATTAAGGTACATGAAGGCTGTACCATTAAAGACTTAGTCGGTGACTTGCAAAACGAGATGAAGTCAGGCCCATCCAGTTGGCTGGCTAAAGCGATCAATCAGCACAAGGGACCCAACTCACAACGCTTTGATGAAATGGAAAATGAAGGCTGGCAGGAGTAAATCTAAGTATTGCATAAATCAACTCTGGTCAGCAAAAACGCAGACCAACTACCTACTAATTATTAACCAAGCGGGCAACCTGGTTTGCCTACATTTAACATTGACAGGAGAATTTTATGACTCAAGCTGCACTAGCCGTTGAAATCGGCAACCCACTAATGAGTTCGGATGTGGTGCTAGCCATGCTCAAACAATTACGGGCAATAGACACATATGACAGCTATGAAGGCTGGTCTGAAGAAAAAATTATCGATCCAATCATTTTAACCAAAGAACGTAAACGCGAAATCCCCATCGTCGGCGATCCTGATGAAATTACCCTGGCACGAGTAAAAGCCTATTACAACAGTATTGCTACCTTGGTTGAAAAACAAAGCGGCTTGTTGGCAGTACCTGTAATCAATATTAGCCATGAAGGTTTTGGCAGGGCATTTGTGTTGGTTGGCAAATTAATAGTCGTGGATAAAATTCTGCGGGATGTACATCGCTGGGGATTTCCAAGTCTGGAAGATATGGTAGAAAAAACTGAACAAACAATTAGCAAAGCGGTTAGCCTGATTGAGCAATACCGAGAAGTCGCAGAGGCTTAATGGGGGTGCTTATGACAGAAGAAGAACTTAAAAAACTGGAAAAAGATGTAAAAAAAACCAAACGATTAGCCAGTGAACAGGCCATGGAGTTACACGATTTAATTGAAGATCGTTTGCCCGATGCCTATGCTGAATTGATGGGAATTGCTCAAGCTACTTTTGATGCATGCAAAGCGTGGGATGAAGCGAATAAAAAATTCATGGCCGCTAGTGGCGGCGCAAGCTAAGAGGCGATTATGACTGAATTTGTAACCGGAACAACTTTTGGCGGAACCGTATGGACGCCCGCGTATGTTACTGACTTAAATGCACGTACCTGCATTGGCTGCGGTCGTTGTTTTAAAGTGTGTCCACGCGATGTTTTTGATCTGGTAGATAGGGATGATGTCCTTGAAGCAGAAGATTTTGGCGATGATTATGCGGATTTTGAAGATGACGACAATACTCAGGTAATGGTTTTGAAAAATGCTGCCGATTGTATTGGTTGTGAGGCTTGTTCAAAAGTGTGTCCAAAAGATTGTTTTACGCATCAGCACAAGTCACTAACCTAAACGCTATATTCGTTTTGATTTAATCGAGTCCAAATGTAAGGAGTCTTTACCATGCCCAAACCTAATAAACACGTATTTGTGTGTACTCAAAACCGCCCTGAAGGGCATCCTCGCGGCTCTTGTGCCAGCAGTGGTTGCGCTGAGGTTATGAATGAATTTATGAACGAAATCCAAAATCGTAACTTGTTTGAACAAATTGCGTTGACCAATACTGGGTGTATGGGCCCCTGTATGTTAGGACCAAGTGTATTGATCTACCCAGACGGCGTTATGTATGGGCGCGTTAGCAAGGCGGACGTAAAAACAATTATTGATGAACATTTATTAGGTAATAAGCCAGTAACAGCGCTGCAAGTGCCGGCCGAGGTGTGGTAGGCATGAGCCAGCTCACCTTGCTGGAAGACCGGGTATTATTCAGTCCAAATTTACCGGAAGCAGTTAATAATCTATTGCAAGCAGGTGTGCTGGCAAATCATGCAGATAGACCACGTGCTGAACAGCTGTTTAAACAAGCCCAGCAATTGGATAACAACTGTCTGCAAACTTATTTTGCCTTGTATAAATTTTATTTTTATCAGGGGCGCTTACAGGAAGCCGAAAATCAGGTTTTGGCGGGGCTTGAGGTTGCGGCTAAACAAGCGGGTTTGCCCGGAGAGTATCGGCTGCTGGCGCTTGAGGTAAATTGTTGGGATATGTATGCCAGCGAAACCCGTCTATTTTATTTGTATACTTTAAAAGCGCTGGCGTTTATAAAATTACGTCAGCAACACACATCTGAAGCGCAACAGATTTTGACACTTTTACGTGAGATTGATCCTGAAGATCGCTGTGGCGGTTCAGTTATCATGCAGTTAGCGCAAGCCTTAGATGAGGAATCAGTATGACTATAAACGCTCAAATAGCTGACCATATTGCAGAAAAACAAACCTATGGCGATGCTGTATGTCAGAAAATTTGTCAGGTTATCACCAAGCTGGGGTTCCCGACTACTGTCCACCTTAACCTTCCCGTATTTACTGCAGCAGAATTTACTCTGGTCACTGATCCTTATACTCAATCAAAAGATTTAGTGGGCTACTGGTATGCTGAAAATAAAATGCGTATTGGCCAAATCCGTTTTAATGGTGATGGCAGTTTTTACGCAGAATTTGATATAGTACAACCTCACCCCAGCAAAAAACAGTGGTTTGTTGAAGCCATTAATGCCTGGGGCAAACAAGATAATATAAAAGCTGAAGCCAAATTATTGGAAATTCCACAAGAAGCACCGGTATGAGCAGCCCAAAACGCCTTTATGAATTATTATTGGATTATTGCAGTGCCGAAGCCGTAATCGATAATATTATCATCGGTTTGGTATGGACACTATGCCAACGCAGAGATTGTTCTTCAGCGGGCCTAGCCATGAGCCCAGGACTTACCACGCGCACTTTACCCTGGTCGGGTACTCTGTTGGATAAACCCGTTATTGATCTGGCGGCCTGGATATTAGAATGGGAACCGTACAAAGCCACGGTAGCCATGGCGGTAATCAATAGCTGTATCAATAGCAGACCATTACCCGAATCACTGGTGCTGGACAGTCACGCAGAATTCCCCAATTTAGCCGTTTTCGATCATTTTTTGCCACAATTACAAGGCAAAAAAGTCGTGGTCATTGGCCGCTATCCCGGTATAGAGCGCTATGAACAGTATATGCAGCTCAATATACTGGAACGGCAACCCAATGCCTGTGACTTACCCGATTCTGCCTGTGAGTTTTTGCTACCACAAGCCGACTGGGTATTTTTGACAGCCAGCACTATTCCCAACAAAACCTTTCCACGATTAGCAGAATTATCGCAAAACGCAAAAACAGTATTGATGGGGCCAACCGTACCCTGGCTGCCACAATTACATGAATTTGGCATAGATTATCTGGCAGGCGTAGAAGTGTATGACATTAAAAGCTTACAACAAACCATTGCGCAGGGTGGTGGGGTACGCATCTTTGGTCATGGCTTACGCTACCGTATTGCAGAACTTGCACCGACAGCCAGCATGAGTTGGTTACAGCAGCAAATTGCCAGTTGCGTAGCCGAAAAAAACCGGATAAGCGCAGAAATGGAAACATGGTATGCATCTGGAGTTACTTCACGATATCCGGCTTATCATCTTCTGGAACAGGTGAATACTCGTTTGTCGCGCATGGATAGCAGTTACAAAACACTGTGGGATCAGCATGCCACCGCAAATTAGTTGACTTAAGGCATGGCTGCGCTGACTCCGTTTAATAAGTATCGCTTATTGTTGTATTACAAAGGCAATATCAGCGCCTTAACCTTATTTGCCCAACAAGCCAGTGGCAGCATATGTTTTCCTGATGCCTTACCTGCTTTATCAGTGGCATTGGAGGAAAATGAAATGGCGCATAACAAGGTAAGCATGCATCCAGCCGCTTTGGTCAATACTATCAACACAGCCTGGCACCTCAACAAAGATTTACTGAGCGTTGAATCTGGATTTAGCGAGCAGATAGATGCCCCTGGCGGCATTATTACTGTTTATATGGCACGTTTTAATGTCCTGGATCCTCCACATAAACTACTGGCTAATCAACATTGTCAGCTGAAAACCTTGCCGGAACTACGTGGCAGGCCTCCGGCAGAAATGGAGTTATTACGCCGCGCTTATGTAAAAGTAATGGAAGGTTAATATGTTCGACTTCATGGATATGGATTTTGCAGACTCCTCTGCACTGCCAACCAGCACTGGCCCCTATATTCCAGATGCCAGCGAATGTATGCGTTGCGGCATGTGTGTCAGCAGTTGCCCGACTTTTCGCTTACTAGCTGTTGATGAAGAAACACCTCGGCGGCGTATCCGTACTATCAATAAACTATTGATTGAAGACCAAGCCATCAGTGCCGATGAACAACAACATTTACTAAACTGTCTGCAATGTAGAGCTTGCGAAACGGTTTGTCCCAGCCGTATGGCTTATGGGCAACTGTTTGATCAGGCTCTATTGGCACTTAAGCGCACACCGACGCGTCTGGCCAAGTGGGGATTATGGTTAATCACTTATAAAAAGTGGCGGCGCAGACTGATGCCTGTGTTGGCAATCTATCTGCGCTCGGGTTTGCGTAAGCCACTACAGCGCAGTGGCTTATTAAGAAAATGGGCATTAGCAGAGGCAGAAGCCTTACTTACGCCTCCGGCACTATCCAGTTTGGCTGCATATTATCCAGGTAAAAATACTAATCGTGGTCAAGTAGCCTTGTTTACTGGCTGTATTGCTGAACATTTTGATCGTGAAACCTTGCAAGCCAGCATTAGAGTACTGAATGCGATGGGTTATGAGGTATTAGTCCCCCCTCAACAAGTGTGTTGCGGGGCCATTCATCAGCACAATGGTTTACCCGCTGAAACGATGATGGCGAAAAATATGGCAGTTTTTAATGCATTGTCTGTTGAAGCTGTGCTTTATACCGCCACAGGTTGCGGAGCAATGTTAGCGGATTACCAATCTGATGATAATCAGCAAAGCGCACACTTTAAACAACGCTTGCAAGACATTAATGACTTTGTACTTAAGCATTGGCCGCAGCAATTAAACTTACGTCCACTCAAAGAGAAAGCTGCGGTACACGAACCTTGCAGCCAACGTAATGTGCTAAAAAACACCACAACAGTGTATGCCTTGCTGGCAAAAATTCCCGACTTACAAATTACTTCGTTAGCCGATAATTCGATTTGTTGTGGTGCAGGTGGAAGCTACATGCTCAGCCATCCAGATAACGCTGCTAAGTTGCTGAGCATGAAAAAACAAGTCATAGCGGCTGCCGAAGCAGATATATTGGTGAGTAGTAACTTTGGTTGCACGACATTTATGCATACCGATACGCAGAAATTATTACACCCGATGTGTTTGCTGGATAGGCAACTATAAGTTTAGCCAAAAGCGTGGATACACGCTTTATCGATTGTTATCCACACTACAATTAATCAAAACTTCCGCAGCGTTGTATGCAGAACGCATAGCGTGAGAATTGGATTGCAGTTGCCCACTGACAAGAGCCCCTGTAATCAATAGAGTAAGCTGTCGTGCAAGTTCTGCAGGTTCCTGTGCACCCGCCTGTTCTGCCAACACTGTTAGTTGCGTGCAAAACGACTCATAGAAAGCAGTTGACGCCTGTTGGATAGGACTGCTGGCATCAGCACATTCGGCTGTGGCGTTGAAGAACGGACAACCCCGAAATTCAGGGCTAGCAATTAATTCGGCAAAAATTTCGAAGATTAATAGTAGTTTTTGCCTGGGCGTACATTGCCGCGCAGCAAGACCCACTAACAGCATATTTTGCATTTTTTCTGCACTTTTATGCAGATACGCCAACACCAAATCGTCTTTAGATGGAAAATATTTGTACAGACTCATTTTGGCAATGCCACTGGCTTTGACAATAGCGTCTATGCCTGTCGCTTTTATGCCATGACTATAGAACAGCCCAGAAGCAATTTGCAAAATATGGTCATGGAGATTTCGGGACATTAGCAATACATCAAAAAAATATTTTGCAACTATACAGAACAGTATGTATAGTTTCAATAGACAGACCGGTCTATACAGTCTGTTTTTTTAATGTCACTAAAAAGGAGAAAATAGATGATTACCCTGTACGGTTTTGCCATTAGCAACTATTACAACAAAGTCAAACTGACTTTATTAGAAAAAAACATCGAATTTATCGAAGTAACAGTTACCCCAAGTCAAGACGCAGCCTTATTAGAACGTTCACCACTGGGAAAAATACCTTTTATTAAAACCGAGTCTGGACAATATTTATCGGAATCACAAGCGATAGTGGAATATCTGGAAGATGCTTACCCGGCACACCCACTCTGTCCGGCCGATAGCTATGAACGCGCAAAAACCCGCGAATTTATTCAGCATCTAGAATTGAATGTAGAACTGATTGCCCGCCGTATTTACATGGAAGCTTTTTTTGGCGGCAAGGTATCAGATGAAGTAAAAGAAGACGTAAAAACCAAAGTCGAAACCGGTTTGAAAGGTTTAACCAGGCTATTAAAGTTAGCACCGTATGCCTTGGGCGAACATTTCAGTGTCGCAGACATAGTGGCCTGGCCACATTTGCAACTGATAAGTGCATCCACCCAGATTATTTATGGCAAAGACTTAGTCGCTGAAATTATTCCTGGTATAGATGCCTATTTCAAACAAATGGAAGGTCGCCCGCATGTGCAAAAGGTGGCTAGTGATCGCACTTTAGCATTGGCTCAGTTTTTACAGAAAAAATAAGTTTACCCAAAGGATGTCATAAAATCGGACAAAGTGCCTTAGGTTTTTAAACAAGAGTTTGCGAATCTACTGCATAAACACTAACTTTGTCTAACATGGAAATCGTCCAATATTGGGTTGGACGATTATCTTGAACACATCAAATGTTAACGCTCTACATAAATACCCATACAAACCAAGGCGAGGCTACGTGAAATTTTAGTATTGCTCCCAGCAAATATAGCTTTTACCGAAACTTCAACTATGCTAAAGATAATGTATTTTATCAGTAATATTGACGACGCTAATTGGGTGTATCTCATTTGAAAATTAATCTCGCACACATTAGAGAACGAGCAACATCAGGCGGCTGGATAGATTTTGTCGTTTTTGAAGCAAAATCGGCTGCCACGGGTGAGAGTGGCAATGCAAATTTGCTTGCTCTGCTTACTAAAAAATCCAGAGCATTAGGACTGAAAGTTGATCAATCTGCACTGGCTTATAGTCACAATGGGCGTATACAGTACTATGGAACCAAAAGCCTAGTAGACTATCTTTCACGGAGTAGTTTACCTAAATGGACACATGAAATTGATATTTAGCTTAAACAAGTGATGACATTACGCAATTAATTGTTAATTATATTTCCTGTACCCTATCTTAATTTAACGGTTGTTATGAACAGGAATGCATCCACTATCCTTCATATTCAACCATTGCTGAATAGCACACTTTGACATTTATCTACCTTTGCCTTGACAATTGCAATTTTGCAGGAAGAATGCGCTATTTCCTTACAATAATAACAATACTCGGAGACAGGTGATGGACATAAATAATAGCGTTGAAATTCCTTCAGAATATATAGGTAGCGTTGATATCGGCTCAATATCGGCTATTGTAGATTTATGGTATGAAATGATGCTGGACGATTATCGAGTTAATCGATTTTTTTATAGCAGACCCATAGCCGAACAATCCGCACCTTTAAAAACATTTCTTGCTGCTGCATTGGGCAGTAATAAGCATAGCTCCACTGATTTGGCCACTTTATTGGGTGATTATTTTATGGCAGCCTTTGCACGAGGTAACGCTCACCCTAGCTTGGTTACTGGTAACGATTTTGCTTTTCTGCTGGATGTCATTGGTGGACGGGAAATTCGTACCGTTACCTTAATTTGCGATGCACATTCACATCTGTTCAAACTCGGTCCAGACGATGAGAATTATGATGTGGTGTTAGAAATTTTAGCCTCCACCCTAAAAAAACTGAACCTCGCCGAACCACAAGCCACTAAAATAATGGCTATGGCAGAAGCAGCCAGAGACGCTGTACTGGCTAGAGGTGCTTTAGTTTTGCAGGCCGCCTGATTTATATCTGCACAGGGATGTGATTATCAGAGCAGGATTTTGTATACTGCTATTTATTAGCCGGTTCTGCCAATTGCGGACAAAATTTTTGCACTGACTTTTCACTTATGCCTATCACAGATTTATTTGCGTTTAATAAATTATCTTTATGCAAAACCAGCAATTTACTATTGTTAGTTCTTTTGGTTGGCTGCGCAAATCCGCCGATAAAACCAGGTGATAACTCTATCGCAGTGCAAACTAATTTGCCACCCACCAGCATTCAACCATCAAAACAGTTAAATCCTACTGTCGGTGCTTACCATGCCAGCGCCCTAACAGGAGATTATGCTGCTTACCCTGCCTTAAAGCAGTTTATAGAAGATATGTCTCAAAAACATGGCTTTAAGCGCGAGTATTTATACGGTTTATTTTCGCAAGCGAAACGTAAACAATGGACTTTAGATTATCTGGCTAAATCTGATCAGGGCCTAAAAGGAAAACCAGCCAAAGGCGGTTGGACTCGCTATCGCTCACAATTTCTTGATGATCACCATGTTAATGGTGGTATCGCATTCTGGCAAAAATATAGTTCCGCTTTGCAACGCGCTCAACAACAGTATGGTGTTCCACCGGAATACATTTTGGGTATCATTGCCGTAGAAACTGGTTTTGGTGCAAATGTGGGTAACCATCGTATTCTGGATGCACTGACCACTTTAGGCTTTGATTATCAGCGTCGTGGTGAGTATTTCCGTTCCGAGCTGGAAAACTTTTTAATCATGACCAATAATGAAAGCATAGACCCTGCAAAACCGGTGGGGTCTTTCGCAGGTGCTATGGGTTTGGGACAATTCATGCCCAGCAGCTTTCTAAAATGGGCTGTAGACCATAATGGTGATGGTCGCCGTGATTTATGGAATCCTGAAGATGCTATCGGTAGCGTGGCTAATTATTTTGCTCAACATGGTTGGCAAGCGGGTAAACCAGTGGTCAGTCCTACTCGTGGCTATTTGTCTGGTGTAGAAAATTTAGAACCCGGCATAGATCAACAATACTCGCTGAGTACATTACAACAAGCTGGTGTAACACCGGTAAGCCATTGCCCATGTGATTATCCATTACGCCTTTTATTGTTAAGACATGATCACAATGATGAATATTTGCTTGGTCATCCTAATTTTGTCACTATTTCCCGTTATAATCATAGTACTTACTATGTTATGGCTGTTCATGAATTAGCCCAAGCTTTTAAAAATAGCTCTAACACCCTTGCGAAAAAATGATCATTATCAAATCTGTATGAAATTTGTCCTAACCAAACTTACCCACAAATAGAGCAGTAAATTACAATTCAAATGGCAATTGAAATAGAACATAAATTTTTGCTGGCAAATGCTGACTGGCGTAATGAAATTAAACACTCTATTCATTATAAGCAGGGCTATCTTAGTAGCAGTCCACTCAGCTCGGTACGGGTAAGAATTTCTGACAGTCAGGCCTGGATAAATATCAAAAGTGCCACCATAGGCAATCATCGGCAAGAGTTCGAATATGCCATTCCTCTGCCGGACGCACAAACCATACTGGATGATTTATGCATCAAACCCTTGATTGAAAAAATCCGCCATTTTGTGTATCGAGGCCCACATGTGTGGGAAATTGATGAATTTATGGGCGATAATACGGGCTTAATTGTTGCCGAAATCGAATTATCACAATTGGATGAAACATTCCCGAAGCCTGACTGGATAGGTGTTGAAGTCACTACTGACATTCGCTATTACAACAATCAATTAAGCAAGTACCCCTATAAAGACTGGGTTAAAGAGGAAAACTAAGCACTGATCTTAAGAAACTTTTGGTAAAGACTATCTTTGTCTTCAACCACATCGGGATCTTGACTAATGCAATCTACCGGACAAACTTCCATGCATTGCGGCTTGTCATGATGACCAATACATTCAGTACATAACTCTGGAGCAATAATATAAATATCTGTGCCTTGCGAAATTGCGCCGTTTGGGCATTCCGGCTCACAAACATCACAGTTAATGCATTCATCACTAATCAGCAGTGCCATAATTACTCCGTTGCAAATTTGTTAATTAAGCATTGTTTTACAGTATCCGGCACAAAACTACTGACATCTCCCTTGAATTTTGCAATTTCCCGAATCATACTGGACGAAATAAACTCATATTGTTCGGCTGGCGTCAAAAATACCGTTTCAATTTCCGGTGACAAACGCCTATTCATTCCAGCTAATTGAAATTCATATTCAAAATCTGACACCGCACGTAGTCCTCGTATTATCACTGAGGCATGATGTGTTTTAGCACATTCAACTAACAAGGTATTGAAACCGACTACTTCAACATTATTAAAAGTATCAACCTCAAGTTTAATCATTTCCACTCGTTCAGCCAACGAAAACAAAGGATTTTTACCCTGACTGGAAGCTACTGCGACAACAACTTGATGATAAAGTTTCGATGCGCGATGAATTAAGTCCAAATGTCCATTGGTTACTGGATCAAAAGTGCCGGGATAAATTGCTGTAATGTTCATGCGCGGTGCTAGATTTTAAAACTAGCAATTTTAACCGATTAAAACCAGAAAATGTGTGCTAGTCATGCATTAGGCCGTAAATTCTTGTGATTGAAACTAAAAAACCGGCCGACAGCCAAACCGGCACTGGACAAAAGCCAGACCGGTTAGCGTTAGAATTTAAATTATTTTGCCGCTGGAATAGGTGTTTGTGCAGAACGCATAAAGGAAATGGGTGCTTCGTCTACATTATCAAACGAAACCATTTCCCAGGCATCTTTATCGTTCAATAAACTCAGCAATAATTTATTATTGAGTGCATGTCCTGATTTAAACCCTTGATATTCACCGATCAGACTATAACCCAGTAAATATAGATCACCAATCGCATCGAGAATTTTATGTTTAACAAATTCGTCAGCATAACGCAGTCCGTCTTCGTTTAAGACTTTGTCTTCATCAACCACAATGGCATTATCAAGACTACCACCCAATGCTAAATTATTTTCACGTAAAAACTCAATATCTTTCATAAAGCCAAAGGTACGAGCACGACTTACTTCCTTAACAAAGGTCGTAGAAGAAAAATCCATAACAGCTGTTTTAAGATGATCCGAAAAAGCGGGATGTTCAAAGTCAATGGTAAAAGTTACCTTAAAACCATCAAAAGGCTCAAATGCTGCCCATTTATCACCTTCTTCAACTCTTATTGCATGTTTGATGCGAATATATTGCTTAGGAACATCTTGTTCCACTACACCTGCAGATTGCAGTAAAAAAACGAATGGGCCAGCACTGCCATCCATAATAGGAACTTCTGGTGCACTGACATCTACAAGTGCGTTATCAATGCCTAGTCCAGCCAATGCGGACAACAAATGCTCCACAGTTGAGACTTTTACACCGTCACGTACCAAGGTAGTTGAAAGTTTGGTTTCGCCCACATTTTCTGGGCGGGCTTCTATAGTAACCGGATTTTCCAAATCGACACGACGAAAGCGAATACCTGTATTAGGTTCAGCAGGGTGCAGAGTCAGATAGACTTTGTCGCCGGTATGTAAACCGACACCAGTGGCACGAATGGTGTTTTTTAAAGTGCGCTGTTTAATCATGAAATACCGAGAAATTGGAAAACAAGGCTGGGAAGTCTATCACAATTTATATGATAGCTCCCCCCAGAGACTTGCAAGTTGCTGTTAATCAGCCTGACGACGTAGAAATGCAGGTACGTCCAAATATTCCAGATCAATATCATTTCTGGGTTGAGCACCAAAACGTGTTTCACGCGATTCACGAGTCGCTTCCTGTCTTTGCTGACGAATAACAGTTGGCTTTTCTAATTGATCATAATTAATTTCGCCAGCTGCAACTTTTTGCACTAATTTAATCGGTGTATTAGCTTTTACTTTTTCGCCCATCCCGGTTGCAACCACCGTGACTTTAATTTCATTGCCCAAACTTGGATTGACAGCCATACCGATTTTAATATCAGCATCTTCAGAGGCGAAATTGTGCATAATACTGCCGATTTCGTCAAATTCATTCAGACCTAAATCACCATTAGAGGTTACGTTGACCAAAATACCACGTGCACCTTGCAGATTGATATCTTCCAGTAACGGACAGGCTATCGCTTTTTCCGCAGCCAGTCGGGCACGGTTCTCACCACTAGCAATACCAGTACCCATAATGGCACTGCCCATGTTCGTCATAACAGTTCTAACATCAGCAAAGTCGACATTCATCAGACCAGGATGGGTAATTAATTCAGTAATACCTTGCACTGCATCCAATAACACTTCATTTGCAATTCTAAATGAATCGACTAAAGAACGATTATTTCCTAAGGTGGGCAACAATTTTTGATTAGGTATGATAATTAAGGAATCAACCAATTTTTCCAGTTCTTTTAAACCCGCTTCGGCAACCGCCTTTTTCTTAGCCCCTTCAAAATCGAATGGTTTTGAGACAACCGCAACAGTTAATACTCCCAGTTCTTTAGCAACTTCAGCAAATACTGCAATAGCACCTGTTCCAGTACCACCACCCATGCCGGCCGTTAAAAAAACCATATCTGCACCATCCATTACTTCGCGGATACGATCACGGTTTTCTTCTGCGGCTGCTTTACCCACTTCAGGGCGGGTACCTGCACCCAAACCTTTAGTTAATTCGACACCCAATTGAACGATGGTTTCTACACTCATTTGTCTTAATGCTTGAGCATCGGTATTAGCACAAATAAATTGCACCCCATCAATACCACCGTTAACCATGTGATTAACCGCATTACCACCGCCACCACCAACACCAATCACTTTGATAACAGCATTACCACTATTGTCCATTAGTTCATATTTCATTTTGCTACCCTCCAGACCCTAAAATTAAAAATTACCTTGAAACCAGTTTTTGATTTTTGACAACACACCTGAACCATCATCATTTGACCCTAAAGCTCTCCCGTGATGGTCTTTGCCATACAACAACAAACCCACAGCGGTTGAATAAATAGGATTTTGTGCCACATCGGTTAATCCTGAAACATACAATGGCACCCCCATTCTTACCGGCATATGGAAAATTTCCTCTGCCAACTCTATTAGTCCTTTTATTTGTGAACTACCACCGGTAATGACCATACCTGCGGCAATCAAATCTTCATAACCACTCCGTCTTAGCTCGGCTTGAACTAACAACATCAATTCTTCGTAGCGTGGTTCAACAATTTCAGCCAAGTTTTGTGCAGAAATTTTGCGCGGTTCACGATCACCAATACTGGGAACATCTATCATTTGTTGTGGATCAGCTAATTGCGTTAGTGCACAAGCATATTTACGTTTGATATCTTCAGCATTTTTAGTGGGTGTGCGTAATGCCACGGCAATATCATTGGTAACTTGATCACCCGCAATCGGTATGACTGCTGTATGTTTAATGGCACCTTCAGAAAAAATCGCCAAATCAGTGGTTCCACCACCAATATCAATCAGACAAACACCCAACTCTTTCTCATCATCAGTCAGTACTGCGGAGCAGGATGCCAATTGTTCCAACACAATGTCATCTACATCCAACCCACATTTACGAATACATTTAACAATGTTTTGTTCAGCGCTAACACTACTAGTAACCATATGCACTTTCGCTTCAAGGCGAATACCCGACATACCGATAGGTTCCTTAATGCCCTCCTGCTGATCAATAACAAATTCCTGCGGCAAAATATGTAAAATCTTCTGATCAGCAGGAATCGCAACCGCTCTTGCCGAATCTATCACTCGATCAATATCGTGTTGCGTTACTTCTTTTTCTTTAATCGCAACAATACCGTGCGAATTTAAACTTTTGATATGGCTACCTGCGATCCCGGCAAATACCGATTTGATCTGACAACCAGCCATTAACTCAGCTTCCTCAATTGCACGCTGTATGGAATGAACAGTCGATTCCAAATTAACGACAATGCCTTTTTTCAACCCCTTTGAAGGTGCTGTACCTATACCGATGACTTCTATCTCGTCACCGCCCCGGTATTCGCCGACTATGGCGGCAACTTTAGTAGTACCAATATCTAAGCCTACTAATAAATTTCGATCTGTTTTTTTGGCCATTGTTATGCTCTATAAGCGTTTAAGTCAGGTTCTTGTTTTCTCAACGATTGCTTTCCAATCGATTTTCGGCAGATCAGGTTTCCAGGTCACTGCATATCCATTTGGATAGCGAGTATCCACATTTGCCATCATCTCAACCTGTTCTGTACCTATTAAATCCATTGTTTTTAAAAAGCGTTGCATGTTTTCGAGTGGTGCTTTCCTACCTAATTGCATTTCCAAGCCACTAGCCAGTTTGATCCGCCAAGCACGTCTATCATTGACGTGAAACTCTGCCAATTGCATGGATTTATCCTTTAAAACGATATAAATACCTTTCATTATTTCCAGCAATTTTTTTTCCTGTCCTTCAGGACCCGTAATTAAAGGTAAGTTTTTAAATTCTTCAATATTCTCAGGAATTAGAATTTCACCCTGTTTATTGAGTAACGCATTACTTCCCCAGCGTACTATCGGTTTATGTTCAGTAATTTTTATATATACCGCATCAGGCCATACCCGTTTTACATCAACTTTATCAACCATTGATAGGGTTTTAATGGCTTGTTGCACTGCCTCCATATCCGCTTGGTAATATCCGCGCTTCATGAGCGGATTTAATAACTGTTGCAAACGTTCTTTACTGGTGTATTGAAATGAGCCTTCAATTTTTACGTAATGAATCGGCCTAAAATAGACGTTAGTCAGCTTAACTTGTCGCCAACCAAGCCAAACGCCCCCAATTAACAATAAAAAAATTGTAAAAACCTTCAGCCTGGACACATTAACCTTCTAAACTGGTTTCCAGTATGCTCAAAACTAATTCTTTAAAATCGATACCCGCAGCTTTTGCTGCCATAGGTACCAAGCTATGATCTGTCATACCTGGTACGGTATTTACTTCAATCAATTGTGCGCAATCATCGCTATCAATAAACACATCAACTCTACCCCAGCCTTTTACCTGCAATCCATCGCAAGCCAGTAGTGCAAGTTCCTGTAGATGTTGCTCTTGCGGTTTGCTCAACCCACAAGGACAATGGTACTGGGTAGTGTTAGCCTGATATTTCGCTTCAAAATCGTAGAAAACATTAGGTGTCTGTACATGGATAACAGGCAAAGCTTCACCAGCCAGTATCGATACGGTATATTCTTTTCCTTTTATCCATTTTTCCGCATAAACATCACAATTGAATTGATTCGCCAGCTCAAATGCAGACACAAGCTCCTGGCGATTTTCGGCCTTACTCATGCCTATACTTGAGCCTTCTTTGGCAGGTTTGACAATCACAGGAAAACCCAGCTTTTCTATGCAAATATCAATATCCTGAACATTCTTTAATAGCTGCCATTTTGGCGTTTGCAAACCCATACCTTGCCAGCAAAGCTTGGTACGTAATTTATCCATACTCAATGCTGAAGCCATAACCCCAGATCCGGTGTAGGGTATGCCCATTACTTCGAGAACTGCCTGCAATACACCATCTTCCCCACCACGACCATGTATAATATTGAAAACACGATCAACTTTGATGTTGGCTAAAGCATCAATCACATTGCCTGTCACATCCACGGCAACGGCATCTATGCCTTGCTGTTTTAGAGCTTGATAGACAGCGTGACCACTACGCAAAGAAACTTCCCGTTCCGCAGCCGAGCCCCCCATCAATACAGCAACTTTTCCAAAATCAGTCATGCTGTGCGTGTGTAATCTCTTCATAATATTTCACCTACCCGGCATACTTCTGTTTGTAACTTGACGCCAAATTGTGCATTTACCTTGACCTGAATATCTTCAATCAAATTTTCTATATCGCATGCAGTTGCGTTACCCATATTTACAATAAAGTTAGCGTGTTTCTCAGAAACAACGGCACCGCCAATCTGATACCCTTTAAGTCCGCAAGCTTCAATCAATCTGGCTGCAAAATCGCCTGGAGGATTCTTAAATACCGAACCACAAGTTGGTTTATTGGTTGGCTGACTCGCATTCCTTTTTTCTAAAAGCGCCTTAATTTGCCGTTGACTGGCTTCAATATCACCTTTACCTAATTGTAATTGCGCCGATAAAAACCATTCATTTTCTATACCTTTAACCGAGCGATAAGCAACTTCAAAAGCCTCTTTACCACGCAAAGTCACTTCTGCCTGCGCATTAATCATTTCAACCTGCTCGACAATACTCCAGGTTTCGCCACCAAAAGCTCCTGCATTCATTCTTAAAGCACCGCCCATAGTGCCTGGTATACCCGCCAAAAACTCTGCACCAACCAGACCCAGGTCGCTACAAAATCGAGCCACATGTGCACAAGGCACCCCTGTTTCTACATATACGCGTTCACCATCAAGCAAATACATATTTTTCAAACGACTACGAGTATTGATAACGGTGCCTCTAATACCACCATCACGCACCAATAAATTGCTGCCCATACCCATCCAAAAGAGTTGTTCTCCAGTCGGCAAGCTCGAAATAAATGCAATTAAATCGGCCTTATCTTCAGGTATATACATTTGAGATGCAGGACCACCTACTCGCCAACTGGTATATTTAGACAGTGGCTCGTTGTAAAGTAAGGTACCTTTTAAGGTCGTTTGCTTAGACATATTGCAACAACGCCTTTGCCAGATCACCGGGTAATTCAGCTGCAATTTGACCTACATTGCCTGCACCCATTGTCAAAATCACATCATTTTTTTGCACTATTCCAGCTAAAATAGTGGCCAGATCATTACGATTTTGTACAAATACGGGATCAACTTGGCCACGTATTCTGATTGATCGACATAATGCTTTACCATCAGCTCCAGTTATCACTGCTTCGCCCGCAGAATAGACATCCAGTAATATCAGAACATCAACACCCGATAGCACCTCTACAAAATCTTCAAATAAATCTCGAGTACGTGTATATCGATGTGGCTGGAAAACAACGACATTCCTGCGTGTTGGCCATGCCTGTTTTAAAGCTTCCAGGGTGGCAGCCAGTTCGCGGGGATGATGCCCGTAATCATCTACCAAAGTCAGCTTTCCACCTTCAATGTCTAAATCTCCATTTATTTGAAAACGTCTACCAACTCCCTTAAATTCATTTAAACTTTTCAAAATAGCGTCATCATCCACACCTAAGGAAGTGGCTACAGTGATAGCAGCTAAAGCATTGAGCATATTGTGCCAACCAGGCAAATTTAGCGTCACTTTTAACGGCGGCATATTTCCCCAGCGCAATACAGTAAAATGCGTACGCAAACCATCTTTTTTAATGTCAATGGCTTGAACATCAGCTTCAGGGCTTACACCATAGGTTTTAACTGGCTTAGAAATATCCGGTAAAATTTCCCGAACACCTGGATCATCAATGCACAATACGGCTAAGCCATAAAATGGCAACTGGTGCAAAAACTTAATAAATGTTTCTTTCAGTCGCAGATAACTACCACCATATGTTTCCATATGGTCTTGATCAATATTGGTGACTATAGCAACCATAGGCTGCAAATATAAAAACGAAGCGTCACTTTCATCTGCTTCAGCAACCAGATATTTACCTAATCCCAACTTAGCATTACTGCCGGCGCTATTCAAACGCCCACCAATTACAAAAGTTGGATCTAATCCACCTTCAGCAAGCATCATGGTGGTTAAACTGGTTGTGGTGGTTTTCCCATGCGTACCTGCAACAGCTATTCCAAATCTGAAACGCATTAATTCCGCCAACATTTCCGCACGCGGAATCACTGGAATGCGGTTTTCATAAGCGGTACTGATTTCTGGATTGCTTCTATCTACAGCTGTTGACGTCACCACTACATCAACACCATTAACATTATCGGCATGATGTTGAAAATAAACATTAACCCCCAATGCTTGTAAACGGTCAGTTGTCGCAGAAGCTTTTATATCTGAACCGGAGATTTGATAGCCCAGATTAGACAAAACTTCTGCAATACCACTCATACCTGTACCGCCAATACCAACAAAATGTATTTTGTCTATATCACCCAGAGCATGTTGAATAAACTGAGAGTTGGGTCTATTCATTACGCCGCCTCCGCAATACAAATGTCAGCAACCGATTGTGTTGCCGATAGTTTGGCTTTTTGTTTGGCAGCTTGCCGCATTGCAGGCAAGGAGTTTATGGCTTGTTCAATTTTTTTACGCAAGTTTTCAGTATTCAATTCGGTTTGTGGTAATAATAGTGCGGCACCCGCATCTGTTAAATAATTAGCATTTGCAGTTTGGTGATCATCAATTGCATTCAATAACGGTATTAAAATGCTAGGCAAGCCACACGCAGCCACCTCACTGATAGTCATGGCTCCTGCCCGGCAAATAATTAGATCTGCCCATTGATACACGGTCGGCATATCATCAATAAATGCCAATACTTCTGCACTTATGCCTAAATCGCTATAACATTTTTCTACCTCTTGGTGCATGGCATACCCTGTTTGATGCTTAACTTCAATCCCACCAAACTCTGCCAATGCATAAGGTACGTGATCATTTAAAACTTTTGCCCCCTGACTTCCACCGACGACCAAAACCCGTAGAGATCTTCCAGCTTGAATATTCCACTCGGCTTTTTCGGGTTGAGTAAGAAAGGTATTGAGTAGTGGATTACCGGTCCAAATGGCTTGCATTGACTTCACAAAGCTATCAGGAAACGCTTCTAATATTTTGCATGCAACAATTTTCGCCAATAATCGATTTGTAGTTCCTGGAATACGATTCTGTTCGTGAATAACAACGGGTATACCTAATATTTTTGCCATCAATCCGCCGGGGCCTGCAACAAACCCACCCATACCCAATACAACATTAGGTTTACGCTGTTTTAAAATACGCAACGCCTGTAAGCAAGCTTGCATCAACTTAAAAATTGCGATGACTTTAGAGACTATTCCTTTGCCACGAATGCCTTCGACAGCTAACCAATCTATTTCAATTCCCCGCGAGGGTACCAAACGGCTTTCTAATCCTTTTTGAGTTCCGAGCCAACTGACTTGCCATCCACGTAACAGCATTTCCTCAGCAACAGCCAAAGCAGGAAGCACATGTCCACCTGTTCCACCCGCCATAATGACAATGCGTTGATTCATTTGTACACATCCTTATTGATAGTCCCTTTACTTTGTTCGGTAACTTCATAATGAATTCGAAATAATACCGAAATAGCACCACACATCACTATCATGCTGCCTCCACCATAACTCATTAGCGGTAGGGTTAAACCTTTGGTTGGTAACATACCCATGTTTACGCCCATATTCACAAACGATTGAAAGCAAAACCATATACCCAAACCATACGCTACCAAGGCTGAAAATCTTGCTCCATTTTTTTCAGCTTGCGCACCAATTGCAAAAGCACGTATTAACAAAGCAGAAAACAAGGAAATTATTAGAATGACGCCTATTAAGCCTAATTCTTCACCCAGTACTGAAAATAAAAAGTCTGTATGTGCTTCAGGTAGATAAAATAGTTTTTGAATACCATTACCTAAACCCACCCCAGAAAATTCTCCTCGACCAAAAGAAATTAAAGCTTGAGTCAATTGAAAACCTGTATTTTTCGCATCGGCCCAGGGATCTCTGAAACTAAGTACCCGAGCCAGACGATAAGGGGAAACATAAACCAATGTCACGGCCAATAGCGTCACAAAAGTCAGTAACACTAAAAATTGCGAGATTCGGGCTCCACCTAAGAACATCATTCCCATGGCAATAATCAAAATAACAACAGCTGAACCAAAATCAGGTTCCAGTAAGAGTAATACACAGGCAACTGAAAACAACATCAACGGTTTAAGCAAACCATAGGCTGATGTTCTAACGTGATCAGCATGACGGTTGATGTATCCAGCAACGTAAATTACAGAGATAAACTTTACGACTTCTGATACTTGTATGCGTAAACCAAATATTGAAAGCCAACGAATACTGCCATTAACTTTACTACCCACCCCAGGTATTAAAACAACTAGTAACAAACAAATGCCAATAATGAATAGACTCTGCCCCCAACGCTCCCATGCACGCATTGGAATTTGTGTAATACAAGCAGCAAAACCCAAGCCGAGAATAATATGTGCTAGTTGATTAAATGGATAATGCGAAATATCATTCGCCATCTTTACACCTAAATGTAAAGATGCGGAAGTCACCATCACAAAACCGATACTGAGCAAACTGAAACAAACCAATAGTAGTATCTGATCAATATGCATGCGATTAGATGAACGTTGATTTGCAGTTGGCTTTAACATGTGCCTAGCTCCAATACAGCTTCGATAAATTTATTTCCTCTATCTGCATAGCTTTTATATTGATCCAAACTGGCACAGGCTGGAGATAACAACACAGTGTCACCTGCAATAGTCTGATTTTGTGCAATTCTCACGGCCTCTTTCATATTGCTTGCATAATAAATAGGCACACACGCTTCCAAAGCAGCTTCAATTAACTTGGCATCCTTACCGATTAAAATAACGCTTTTTGTTTTAGCCTTAATTACTGGCAAGAGATCGCGCATATCGGCACCCTTTGCATCACCACCCGCAATAAGTACAACCTTATGCTCATATCCTTCAAGTGCAGCGATACATGCTCCAATATTGGTAGCTTTAGAATCGTTTATCCACAGCACCCTACCAATTTCACTGACTTTCTGCATGCGATGCGGCAAGCCTTTGAATTTTTTTAATGCCTTACACATGGCTTCGATATTCAAACCAATCGTAGAACCTAAAGCCAAAGCAGCCAAGGCATTGGCAACATTGTGATTTCCTTCCAGTCGTAATTCACTAGTAGACATCAAAAATTGTTCACCCTGCATTAAAGAGCTGCTTTCACCGCGTCGTAAATAGAAATCGGCATGCTTTTGAGTAGAAAAAGTAAGACAAGTACGTTCTTTACTTTTCATATTCATAACGAGTGGATCATCAGCATTCAAAACCATGACACCTGTTCCACTAAAAATTTTCTGTTTTTCTTTGGAATAAGCGATAACGTCTTCGTGTCGGTCAAGATGATCAGGACTTATATTTAAAACTGTCGCAGCAATGGCATTAAGGGCCGTTGTTCTTTCCAATTGAAAACTGGAGAGTTCCAGCACATATAAATCAGCATTCTGCTCCAATAAATCTAGGGCGGGCGTACCCAAGTTGCCACCCACTGCAGTTTTCACACCTGCGGTATTACCCATTTCTCCCAACATAGTAGTCACAGTACTTTTACCGTTCGAACCAGTGATGGCAATAATTGGCTTATCAGTCGCACATGCAAATAAATCAATATCACTCATGATGGTAACATCTGCTGCTATAGCTTTTTGTATCATCACTTCACTAAGCGATACTCCAGGGCTAACTAACAAATGTGTAGCCACCTCAAACGCAGATTGATTAAAGCCACCTAAAAATACGGGGACATCTGGCATTTGTTTTCGCAATGAATCAATCAGAGGTGGATTACTGCGACTGTCAATAACTGCAAATTTTATGGGTGTATTTTGTAAAAACTGCGCAGCTGAATATCCTGTAATGCCTAAACCAACTATTAATAAGCGCGAATCAATGGCATTTAGCTTGAAATTGAATTCTAAAGCACTGAGTAGTTCAGAAGTATTCATACTTATCTCAGCTTTAGAGTTGCCAAGCCAATCAGCACTAAAATCACGGATATTATCCAGAAACGTACAATGATACGTGGCTCCGGCCAACCTTTAAGCTCAAAGTGATGATGAATAGGTGCCATTAGAAACACCCGTTTTTTTCTTGTTTTATAAGAAGCAACTTGAATAATGACTGAAATAGTTTCCATGACAAAGATTCCGCCCATTATTACCAGCACAATTTCCTGTCTTACTAACACAGCAACTGTGCCTAAAGCAGCACCCAATGCCAAGGCACCGACATCACCCATAAATACCATCGCAGGGTAGGCATTAAACCACAAGAATCCTAAACCCGAACCCACCAAAGCTGCACAGAAAACGACCAGTTCTCCAGATCGGGGAATATGTGGAATAGCTAAATACTGGG
Source organism: Methylomonas sp. AM2-LC (assembly GCF_039904985.1). Classification (NCBI taxonomy): domain Bacteria; kingdom Pseudomonadati; phylum Pseudomonadota; class Gammaproteobacteria; order Methylococcales; family Methylococcaceae; genus Methylomonas; species Methylomonas sp. AM2-LC. Next base: position 152,320 of record NZ_CP157005.1, read on the forward strand.
CAAAATTGCTATGTCCAGATAGATAGGCGAATATTGCCAGAGCAGCTGCAATCATTACCGTTGGCATAATGGCTAATCCATCCAAACCATCTGTCAAATTAACGGCATTACTAGAACCCACAATGACAAAATAGGTTAATATTACATATCCCCAACCTAAGTCTAAGGTTACGTTTTTGAAAAATGGCACAATAAATTGAGTTTCAGCAGAAAGTTGAGCGGTATTGAATAAATATAATGCGGCACTCAATGCGACTACAGATTGCCAAAAATATTTAGCTTTTGCTGATAAACCATCACTATTACCTTTCAATACCTTTCGATAATCATCAATAAAACCGATTACTCCATGCGCAAGTGTTACTAGCAGCACGACCCAAATATATCGGTTAGTAAGATCTGCACATAACAAAGTACTGAACGCCACCGCAAATAAAATCATGGTTCCGCCCATTGTGGGCGTACCTGATTTTGAAAAATGACTTTGTGGACCATCTTCACGGACGCTTTGACCAATTTTATTACGTGTTAAGCGTCTGATCATGACAGGGCCAATGACAAGTGATATCGCCAAAGCAGTCAAAACACCCAGAATTGCTCTGAATGTTAAGTAATGTAGCACTCTAAAGCCGCTATCCAAGTTTGATAAAAAATCTACGAATAATAGTAACATTATGCTGCTCTGAAATTATCGACTAAAGCCGCAACCACATTTTCCATTTTTTGTGATCGTGAACCCTTGACTAAAAGTGTTTCCTTACCCGTTAGTGTTTTATTTAACTCTGCCAGCAATTGCTCCTGACTATCGTAGAATTGTCCATTGCATCCAAAAGCTTCTACAGTTTGTTTGGCATCCCGACCCACTGCAAATAAACGCTCTACTGGCATGGATTTAATCATTTCTCCAATTTCCCGATGTATAGCCAAACTATCAGTACCCAATTCGGCAAATGCACCTAAAATTAACCAGTTGTTAGTGTTTTTATCCAGAACTTCTAAAGCCGCTTTTAGTGAATTTGGATTGGCGTTGTAAGTATCGTCAATGATAAAATTTCCCTTTCGTCCCCGTAATAACTGCATACGTCCAATGACGGGTGTTACTTGCTCAAGTCCCTGTTTGATACTTGGCAAATCAATATCGAATGGCTTAACTGCAGCGGCAGCGGCCAGTGCATTTTTGACATTATGCTCACCGGCTAATTGCAGTTGAATATCTAAGTTTTCACCAGCAGTAATTAATGTAAAACTAGTTTCAAAACCATCTCTTTTAAGTTCTGTACAAATATTCTTAGCTGTAACATCTGCTGTTTCCGTAAAACCGAAACTTAAGGTCTTACGCTCGGCGGCCAATTGCAGCCAATAATCATAAAAAGTATCGTCCTTATTCAGCACTGCAGTACCATCACTTCCTAAGCTTTCTATAATCTCGCCTTTGCTTCTAGCGATGTTGTCTAAACTTCCAAACCCTTCAATATGTGCGGTACCAACATTAGTAATCATGACCACATCCGCCAATACATATTTACTGGTATAAGCAATTTCACCGGCGTGATTGGCACCCATTTCTATCACTGCAAATTGATAGCTATTATCAAGTTGCAACAGTGTTAAAGGTACACCGATGTCATTATTCAAGTTTCCTTGCGTATACAAAGTTTTTCCCTTAGTCCTTAAAATGGCCGCAATCATTTCTTTTACCGTGGTTTTACCATTGCTACCAGTAATGCCAACCACTCGAATATTAAGCTGTTTACGCCAAAATCCAGCTAACTCGGCCAATGCTAAATGACTATCTTTAACAATAATCTGCGGTAAATCGCTTTCACAGTGACGTTCGACTATTAATGCTGAAGCTCCCGCGTTTTGTGCTTGCTTGATAAATTGATGTCCATCATAATTTTTGCCTTGTAACGCAAGGTATATCTGTTCTGCAACAAGAGTGCGGGTATCAATACTTACACCAACAATTTCCCGATCCTTACCTAGCAAAGTGCCATCAATCACTTTTGCAATTTCAGTGAGTTGCATTTTCATCTCAATGATTCCAACTCGCTAAGGAATGTTGAACGGCAGCCTGATCACTAAACGGAAATTTAACACCGTTTATCTCCTGATACTCCTCATGTCCTTTACCCGCGATGACAATACAATCATTTTTAGTGGCTTGTTGAATTGCGGTATCAATGGCTAATTTTCTATTTTGAATAACCTTCACTTTTTGACTCTGACAACCCATCAATATTTCGTTAATAATTTCGCTAGCAATTTCATCACGTGGGTTGTCGTCGGTAATAATGACTTGATCAGCTAAAGTTTCTGCGATATGTCCCATTTCTCGACGTTTACCTGTATCGCGATTACCGCCACAACCAAACACTACCCAAAGCTGACCTAGACCTTTCAAACCTTTTAATACTTTTTCTAATGCATCTGGAGTATGCGCATAATCAACAAATACGGTTGGTTTATGATTACCACCGAACTTCTCCATACGTCCTAAAGTCGCTTTCAATTTACCCAAATTTGCTACAGCAACAGAAAAGCTCGTACCCATGGCTAACATAACTGCAAACACTGCCAACACATTTTCCAAATTAAAGTCACCAACCAGTGGCGTGAATGCGTCCGCAATCTGCTCCCCCCAAATAACTTGAAAACGAATGCCATCGGCACTCATAACAATGTGTTTCGCTACAATGCTTTCTGCACCCTCTACAAATCGACCCTTAGTACTAAATGTCCAACACTTTACATTTGCAGCCAAATGATTCCTGACTGTTAACACGGCTTGATCATCTGCATTTAATACAGCAAATTTCAGGTTACTTGATTTAAAAAGTGACAATTTGGCTTGAAAATAACCCTCCATACTGCCGTGAAAATCCAAATGATCGCGACTTAAATTTGTAAAAACAGCACCCGTAAAATTCACTGAGTTAATGCGGCCCAATTGCAAACCATGTGAAGAAACTTCCATAGCCACAACCGCTTTTCCTTGGCTGACAAATTGCGCTAGCATATGCTGTATTGATAGCGCATCAGGCGTTGTATTCAGAGTAGGGGAGAGCTCACCCGGAACACCCCAACCTAAAGTACCGATTACCCCACAATCATCCAAAGCCTGCGCAATTAACTGACTACAAGTTGTCTTCCCATTGGTGCCAGTAACACCAATGATCGCCAATTTTCTTGCGGGTAAATCATAAAATCTCGCTGCTATTTTCCCTAAATGTTGAGCCAAATCAGGAACCGGAAAATGCGGTATCAATAATTCGTCTAAATTGGTCATTATTAAACCAGCTGGTTCGTAAAGCACCACGCAAGCCCCGTTTGCAATGGCCTCATCAACATGAGCCATGCCATGTTGGGATGAACCCTGTAGAGCTATAAAAGCATTACCCGCCTGCACTAAACGACTATCAATAGCCAAGCCGTTGATTTCAAAATCAACTTCTGTGTCTAGAACATCGCAAAGTAACTGTTTAAGTTTCATTGTCTACTCAACAATAAATGCATATTATCCAAACCATCAGGCTCGACTCCATATACTCGCAAGGCACCTGCCATCACTTTGGAAAATGCAGGTGCGGCAACTAAGCCACCGTAATACTGACCGGAGGTTGGCTCATCAACGACAATTGCGATAATGAAACGTGGATTACTCGCGGGTGCCATCCCCACAAATACCGATAAATATTTATCATCCGCATAACCACCCGCCGTTGCTTTTTTAACCGTTCCGGTTTTACCGGCCACTCTATAACCTTCTACTCTGGCTTGGTAAGCTGTACCCTCTTTGCTGGTTACATGCTCTAACATTTCTCTAACCATACGAGCAGTTTCAGGTTTGAAGATTCTTTGCGCATCTGGATCCTCATCGCGCTTAAGTATGGTTACTGAATGCACTATGCCATCATCAGCCAATGCAGTGTAGGCTCGAGCTAATTGCAATATTGACGTTGATACGCCATAGCCAAATGATAATGAAGCCTGATCAAATTCATGCCAGCTTTGATAATCCAATAGCGAACCACTTGCTTCTCCTGGAAATCCAACTCCGGCGGATGATCCAAAACCCAGTTTGCTATAAACATTCCAAAAATAAACAGGCGGCATAGTCATGGCAATTTGGGTTACCGCAATATTGCTGGATTTTTGCAAAACATGAGTTAAATCCAAGGTGCCATAATTATGAACATCTTTAACTACGTTATGTCCCAGATGATAGACGCCATGGGTTTCTATAATCACATTTGGGTCCACATAACCACCATCCAAAGCCGCAGCAATAACAAAGGGCTTAACGGTAGAACCAGGCTCAAAACTATCCATCATTGCGCGATTGCGATAACGACTACTACTTAATTCTTTACGATTGTTCGGATTAAATGCTGGTTGACTAACAGAAGCCAACACATCACCGTTTTTCGCATCTAAGACGACTAATGAAGCGGAATGAGCTTTATTTTGAACCATCGCATTTTGTAATTCTCTGTAGGCTAAATATTGAATTCGTTCATCAATCGTCAGAACCAGATCCCGACCTGCTTCAGCCTCTTCAATGTTCTCCACATCTTTAATAATTTGACCTTTACCATCTTTGATAACTCGTTTTTTGCCAATTTTGCCACGCAAGATTTGCTCGTATCCGTGCTCTAATCCTTCCTGACCAACATCGTCAATATCAGTAAAACCCAACAAATGTCCTGACACCGCACCAGCAGGATAGTAACGTTTGAATTCCCGTTCAAAATAAACACCAGTTAAATCAATATCTTTGACTTTTTCTGCCAAAGCAGGATTAATTTGTCTTTTCAGATAAAAAAAATGCTTTTTAGCTTCTTTTTTAAGAATGGCTTGAAATTCGCTTTCTGGAATAGCCAAAATTTTTGCCATTTCATTTAACTTTTCTTGCCCGTTATCTTTTAACTGGTGCATATTTATTAAAATTGACTGCATTGGCGTACTGATTGCTAAAGGCTCGCCATTTCTATCTTGAATCTGTCCGCGATAGGCTGAAACTAAAACAACGTCAACATGTTGTTTTTCGCCTTTATCACGTAAAAAATCTTTATTTAATATTTGCAAATACACGGCACGACAAACCAGTATCAGCATAGCTAATAACATGGTGTATAACAGCAACTTACGCCTGACATCAAAAATGTCCGAACTGTGTTGCAATGTTTTTGTACGCGTATTAATGTGCATCTACGGTTTTATGTAAATAATTTTGTCCTGCGTTGGCAAAGTGAGTAGTAAACGATTTCTTGCTTCAATTTCAATACGATTTTCTTCAGTTAATGTAGTTAATTCCAATTGCAATCTTCCCCATTCAACTTCGTAATCATCAAGTTCCTGTTCTTTTTTTTGGATTTCCATAAAGATCAGACGTGTTTGATATTTACTATAAATAACCGCAATTGCAGATAATATGAGCGCGACCACCAGCATAATCAGTAATAAGTTTTTTGCTGTAGACATCATAATTTCTCTGCTACTCTCATTACCGCACTTCGGGCTCTTGGGTTTAACTTTACTTCCTGTGCGTCAGCGCGTATTGCTTTCCCCACTTTTTTTAAAATTCCCTTTTCAATATCTTCTTCTTTAACGGGTAATCTGCCAGGGTTATTTTTAAGTCCCGATTCATTCCGAATAAAACGCTTCACAATACGATCTTCAAGCGAATGGAATGCAATGACTACTAAACGACCTTGAGGAGCCAAAACTTCAACAGCTTGCTTTAAACCTGTACTTATCTCACTCAATTCCTGATTTATTTCCATTCGAATTGCTTGAAAAGTACGAGTGGCCGGATGTTTAAATTTGTCACGGAACGGCACACAGTCTTCTATCAATTTTGCCAACTGCAATGTAGTTTCCAATGGCTGCTTCTGCCTTTGCTCAATAATTGCTCTAGCAATCCGCTTTGCAAATCGCTCTTCACCAAACTCAAAAATCACTTTGGTTAAAGCTTGCTCTTCAACTTGCTGAAGATATTGGCTAGCCGATAAACCGCGACTGGTGTCCATGCGCATATCAAGCGGACCATCCCTTAAAAAACTAAATCCCCGCTCAGCAATATCCAGCTGAGGAGAAGAGACACCTAAATCCATTAATATGCCATTAATTTTGTTCTTGAACCCTTGGCTTTCAACAAATCCAAGTAACTCCGAAAAACAAGCATGATGTAATTTAAATCGTTGATCTAAACTCAGCCGGGTAGCATCGGGGCTATTGATTGCTTCCTGATCCCTATCTAAAGCCAGTAAGCGTCCAGAGGTATTCAATCGACTTAATATGCCACTGCTGTGTCCACCGCGCCCAAAAGTGCAATCCAAATAAAGACCACTCTTTTGTATATTAAGTGACTCTAACGCTTCTTCATATAAAACAGCCTGATGTGCAAACATCTAAAACGACAAGGAGCCCAACTCCTCTAGGCCCTCGCAATCGCTACCATTCAGCCATGCCTGCTCCTTGGCCTGCCAAGCAGCTTCATTCCATATTTCAAATTTATTTAACTGTCCAACCAAAACAATATGCTTTTCCATCCCTGAAAACTCTCTTAATTTTTCAGGCAATAACAATCGACCTTGACTGTCCATTTCACATTCAGAGGCATTACCAATTACAAAACGGCGTAATTGACCTGCCATTTTATTCAACGTAGGTAATTTGCTGATGGTTTGTTCCAATTTTTCCCATTCAGGAAGCGGATAAAGCCACAGACAGCCGGATTCGCCAACACATTTCTCGTCCACCGCAACAGTGACAATCAATTGCCGCTCACAGCATTCTTGCAATTCATCCCGATAACGGGTTGGAATTGCAACACGCCCTTTATTATCCAAACTGATAGAACTTATGCCTCGAAACAAAATTCACCTCAAATTTCCAAAAATCTCCATATTTTTCCACTTTCCCTCATTTTCGTACCACTATAGTTTTCAACACGCGCTTAGTCAAGAGCTGTGTAAATTAATTTCTTTCTTTTTCTACAATGACTTAGGAAACATTTTCTAGCGTCGAAACTAAGATGAAAATCTAAATAATAAAACCCATCTTTATCAAAAAGTTAATGGTATTTATTGCTCTAAAACATAAAGTTTGAAAATAAGTTAATTAGTATATTCTAATATATTTATATATATGCCCAAACACCTAAACTAGATGAAAGTGAATACAAAAAAATCGTATCACCGATCTCAATACAGGAGTTTTTAATGTCTGGAAAAAAGGAATGTCGCTTTAAATAGTCATTGAAATCACATAAAAACCATAAGCACATGATTTATATAATAAATTTAACAAAAACAATCCAGTATGGCGTACTAAATTAATGGCGAAATGAAAGCAGGAACACACGTCCTAAGGATATTTTAAAGAGATGGTCGCACATAAGCGCAGCGAATCACAACATAACAAACTTAAAGTCAAATTATATTTCAGATCTTTTATCACGTCCGAGTAGATTATTCACGGCTTGCTTGGGGTCAAGTTTATTAAACAGTACATTGTAGACCTGTTCGGTAATAGGCATTTCTACCTGGTATTTAACAGATAATCCATAAGCCTCTTGAGCAGCTGAAATTCCTTCAATTTCTTGAGCTATTTCTTCAACAGCTTGTTGCCAATCTCTACCTTGACCAAGAGCCAAACCAAATCTGCGATTTCTGGACTGGTTATCAGTACAAGTTAAAATCAAATCGCCCAAACCCGTTAAACCCATAAAAGTATCTGGCTGACCACCCAACTTCGTACCCATACGCATGATTTCTGTTAAACCTCGTGTAATAAGTGCTGCGCGAGTATTGGCACCAAACCCCAGGCCATCAGCAATACCTGCAGCAATAGCCAAAACATTTTTACAGGCACCACCGACCTGCACGCCTACAATATCAGTGCTGGTATAGGTTCTAAAACGTTGATTATGCAGTATCTGGGTAAGCCGTGCTGTCAAAGTATCCGAGTTAGAGGCAATGGTAATTGCTGTCGGCAAATCGGCAGCCACTTCCCGCGCAAACGTTGGCCCAGCTAAAACAGCAATTTGAATATTTTTACCTAAAACGTCAAAAACCACATCACTTAACAATAAACCACTTTCTCTATCGAATCCTTTTGTTGCCCAAATAATTTGTGGACTGCCGTTCAAATAGGGTTTTATGTTTAATAAGGTTGTTTTAAAAGCATGACTTGGAACAGTAATTAGAATGATGGAGCTTGACTGTACAGCATCCCGCAGATCATCCGTAACCTTTAATTTATCTGGAAATAAAAACCCTGGCAAATAGCGCTGGTTTTCGCGAGCATGTTTTAAATCAGCAACATGTTGGGAATTATGCCCCCACAAGAGGGTATCGCAACCATTTCTTGCAGCTAGCAATGCCAATGCGGTTCCCCAAGAACCAGCACCTAGAATAGAAAGTGATTGCGACATTCAATCTAATTTAAAGTCGGTGTTTCTGTAGACTGTTGCGCTTGTTGTAGATGCTGTACATAAAGAGCATCAAAATTGACGGGGGTTAGAATTAATTGCGGAAAGCCCCCTTTGCTCACTAAGTCAGAAACCACTTCTCTTGCGTAAGGGAATATAATGTTTGGGCAAAAACTACCCAGCATTGGTCCCAGCTCCTGATCTGAAAACCCTGCTATCGAAAAAATACCCGCTTGATTTACTTCGACCAAATAAGCAGTGCTTTCGCCTATTTTTACAGTAACCGTGATTCTAAGAGTCACTTCATAGATTGAGTTTTCCAGCGTATCTACATGGGTACCCAGGTTTAGATCTAGCGTAGGCTCCCATTGTTGGGTAAAAATTTTCGGTGCATTAGGTGTTTCGTAAGAAATATCTTTAGTATAAATTTTTTGAATGGCAAACTGCTTGTCGTTTGCGCCGTTAGTTTCAGACATGTTTTACTCCTTGTTTATTAAATTAATCTTTAATCTTGCTGCTATTTTTAATGGGAAACTTATTATCTTCCCAAGATTGCATACCACCTAGCAAATTAAAAACCTGTACAAAACCGGCTTTGCTAAGTGTTTTACACCCTGTTACCGAACGTGCTCCAGTTTGACAAACAACAATCAATGGCGAATTTTTAAATTTTTCCAATGTAGGCAATTTTTCATCAAGCTTAGCTAAAGGAATATTAATCGCATTTTCGATATGACTTTTACTAAATTCGGCAGGCTCTCTGATATCAACAATAACGGTGTCATCACTGTTCATTTTTGTTACGGCAATCACCGGAGAAATGCTAGAAAACTTGTTAAAAGAATTTGATAACAAATCCTGAATTAACAAAAAAATAACGCATACCAATGCAAAAAAAAGCAGGTAATGGTTGGTAACAAATTGAATATATTGATCCATTGCAAAGTCTAATTAGTTGTTAAATTTAATAGGTCAAGCGCCGCAAAACACACCACGCATCATTTGGATTAGATGAATTACACGCTCGTCATCTATAAAGTAGTATACGCGGTTAGCCTCTTTTTTAAAGTCAAGTATACCTTTATCACGTAAGATGGCTAAATGCTGAGAAATATTACTTTGACTGGTTCCCACTTGCTTGACGATATCTTGTACGCTAATTGAATTGTTACCCAAAACACAGAGAATTTTTAAGCGCAAAGGGTGTGACATAGCCTTTAAACACCTCGCCGCTCTGTCGATTTCTACATCGTCGTAGTGGATAAAATTGTCAGTGGCGTCCATATTTTAAATAATTGCTAAAGATAAAGTGTTGAGTCCAACGGTATTTTCACACTACGACAGAATTGACCTACTGTTATAATGTTGAAAAACAGTGGAATTTAAGCACGGCATAGTCACAAAAAGATCATCAAATCTAACAGACTGTGCATTTTTGTTCAATACCTGGATACATGGCTAAGTAATTTAAATTGCCCTAGGCGGAATTTTAATTTTTTCCATTGACTTAAAAAATCTCTATCTATATGCAAAAAATTAATGTTTGGAGTTTATTAATGGCAACGCGTAGGAAACCATCAACAAATCCAGTCTATCTGGTTCATATCGACCTAAAGATAGCTTTGCCAAATTTAGAAACACGAACTAATTCAGCAGTGACTATGTTTTGCCATACTCGGCAAACAATAATTCGTTAAAATGATCGGATGTTTACTCATCTAATCAGCATGAAATTTTGTATCGGTCTATTGATTGCAATAATGGGTAGCAGTCCTGCCTTGGCACTTGCAGCTGTTACCGAAAAGCAAAATCAATTAAGTGATGTGCAATCACAAATTCGGCAAGTTACTACGGAGTTAAAAAATCTTAGTGCCGAAAAATCTGTACAGTTGGATCAACTGAAAATTTTAGAAAAACGCTATGGCGAGATGGCAAATATTGTGCTTAGTATTAAAGCAAATATAAAACAGCAAGAAGAGAAGCTTCAAGAAATACGTAACAAAATCACCCTAGCACAAAAAGATTTTCACACCCAAAAACACGCTCTTGAAGGTTTGATAAAATCCGCATATACCATTGGTGACATGGAAGGTCTAAAACTGATTCTAAATCAGCGTGATCCTAGTTTGTCTGGACGTATGTTGATTTATCACGACTATATCAGTAGAGCACGTTTACAAAAATTACAACTAATACAAGAAAACTCAAAAACATTGCATCAACTAGAATCTGAAAAAGACAATGAAAATCAATTATTAAAACTCGCTCTGGAAAAGAAACAACAAGAAACGGATAACATGCAAGCGTTAAAAATTCAGCGAGAAAAATTACTGCTAAAGTTAGATAGTGATTACTTAAGTAAAAACCAGCAAATGGAAAGATTGCTACACGATGAGAAAAAATTAGCAAGCTTAGTGGCGTCATTACAAAAAACTGATGATAATACCGAGCAAGAACCTTTAGCGACTGTTAATAAACAGGAGCCAAACCATGAGATAGATGACCAAAAATCATCAGAAACACAAGCCCGACATGAGCATAAAAGCGGTACGTATCAATCGTTTCTAAACCTACAGGGACAGTTGCCCTGGCCTGTTATGGGTGCGATAACCGAGCATTTTGGTAGTCGCAGATTCGAAACCACTTGGGATGGAGCGATTTTAAGCGCTCGTGAAGGTGCGGATATTCATGCAATAGCTGCTGGAAAAGTGGTCTATGCTGATTGGTTACGTGGATATGGCCTAATGCTGATACTTGATCATGGAGGTGGTTACATGAGTTTGTATGGGTTTAATCAAAGTTTACATAAAAACGTCGGTGAACAGGTAGTAGCAGGGGAAACTTTGGCTTCTGTTGGTCGTAGTGGTGGACGAGCTGAAGCTGCACTTTATTTCGGTATACGAAAAATGGGTAGGCCGGTAAATCCAGAGCTATGGTGCAGAACACCAGGGAAAAATTAATTTTTACAGGAAACAGGTTGTTGGAGTTTTAATACACATGCGAAAACACAGAAATAGTTTAATTTTATTGGTTGGAATTCTTTTAGGTGCCACGTTAAGCCTATGCAGTAGCGTATTAGCGGAAAAAGAACAACCCCAAATAGCGCCCAAAAGAGAAGAATTGCAAGCTCTACCATTCGATGAGTTACGCAATTTCACCGAAATTTTTGGCCGTATAAAACAGGATTATGTCGAACCCGTTTCGGACAAAAAATTATTGGAAGATGCTATTCGTGGCATGCTGTCAGGCTTGGATCCTCATTCTGCCTATCTGGCCAGCGATGAGTATAAAGAACTGCAAGAAGGTACTACAGGTCAGTTTGGCGGATTAGGCATTGAAGTGGGTATGGAAAACGGCTTTGTCAAAGTTGTTTCACCCATTGATGATACACCCGCACAAAAAGCCGGTATCAAAGCTGGAGACTTGATAGTCAGACTGGATGACAAACCAGTAAAAGGGATGACGCTTGCAGACGCTGTAAAAACCATGCGTGGTGAACCAGGTAGCGAGATAGTACTGACTGTGGTTCGTGAAGGACAGGAAGCGCCCTTAAAATTTGCTATAACCCGCGACATTATCAAAGTTAAAAGCGTAAAACAGCGCTTACTTGAAAAAAATTATGGTTACTTACGAATCAGTAGTTTTCAATCGGGTACTGGTCAAGGTCTCATAGACGCAGTTAACGAATTGAAAAAAGAAAATGAAGGACAATTGAAAGGCGTAGTATTGGATCTTCGTAATAATCCTGGCGGCGTACTGAATGCTGCTGTTGAAGTGAGTGACGCCTTTTTGGATAGCGGCTTGATCGTATTTACCGAAGGACGCATTAAAAACTCTGAAATGCGTTTTAACGCGGCATCGGGTGATATTATTAATGGCGCACCCATTGTAGTTCTTATCAATGGTGGATCTGCATCTGCTTCAGAAATTGTCGCTGGCGCACTACAAGATCACAAACGTGCCATTATCATGGGTGAAAAATCCTTTGGCAAAGGTTCTGTACAAACTATACTTCCTACCACAAATGGGGCGGCTATCAAGCTAACAACAGCACGCTATTTCACCCCATCCGGTAGATCCATTCAAGCAGAAGGTATAGAGCCTGATGTTAAACTGGAACGAGTAAAACTGGAAGCAATTGACAAAGCTAAATTTGAAGGCATTAAAGAAGCTGATCTTAGTCATCATTTAATCAATGCCAACGCTCCAAAGCATAAAGATCAGAAAGAGCGTGAAGAAGAAAAAGACGTTGATAAGGATAAAGATAAAGATGGTGTTGAGGATACCGAAAAAGAGATTGATGATAAAATCTTGCGCGACTATCCGTTAAACGAAGCGCTGAATTTATTGAAAGGTATTGGCATTCTAAAAAAATAACCCAATAGGATGTCGCCTATCCTGCAACTAACTTAGCTTAAGTGCAGGGTAGGCTTTTCGTATCTACTTAACATCAAAAGCCGAGGCTTGCGAAGTTAAGCATCTGGCAGTAGTTTGGGCCCCTTAAACTAAACTGTATGCAAATCCACTTCTTTGTAGTTAGAATAAAACTTTCACTGAAAGCTAGTTATTCAGACCATCACCTGACACAATCCCAACAGACTCAACCGCCTTAAATAAGCTGAATCACGGTAATTTACGTGTTACCCATAATAGAATTCGAGAAGAGTGTGTATTAATTTCAGCCAACTGTGTAATCTATATCTATACTTATTTTTTCTGTCCTATTTTTTAAGTACAAAATCTGTAGTTTGTTTCAGATTAGATGTGCACTGAACTATATAGGTCCGCTCATGGCAAATTTATTTTGCCAATTACACAATCTTAATGGCATATAGCGATGATAGATGAACAGCTATCCACATTACAAGTTTTTCTCGTTGAGCCTTCGCACACTCAACAACATATAATTGGACAATATCTTGCCGAAGCAGGAATAGTCGATATAAAGTACCTCAAATCGGGCAGTGAAACCATTGCCGAACTTGATCATGCTTTACCTGATCTTATCCTAAGCGCCATGTATTTACCTGACATGACTGGCGTGGATTTGTTGCACACCATTCGTAGTAACAACGCATCTTATGATATGGCGTTTTTATTAGTTTCCAGCGAAACCAATATCAAATACCTTGAACCGATTCGTCAGGCAGGCACTATTGCTATTTTACCCAAGCCTTTTACTAAAGCCGAGTTAATGACCGCACTTAAGGCAACAATCGATTATCTGCATCCACATAAAATCAACCTGCATCAGATTGACATAGTTGATTTACAAGTACTTATTGTCGATGACAGTGATTTTTCACGCAAATACATTATGCGCATCTTAACTGACATTGGTATAGAAAATTTCACTCTAGCTGAAAACGGCAAACAAGCTCTATCTATTTGTAAACAACACTATTTTGATTTTATTGTTACTGATTTTAATATGCCGGAAATGGATGGCCTACAATTAATCAAACATCTACGTGCTGATGATGATAAAAAATTTGTACCTATTTTAATGGTAACCAGTGAACAAAATAAAAATCGGTTGGCCGCTGTAGAGCAAGCTGGCGTATCAGCTTTGCTGGACAAACCTTTCGAACCCGAAACAATCCGAGAATTGATTATCAGATTACTGAGTTAATTTTTGTTTAAGATCTTACGTCGTTCCAAAGTATTAGCTAGTCTGCTCAGAGCTTGTTGCAACACATCCGATTGCTGTTGCTGAGCAGATTGAGCATGAATCTGCCTAATATTTTCCATAGAGGGTAAACGAGCAGAACGGATTAGATTTTGCTCGACTGATTGCTGACTAATTTTTACTTGCACATTCTGAATATTTATCTGTCCAGCAGTGCTAACTTTGTTTAGAATAGCCACATGAAAAAAACGGATTTGTGATGCCCAGCTTGCCGCTTCGGTATAGATCAACAACCTCTTACCCGAATGTACACAATGTTGAACATGAACGGCAATTTCATCCGGTAATGCACTTCTAACCAAATTTAGCAATGCTATTTGGGTAGCGATAATTTCCATGGACAAGGTTAGCTGCCGAGTTTGAAAATCCAATGCCGATTTAAACGCAGTATTTTTTAAACTAGCCATGAAGAATCCAATATCAATTAAGCAATCGGTGAGAAACAATGAAAAATTTTATTCAAACTGTACTTGCAGAAGCCGAATATCAACCCACTAGGCTGTTACAAATATTAAGAGCAGTTCAAACTCAATACCAGCATATTCCGGCGGAGGCCATTGTTTATTTAGCAGAAATGCTAAATATTCCAAAAACGCGTATCATTGCAGTTATCGAATTTTACAGTTTTTTTCATTTAACGCCACAAGGTCGTTACGATATTCTGATTAGCGATTCAATTACTGATCTGATGCTCGGCAAAGAAAACATCATCAACTACTTATCAGCTGTTTTAGATGTCAAAGTAGGTCAACTGAGCAAAGACGGTTTAGTTAGCCTCAATAACACCTCTTGTACAGGCATTTGCGATCAAGGCCCTGCCGCACTAATTAATGGTTACCCAGTACCACGTCTGGATAGAGAAAAGATAGATGAAATTGCCACATTAATTTTCCAGCAAATGCCTGTCACAGAGTGGCCTTCGCATTTATTGGTAGTGGCGGATAATATCAAAAAATCTGGGTTGTTACTGAATAACCTTATTACTTCAGGTTCCAGCTTAACAGCCAGTTTAACGCGTGGATTACCTGATACCCTGGACGAACTCGAACAATCCGGTTTGCGTGGCCGTGGCGGTGCTGGATTTAAAACAGCCACGAAATGGCGTCTGTGTGCCGAAGAAAATAGCGATCAGCATTTTGTCGTGTGTAATGCCGACGAAGGTGAGCCTGGTACATTTAAAGACCGGGTATTGCTTAATAGCTTCGCTGATCAAGTTTTTGAAGGTATGACCTTATGCGCATTTACCATTGGCGCCCGACAGGGATTTCTCTATTTACGCGGCGAATATCTGTATCTTAAACACAAGCTAGAATTTATTTTGCAACAACGTCGCGCCAATGGCTTATTAGGCAAAAACATTTTGCAGCAAGGATTTGATTTTGATATTGAAATTTGCCTAGGCGCTGGTGCTTATATTTGTGGCGAAGAATCTGCTTTGATCGAATCACTGGAAGGCAAACCGGGTATTCCTCGCAATAGACCGCCTTACCCAGTTAGCCAAGGTTTTTTAAATAAACCTACCGTAGTCAATAACGTAGAAACTTTTTTTGCGGCAGCAGCGATTGCTGTTAATGGCGGTGCATGGTTTGCACAAGTCGGCACTGAAAAATCAGCGGGCAGCAAAATTTTAAGTATCAGTGGCGACTGTGAATCGCCCGGCATTTACGAATATGCTTTTGGCACACCTATCCGCACTATTCTCAATGAATGTGGCGCAAAACAAGTATTGGGAGTACAAATCGGTGGGCCTTCTGGCGTATTTATTTCTAATCAGGAATTAGACCGCAAACTTGCGTTTGAAGATTTAGCCACGGGTGGTTCATTTATTGTCTTTGATGAGACTCGCAATATTTTTGACATAGTCAAAAATTTTACCCATTTCTTTGCTCATGAAAGCTGTGGCTTTTGTACACCCTGTCGAGTCGGAACCTCATTACTGAAAAACCGTTTCGACAAAATTGTCGAAGGGCATGGCTCGGCAGGTGATGTGGTAGAACTAGAGCTTCTGTCGAAGCTGGTAAAAAACCAGAGTCACTGCGGATTAGGACAAACCGCAGCCAATCCAATTCTTACCACCTTGGAACGCTACCCTGAGCTGTACCAGCAACAATTGAAAAAAATCAGTTATGAACCCGGTTTTGATTTGGATGCCGCTCTGGATGTAGCAAGGCGAATGGCGCATCGGAATGATAGCGCGGCTCATCTGATACAAGTGGAGGATTAAGATGAGTAACACTATCAATATCGACGGCCAGACTATCCCTTTCCAAGAAGGTCAGACTATTATTGAAGCAGCAACCGCAGCGGGAGTTTATATTCCACATCTTTGCCATAAGCCCGGATATACACCACATGGTAGTTGTAAGTTGTGTACCGTGAATGTGAATGGTCGCAATTGCTCAGCCTGTACTTTTCCTGCCGCAGAGGGTCAAAATATCATAAATAATAGCCGTGAACTGACCCATGATCGGCAAAAAATTACACAAATGTTGTTCGTAGAAGGCAATCATTTATGTCCATCCTGTGAAAAAACCGGTAACTGTCAATTGCAGGCAGTCGCCTATCAGCTGAATATGGTTGACAATCATTTTCCGCACTTTTATCCGCACCGAGAAATGGATGCCAGCCATCCAGATATTTTACTCGATCATAATCGCTGTATTTTCTGTAATTTATGCGTACGTGCCAGTGCAGAAAAAGATGGCAAAAATGTGTTTGCCATCAGTGGCCGAGGCATCAATAAACATTTAATTGTAAATTCAGCCAGTGGCAAACTGAAAGACAGTGCAATTGACATCAACGACTGTGCAGCCCATGTCTGTCCAACAGGTGCAATTTTGATTAAAAGAACAGGTTATCAGGTACCTATTGGTCAACGTATTTATGATCACCAATCTATCAGCACGGTGGCCTTAACGCAGGAGCAAGAACATGGCGAATAAAATCCGCGTTGCTACCACTTCTCTGGCCGGCTGCTTTGGTTGTCACATGTCTTTTCTGGATTTGGATGAGCGACTGGTTGCGCTAGCTGAGTTGGTAGAATTTGACCGCTCACCACTCACTGACATTGAACACTGCAGCAGCACATGTGACATCGGATTAATTGAAGGTGGTGTGTGTAATTCCGAGAATGTGCATGTATTACGCGAATTTCGGAAAAACTGCAAAATTTTGGTTGCCGTGGGTGCTTGTGCCATTAATGGCGGTCTGCCTGCCATGCGTAACAGTTTTTCGCTGGAAGAGTGTTTACTGGAAGCCTATCGAGATGGAATAGGTGTCGAAAACGCACAAATCCCCAGTGATCCGGAATTACCCTTATTATTGGATAAAGTGCGACCTATTCACGAAGTCGTCAAAATTGATTATTTTTTACCCGGTTGCCCACCCTCGGCTGATGTATTCTGGTCTTTTCTAAGCGATTTACTAGAAGGACGCGAACCGAACTTGGCCAATGAATTAATTCATTTTGATTAGATGCCTGTAGCCTACCCATACACGTACTTTAGAGACTCATTATGTACGAACATCTAGAAACCGCAGAAAATCCCACCAACCTGAAACGGGTAGTTATTGACCCCGTTTCCCGTGTTGAGGGTCATGGTAAAGTCACCTTATTGTTGGACGAGAACAATAAAGTTCAGCAAGCGCGCTTGCATATTGTTGAATTTCGTGGATTTGAAAAATTTATTCAGGGACGCCCTTACTGGGAGTTGCCGGTTTTGGTGCAACGTTTATGTGGTATTTGCCCGGTTAGCCACCACTTAGCGGCAGCAAAAGCCATTGATCAATTAGTAGGCATTGACCCGGACAATTTAACTCCTTCTGCCGATAAATTAAGACGTTTATTGCATTTTGGGCAAATGCTGCAATCACATGCTCTGCATTTCTTTCATCTTTCCAGTCCCGATTTATTATATGGTTTTGAAAGTGACATCAGTAAACGTAATGTGATTGCCGTACTGAATGATTATCCAGATATTGGTTTGCAAGGCGTTAAGCTACGCAAATTTGGTCAGGAAGTCATTCGCATGGTATCTGGTAAACGCATACACGGTACAGGAGCGATACCGGGAGGCATGAATAAGTTACTGAACCGGGAAGAACGTGATTATTTATGGCAAGATGTTGCACAGATTATAAGCTGGGCTTCGGGCGCAGTGGCTTTAATAAAAAAAGTGCACACCTCTAATTTACCTTATTACGACAATTTTGCGACTATCCGCAGTAACTACTTGGGACTGATTAAACCCAACGGCGCTTTAGAGTTTTATCATGGTGGTATACGTGCCAAAAATGATCGTGGCGAAACCTTGTTGGATCATTTTAATTATTGCCATTACAACGACATAATCCATGAAGAAGTGCGATCCTGGAGTTATATGAAGTTTCCGTACCTAACCGCGTTAGGTACTGATTTAGGCTGGTATCGAGTGGGTCCCCTAGCCAGAATTAACAACTGTGATTTTATAGACACGCCCTTGGCCGAGGCAGCACGCATCGATTTCAAAGCGCATGCGGAAGAAGCCATGGTGCATAGCACACTGGCTTTTCATTGGGCGCGTCTCATTGAACTACTGCACAGCGCAGAAAGCATCCAATATCTGCTAAACGATCCGGATATTATGCGGGGGGAACTGGTCGTAAAAGCTGAAAAACGCTACGAAGGTATTGGAGTCATTGAAGCACCTCGTGGTACTTTGTTCCATCATTATCAGGTCGATGAAAACGATATTGTCACCAAAGCCAATTTAATTGTTTCCACCACTAGTAATAATATGGGCATGAATGAATCAGTTCGGCAAGTGGCTGCTGAATATTTATCTGGACAAGAACTAACCGAACCGTTGCTTAACAATCTGGAAGTGGCTATCCGCGCTTATGATCCCTGCCTGTCCTGTGCCACCCATGCCGTTGGCAAAATGCCACTACAACTGGAGTTAATCGATGTTGATGGAAAAATAGTCGATCTACTTACTCGTCATAGTGATGGACAATTTGTACGTGGTCAGCAATGAAAAAACCGCTACTGGTGGTAGCGTGTGGCAATCTCAGTCGAGGTGACGATGCGCTTGGACCTTTATTGCTGGATTACATTGAGCAGCATGAAACATTAACTGACATTGAATTAGTAACTGATTTTCAGTTGCAGGTTGAACACGCACTGGATATACAACAGCGTACCTTGGTGTTATTTGTGGATGCCTCTGTAACTCATAATGACTATTTTGATTTTATCGAACTGACTGCTGCAAAAGATCACAGCTTTAGCAGTCATGCTCTAAGTCCCTCAGCTGTTTTGCAAGTATACCAAACCGTAACCAACACACCGCCGCCACCGAGTTTTTTATTGGGCATAAAAGGCTTTTCTTTCGAATTAGGCGACGATTTATCCGCTGCCGCCGAGCATAATTTACAACTGGCATGTGAGTTTGCCGCACAGCTTTTAAAACAACCCAATCCATCAGCTTGGCGACAAAAAACAACATAATGCTCTGTCATACTAAACATCAAACAGCTTATTCCCATCATTTATTGATCACCTAAACTTAGATCATTGTTTTCAGGAAAAAACAGCAAAGCTATCCGGCTTCAGCTTTTAAAATCGTTGTGTTACTCTGTTCTGAAACAGTTGGGATTTTGATCCAACGATATTAACCCATAGACTTTCTGGAGATTAATGATGAAAGTTTGTTTAAATTACAAAGTTGTACTGTTAGTATGTTTTTGCTCCACATCACTAAGCAATGCAGCCGACCTGACCCGCAAACAAGTAGAAACATTACTGGCTCAAGCAGATAAACAACATCCTGCGGATTTACGCCGTAAAGATTTAAAAGGCGTAGATTTATCAGGACTCGATTTTCGTAATGCTGATTTATGGGGTGCTGATCTGCGCCAAGCCAATTTCAGCAACAGTAATCTAAAAGGCCTGACCCTCGATTTAACGGTTATGACGGGCATTAATCTCAGTCATGCTAATCTGGCCAACACCAGTATCTTTGGGGTAAGTTTGATGCATGCGGATCTGAGTAATACTGATTTGAGTGGTAGCCGTGTAATAGCGGTAATGGATGGGGCTAATTTACAGCATGCCAATCTCAGCAATGCCGATTGGGCTGCCGATATGAAAAACCAATCAATGGGTTTAATGCGAGCCAATCTAAAAGGCGCAAATTTAACAGGCGCTAATTTAAGCCATGCCAAATTGGGGCGCGCCATGTTAAGACACGCCAAATTGAATAATGCTAATTTAGAACAGACTGATCTGTACTCTGCCGACATGGATGGTGCAGACTTAACGGGCGCCAACCTCACAGATGCTAATTTCTCGGAGTCGAAATTACATGATGCCAATTTTAGCAACACCGTCACTATTGGTACACGCTTTGATGGTGCCAAGAACAAACCTGACATTAAATAATCAAATCTGGATTTAAAAATGACGCTACCTAAACAATTATTGCAGCGAAAACCCCTGGCACGACTGGCCCTAGAAGAAAATGGCCTTAAGCAAACTTTAACAGCCAAAGATTTAACAGTATTGGGCGTAGGCGGTATTATTGGTGCTGGAATTTTTGTGTTAACAGGTATTGCCGCAGCCAAATATGCAGGACCCGCAATTACCGTGTCATTTATACTAGCAGGTATCGCTTGCGCTTTGGCAGCCATGTGTTACAGCGAGCTGGCCGCTATGATTCCCGTTTCCGGTAGTGCTTATAGTTATGCTTATGCCACACTGGGAGAGTTAACCGCCTGGATTATTGGTTGGGATTTAATTCTGGAATATGCCTTAGCCAGCAGTACGGTAGCCATAGGCTGGTCAGGCTATTTAACCAGTTTTTTAGAGTCTATCGGCATCCATTTACCTGTTTATTTAACCACCGCTTATCTAGCTGATCCTGCCGCGGGTTTTGTAAATTTACCGGCCATGCTCATTATTTTATTACTGACAGGTTTACTAGTCTTGGGCATACGCCAATCCGCTAGCTTTAATTTTGCCATGGTGCTGATTAAATTGGCAGTCATTGTTGTGTTTATTATTGCCGGTAGTGGTCATATACAAACCACTAACTGGGAAAATTTTGCACCTTTTGGTTTCGGCGGCATCTTAACCGGAGCCGGTGTGATTTTTTTTGCTTATATAGGTTTTGATGCGGTATCAACCGCAGCGCAAGAAGCCATTAATCCAGAAAAAGACGTACCGTTCGGCATTATTGGTTCGCTGGTAATATGCACAATTCTGTATATTCTAGTATCGGTGGTATTAACGGGTGTGGTTTCTTACACAACATTGGATGTGCCTGCACCCATTGCTTTAGCGGTCGATCATATGGGCATGCCGTGGTTGTCTCCCATCATTAAACTGGGCGCAATTGCTGGTTTAACCTCAGTGATGTTGGTTTTATTGATGGGACAAAGCCGAATTTTCTTTTCTATGTCCAAAGATAAATTATTACCACCCTTATTTGCCAATATACACCCTAATTTTCAAACACCTTATCTATCCACTTTGCTGGTAGGCGTCGCTGTGGCCATAGTGGCTGGCTTTATGCCTATAGAAAAGCTGGGTGAACTGGTCAGCATCGGTACATTATTTGCGTTTATTCTGGTTTGTGGCGGGGTATGGATATTACGTAACAGCCACCCGGAATTTCCACGGCATTTTAAATGTCCGTATGTACCTTACGTACCTTTGGCAGGCATTTTAGTTTGTCTGGCCTTAATGGCAGGCCTACCCTTTGATACCTGGGTACGTTTGTTTGTCTGGTTGTTAATTGGTTTTATAATTTATTTTGGTTATGGCATCAAGCACAGTGCTTTACGCGAAAAAGGCAACGATACTTGATAAAAATGTTCGTAACTATTCCGCGTACTGTTTATTATCCGGCTTTAGTTTCTTGAATTTCCAAGGCTAATTGGTAAAGTATTTTTTTACGTTGACCGGTAATCTCTACCGCTAAAGCCACCGCAGTTTTAATTGAACATTCTTGCATCAATAGTTCCAAAATGCGGCGCTGTTCTTCACTAACCAATTCGTCTTCATGTTTGTCAGGTACGCCACCAACGATGACGACAAATTCACCCTTACGCATATTTTCTTCATTTTTAACCCGCTCCAAAATACTAACCAAACTGTCTTGCAAGATGGTTTCGTGTATTTTGGTCATTTCCCGGGCCACGGCAATAGGATGTTCACTTGGAAAAACCTCTGCCAAATCTTCCAGCGTAGCTTGAATGCGATGACTGGATTCATAAAAAACCCAGGTACTGGTTTCCAGCAGCTTGCTCTGAAAAAAGGTTTTTCGAGCCGAAGAAGTCCGGGGTAAAAAACCTTCAAAACTAAAACGACTGACCGGTAAACCGCTAGCCGACAATGCGGCAATTAATGCACAGGCACCTGGTATAGGGACTACATCAATGCCAGATTGTTTACAGAGTTTAACTAAAGGTAAACCTGGATCACTCAACAATGGTGTACCTGCATCTGAGACTAAAGCGATGGATTGGCCTTGCTGCATACGCTCAATTAACCCCTTAGAGGCATGTTCTTCATTATGCTGATGCAGCGAAATTAATGGTTTACTGATACCATAATGCTGCAACAACATAATAATATGGCGGGTATCTTCAGCTGCAATCAAATCCACCTGTTTAAGGGTTTCGATTGCTCTAAAACTAAAATCGGCCAGATTACCTATAGGGGTTGCAACCACGTATAATTTTCCGCACATCTGTTTTCATATCCTCTGTTGCTATGACTGACTCACGCCATGTTTTCATTATGCCCTGTTACGGTGCGATTTGCTGGTTTTTAAGCTTACTAATAATCACCGCCTGTAGTCACGAATCGGTTAAACCTGAGGCCATGCAACGCTCTCCCGCTCAGCAACAGGGCAAGAAAGCGGAACTCCCTCAAAACAATATTAGCCCCTATGCCTTGGCGAACTCTCAAGCCAGTCAGCATTTGCTTAATGCCGAAACCTTTCTAAATGCCGGTAATCAATCAGCGGCTGTTAGAGAATTAGATATCATTAATTACGCCAATTTAGCCAGTGAGCAACGCAGCAAATTTAATCTGCTGGACACACAAATCGCATTAAATAATGGAGACGCCGAACGCGCTCTAACAAAATTGACCAATATCAGACCCAAATTGTTAAACGATACTGACAAAATAAATTATTACCAATCACTTGCTTTTGCTTACTCCCTTACAGGTAATATCATACAGGGCGTTAATGCCAGAATCAGATTGGGCAATTTATTGCTTACCCCACAACAGCAACAGGATAATATTATTAGCATTTTAGATATGCTGAGTACTTTATCCTTAGACGAGTTAAGTGCACCACCAGCAACCATGGATGATCTAAATGGCTGGATGGCTTTGGCCAAAATCTTTAAACAACGAGATCAAGCCGGAGTCGAACTTAACGCACAAATACGGCAATGGCGACAGCTCTACCCCAAACATCCTGCCAATGCGGATTTTTTACAAACTTATCTGGCTAAACCTGCCACAGATATGCAAACCAATATTCCGGAAAGCACCGAATTAGCAACCGTCAATACGGCTCACATTGCAGTACTCCTACCCGCTAGCGGCAGTTTAACCCAAGCTGGAAAAGTAATTAAAGAGGGCTTACAAATTGCGCAACAACTGGCTAGCAAAAGCACTCAAGCCACCCTTCCTTTAAAATTTTATGATACGGAGCAGGGTGATATTAGCACTCTTTACAAACAGGCCGTGGCTGAAGGCGCAAAACAGATCATAGGCCCACTGGTCAAAGAACAAATACAGACTTTGGCAAAATCAGTCGAACTTAGCGTACCCGTACTGGCACTCAACCATGTTGAAGATTTAAGTAAACCTAATCTGTATCAATTTGGCTTAAGTCCAATTGATGAAGCAGAACAACTGGCTTTAAAAGCCTGGCGGGACGGTCGACAAACGGCACTTTTATTGGTACCTAATACCTCACAAGGTCAACGCATTGGTCAATATATGACGACAGCTTGGCAAAGTAATGGCGGCTTAGTGTCCGGCATGCAAAGTTATGATCCTAAACAGCATGATATTGGCGATATGTTAAAAGCGCTACTGAGTTCAACCAGTGATGCTACTAAAACGAATCAGGCTCAAACCGTGTTTGTCAGTGCCAATCCAGAGGTGGGTCGCGAGTTAGCAGTACAATTAAAATATTATCAAAATGCAGATTTGGCCGTGTATGCCATGCCCAATATTTATAGCGGACAACCGGATCCTATTCGGGATGCTGAATTAGGTAAAATTAATTTCTGCGATATCCCCTGGTTTTTTGCCGATTTATATAAAGGCGCGCAGAGTCAGGCCGCCTTGCAACAACATTGGCAAACGTTGAGTGATACACAGATCAGATTATTGGCATTAGGAATGGATGCTTATAATCTGGTCGGCCATTTACCGGAATTAAGCAGCAAAGCCTTTACAGGCAGCACCGGACATTTATCTATCAATAGCGAAAACAGGATAACCCGTAAACTGGTTTGTGCACAGTTTAAAGGCGGAATACCTGTCGCTTCCGGTTTTATCGAGTAATCTTTCATGATATTTTCTAAATCCAAAGCAGCACATTTACAAAAGGGCGAAAATGCTGAGCAACAAGCCCTTAACTATCTGCAAAAACAGGGCTTAAAACTGGTTTCCAGCAATTTTCGCTGTAAACATGGGGAGTTGGATATAGTCATGAAAGACAAGGATATACTGGTCATCGTCGAAGTCAGATTCCGTAATTCTGATCGTTTTGGCGGCGCGTTGGCCAGTATTACCACACAAAAGCAGGCACGAATCATTGCAGCGACTCAGTACTATGTCATAATCAACAAACTACACCACCTCGGCATTCGTTTCGATGTGGTAGCCATCACCAGCGATCAGAAATTCGACTGGATTAAAAACGCTTTTCAAACCTGAGAATTATGAGTTTACACGACCGCATCATTAACCATTTTTCCGATAGCATCCAAACCAAACAGGATGCCATGACCAGTCTTTGCGAATTGATTGAATTCGCCTCGCAGAAAATAGTGGAAAGCCTGGTAAACGATAAAAAAGTACTAGCCTGTGGTAATGGTGGCTCGGCTGGTGATGCGCAACATTTTTCCTCAGAAATGCTTAATCGTTTTGAGCGTGAACGCCCATCACTACCGGCCATTGCCCTAACCACAGATACCTCCACCATTACCTCCATAGCCAACGATTATCATTATGATGAAATTTTCGCCAAACAGTTACGCGCGCTTGGACAAGCTGGCGATATTTTGCTGATTTACACCAGTAGTGGCAATTCCGGCAATTTGATAAAAGCGGCAAAGGTGGCACATGATCGTGAAATGACCATTATTGCGCTAACCGGTAAAGACGGCGGTAGCCTAGCCACCGTTTTGGATGAAGCAGATATTGAAATCAGAGTACCTTCTTGGTCAACTGCCCGAATTCAAGAGGTACATTTACTCATATCGCATTGTTTGTGTGATTTAATCGATCATCAATTGTTTGGTAATTAATGCTGGCTGTGTAAGCCATTATAAATCTATTACTGTCATTAATGTTTAACCAATACCTGTTAGAATTAAAGGGTTTTTGGTATGCTTATTACGCACCAGAAGATATATTTAATAACTAATCAGCGTAATTTATAATGTAATATCAATGTGCTGAACAGATTAAAGCGCATCTGTCGCTATTCATGCGCTTCCAGGCATCGGCACATATATGGACTTCCCCCCTATTGCAAGACAAATTTTACCAAAATGAATGATTTCAAAAGTAATCAAGATTGCCGCCATATATTCGGTTTCAATTAGAGGTTGATTAATTTAACCACTGAACCTTGATGAACGTATTCGCGCGCTATTTCCACAAACATCCTAACGATTTTTAAAATCTATGTGCTTGAACGGGATAAATAGCACCGGTCTGACCTGTTGTTATCATCAATTGGATTTACTTGCCTCCGCAATCTGTTTTACTCTGTGTTACACCATTCACTTTTAATCATATCAACTGAGGGTTATCCACGCCTTACCCAACACCGGAACCCTTCTATCACGTGTAGGTGTTGGGTAAGGCGTGGATAACCCGGCCTACACGCTACGACATGACTACATCGGCGGACCTAACCTCATACCTCTTATTTTGTGTAGCCATTACCCACAAAATTCGGGCATTTTTATTGGCCAGTGCGACGGCCGCTTTGTTAAAACCACGTCGTTCAATTAGCGCCTGCAACCATCGACTTAGCGAGTCTGTTTTACCTTGGCAGTTTTTCAAGACTGATCGGGCGCCGTGAATCAGTAAAGTTCGCAGATAGCCATTACCTCGTTTACTGATACCCAACAACACCACCTTGTCACCATATATGGACTTCCCCCCTATTGCAAGACAAATTTTACCAAAATGAATGATTTCAAAAGTAATCAAGATTGCCGCCATATATTCGGTTTCAATTAGAGGTTGATTAATTTAACCACTGAACCTTGATGAACGTATTCGCGCGCTATTTCCACAAACATCCTAACGATTTTTAAAATCTATGTGCTTGAACGGGATAAATAGCACCGGTCTGACCTGTTGTTATCATCAATTGGATTTACTTGCCTCCGCAATCTGTTTTACTCTGTGTTACACCATTCACTTTTAATCATATCAACTGAGGGTTATCCACGCTACGACATGACTACATCGGCGGACCTAACCTCATACCTCTTATTTTGTGTAGCCATTACCCACAAAATTCGGGCATTTTTATTGGCCAGTGCGACGGCCGCTTTGTTAAAACCACGTCGTTCAATTAGCGCCTGCAACCATCGACTTAGCGAGTCTGTTTTACCTTGGCAGTTTTTCAAGACTGATCGGGCGCCGTGAATCAGTAAAGTTCGCAGATAGCCATTACCTCGTTTACTGATACCCAACAACACCACCTTGTCACCACTCGTGTGCTGTTTGGGTACAATGCCTAAACTGGCTGCATAATTTTTGCTTTTGGTATAGCCTTTACCGTCCCCTATATCCGATGCAGCCATAGTAGCCGTAATGGCTCCTATACCTGGAACCTCTACAAATCGTTGACATAATTCGCTCTGAATACAGAGTTGATCAATCTGCTTATCATACTCTTTGATCGTTTTATCCAATTCCTTGAGTTTTTCAAGCTGTTTGGCAAACAGATTTCGACTGATCACGCTTAAACCATTCTCAGCATCTTCAATAATTTCAGTGAGGTGCGTTCTGAGCTGATTGATGCCTATAGGCAGCACAATTCCCCACTCACCTAAAAAACCCCGAATTCGATTCGCCACCGCCGTCCGTTCATCCACTGTACTTTGACGCAATCGATGCAGCATTTGAATATCTTGCTGCTCAAGCGTCTTAAGCGAAACTGTTCGTCTTTTCGGTTGGTGTGTTGCCGTCCAAATAGCCTCTGCATCGTTATAATCATTTTTATTGCCCACCACAAACCCTTTCACATAACGGGCATTCAGCAATACCACTTCATGCCCCAGTTTCTTGATTTCTCGCGCCCAATAATGCGAGCCTCCACAGGCTTCCATACCAATGATACTGACTGGCAAGTTCGCTATGTACGACAATAAATCCGCTCGCTTTACTTTCTTTTTAATCTGTTTCAGTTCAGCATTAAAACTCACCAGATGAAAAATGTTTTTTGCTAAATCTAAACCAATTACGTTATTCTTGATCATGGATTTCTCCTTACCCTTGTTTATTTGCCAGGTGCATTATGACACCGTTAGGGGTGGGGAGAAGTCCATGCCATCATCCTATATAAACTTACCCTTACGCTAAACTTCAAGTGTGTAATAACGCCAAACCCCCCTAATTACTAGGCCTAGGGTAGTTTAGAGGCGCAATGGGTTGTACTTTTACGCTTTGATGTATTACCCACCGTGAGCATAGAACGTCGCAACTTCGCATTAAACCTTATGGGTGTACGAGAGCAGTTAGGCTGAAAAATGACAAACCTCCTCAATAATTTAAAAGACTACTTATGCTAACTGCAAATTTTGCCACATTGAATGCGCTAGTCCTTGGTATCCCCCTGATGGGTTTAGCTTTCGCAGCCTGGCTGGCTCGATGGGTGTTGAGCAAAGAAACCGGCACTGCAGCGATGCTTAAAATTTCTGATGCCATAAAAGAAGGCGCAGAAGCCTTTCTAAAACGTCAAAATCGCACTATTTTGGGTCTTAGCGCAGTGTTTGCCCTGCTGTTATTTATAGGCTATGGCCTGATACGTACCCACCGCGA
The DNA here is from genome assembly GCF_039904985.1 of Methylomonas sp. AM2-LC. Taxonomy (NCBI): domain Bacteria; kingdom Pseudomonadati; phylum Pseudomonadota; class Gammaproteobacteria; order Methylococcales; family Methylococcaceae; genus Methylomonas; species Methylomonas sp. AM2-LC. Next base: position 180,751 of record NZ_CP157005.1, read on the forward strand.
GTTTGATCCAGTCTCAACCGCCATGCCATTAGCGATTTGGATAACTGTTTCCTTTATATTGGGTGCAATATGCTCGGTGTGTGCGGGTTACGTGGGTATGTGGGTGAGTATCCGCGCCAATATTCGTGCTGCCGCTGCCGCCCGCACCAGCTTGAACGGCGCATTACAGATTGCTCTGCGTGCAGGCGGTGTTACCGGCATGGTGGTAGTCGCCATGAGTTTATTGGGAGTAGCGGGATTATTTGCCCTGGTAAAATTACTGACGCCTGAAATCCATATCGTTAAAATTCCATTGCTCATTGTCGGTTACGGTTTTGGTGCTTCATTTGTGGCGCTCTTCGCGCAAGTAGGTGGTGGTATTTATACCAAAGCCGCCGATGTGGGTGCCGATCTGGTGGGCAAAGTGGAAGCCGGTATACCCGAAGACGACCCGCGTAATCCTGCGGTTATTGCTGATTTGGTGGGTGACAATGTAGGCGATTGTGCGGGGCGGGGAGCCGATTTATTTGAATCCACAGCGGCAGAAAATATAGGTGCCATGATACTGGCGAGTAGCTTGGCAGTCGCTGCTGAAAATGCAGGCATGGGTTTTAGCAACGGACTATTGGGCGTCATGATGTTTCCATTAATTGCCCGCGCCTTTGGCATACTCGCCAGTATGGTTGGCATACTCAGTGTGCGCCTTAACAGTGAACAGCAAGAGCCCATGCAGGCGTTGAATCGTGGTTATTTCATTAGTGTATTCCTGGCCATGCCCTTGTTTGCATTGGCTGCAAAATGGCTGCTGGACAATCCACTGGCCAGTGACGCCTGGTGGCATTTTACCCTATGCGGCATTATTGGCGTGTTAACCTCGGTCGCTTTTGTTTATATTACCCAATATTACACCGAAGCCCGTTTCCGGCCGGTACAAGCTATTGCGGCCGCCAGCACCACTGGTCCTGCGACCAATATCATAGAAGGGACTGCTGTCGGTTTTGAATGTACCTGGATGCCAACCATCGTCATGGCATGTGCCTTATTAAGTTCATATTATCTGGGCGTAACCAGCGGTTTACCACACGCGGGATTATTTGGTACGGCTGTTGCCACTATGGGTATGCTGGCAACTGCCGCTTATATTCTAGCCATGGATAGTTTTGGGCCTATCACCGACAATGCTGGCGGCATTATAGAAATGACCGAACAGCCACCCGAAATACGTGAGCGTACCGACAAACTGGATGCGGTGGGCAATACCACCAAAGCACTCACCAAAGGTTATGCCATAGGCAGTGCCGGTCTGGCTGCCTTTCTGTTATTTCAAGCCTATATGGACGAAATTAAAAATTATGCCGGTTTGCCCGAATCCAGCGAATTTGTAGTCAATCTGGGCAAACCCGTGGTGTTTGTGGGTGCCTTACTGGGTGCCATGCTGGTATTTTTATTTTGCTCGATGACCATTCGTGCAGTAGGCAGTACCGCAAAAAGCATTATTGAAGAAGTGCGTCACCAGTTTGCCAGTTTGCCGCGCGTTAACGACATTATCCAGTTTAGTGACGACTTTAAACCGGATTATGCAGCATGTGTGGATATTGTTACCCGCGCAGCGCTACGTAAAATGATCGCTCCCGGCTTACTGGTGGTGTTGGCACCGCTGGTGGTGGGTTTGCTGTTTAAAGCGTTTATCGGCGTAGAAGGTCCGCTCATCGCCGCAGAAAGTGTTGCTGCGCTGTTGATGGTGGCTACGCTGGTGGGAATACTGATGGCACTGTATCTGAATAATGCTGGCGGTGCCTGGGATAACGCCAAAAAATATGTGGAATCAGGTGCGCATGGCGGCAAATATATGACAGATGCCAACGGCCAAAAAATTAAAAACCCCACCCATGCGGCCACTGTAGTGGGGGATACGGTGGGCGATCCGTTTAAAGATACAGCAGGCCCGAGTCTGCATGTGTTGATTAAGCTGTTGGCAACGGTAACTTTGGTATTGGCTCCGTTGTTTTTATAAGCAGCCCAAAACTCTAAATCCCAAACACTAAGTTACGGATTTAAGCTGTAACTACAACCCGGTAACATTAAATTAGCAGGTAGATTGGCCGCGCATGTCCAGCCAATTTTCGCACCGCCAAACCAATAGGTATTTGATACCTGATAAGATGCAACCCCGGTATTGGTATTAAAACTGGTTAACGCTTTGCAATAAGATGTGTTGTCGGTACTGAGAGTTATATTATTAACGTAGTTCCCAGATGAAACCAAACTCGATAATGCGCCACTAGCACTATTATTACAATTAACCAAACCAGTCGTATCTACTGCAGTCATAACGGGTATCTTAAACCCGGACAACAAGCCTGTAGCCTCTGCTAATTGTGATTTTGCTACATAATTACTATACGCTGGGAGTGCTATCAAAACTAAAATACCAATGATAGAAACAACTATCATCAGTTCAATCAATGTAAAACCTTTCTCAATTCTTTGCATCTTTTTTAGACCATAGCAATGGTTGAAATTACTATATTTAAGGGGTTACAAAGGGTAATATGGTGTACCAAAACCAGTCTAACCTATGAAATTAATGTCCAGCAACCAATTCTGCGGTTTTAGCGTCAAATAAAAAGGCCAGTTTATCCTGATCACCTTGTGGTAGCATATTTATCTGTTCCACAAAATCGGGAAGAAAGGTAGGATACGAAGCTACAGACCTATGAAATAACTGCAAAGCCTCCTGTGGTTTGTCATCAAATGCCAGATAAGCGGCCTGTTTATAGACTAAAGGCGGTATAGGTTCAAAATGCATGGCTTTTTCAGTAAAGGTAGCACGCTCATCGGCATGTGCACTTTCCAGCTTGAACATTACCGCAAAATATTTCATGCCATATGGTTTTAGCAATCCGCCATTACTAATGGCTACCACTTCTTGACCATCACCTGGAATAGAGTGGCCCAGTCTGGCCGCTTCGTAATACTTTTCCAGAATTAAAAAACTGCGCCCGGTATCGATCAATAAATACAGAGCAAACACTGGAATGAAACACAAGGCACCATGCATCAACCTAGTAAAGTGTAAAGTATAATGGCGACTATCATAGCAGCCTAATATGATTGCAAAAACACCTAAAAAATGACTGTACCACAAGGGATATTCAAGCATACTGTGAATGCCCAGTGTTATAAGTAATGCACACAACCACCAACTCCCAATCTCATAATACTTCACTTGTGTTTGCCAAACCTGTTTTAACCACAAACCGCCACAAATCAAAACACATAACAAACCAGCCAGACCCATTTCTGACATGATATGCAAGAACAGATTATGTGCGTGCTCGATATGGTTGTTTATTAATGCATGCGAATGCTCTTGGCTATGCATAAAAAATGCCCAATCATATTCACCAACACCTACACCCAACCAAGGTGCTTGTAGAAAAATTTCCCAGGCTTCTTGCCAAAAAAATAAACGCACAGAGGGCGTATTGGCTGAACTGCCACCCATTATTAACCTTGTGACACCCGCGCCACCATGACTTTGCAAAGGTTGCACGGCTTGCACCAATAGAGGATATAAGGACTGCCAAACTATAAAAAGTACGGCAAACAGTAAATAGCCTTTAAACAAACGCTGATAAACAACTTTATCCTGCATTTTACGCCAGAAAGCGATCAGAACGGCGCCTGCCAAAAAATATAGAAAAGCAGTTCGAGAGGTTGATAACGTCATTTCAGCAGTAAAGAATAATAACCCAAGACTTAAAATCCACCAGCCAACCCGATTACGAGCAAACAAATACAGCAAAGAACAACTGGACAAAAATACATAATCGCACAGATGATTTCTTTGGCCCAGGCTACCCACCCCCATTAACTCTGGTTGTATCTGAAAACCAGTTGCTGAAAACCCAAAATGCCTAAACTCTATGAAAAAATTCCAAAAACCGCCTGCGACAAAATAGCCACTCAACACCAAAGAAATTTTGCTAACCCCTAGTTGATCTCGAATATTTGCTACAACAACCAACAAAAAAGCAGCCCAAATTAAATACAAAATAGCCAAATGTGCACTGCTAAATACCATGGCAGTGTTGAACAGCATTTGCACTAGCACTAATCCCACCAAACTAATCGGCAACACAATAATAGCTGGAATCTTTATAGTCTTCGGCTTAACCAAAAATAAATAGCTCGCAATCACCAAAATTCCCAGCAGAAAGGCCAGCCATTCATTGACAAAATTTGTCATTGGGTCTGTACCTCTATGATAGGTAAAGGGAATGAAAACTAGCAGTCCCAATCCATGCAACAACACGACATACAATCTATTTGCGTTTATATTCGAGTTCATTAGGAAGGAAAATAATAAAAGTAAAAAAAACGAGCCCTTATCGGGCTCGTTCAATCTATATCTACAAAAGGCTAAACAAATTAACTACACGTAGCTGGTTTAGCTGCGCCAACATTAGCAGTTGTGCAAAGCCAAGACCCGCTAGAAACATTGTAAGTAAATGTGATCGTAGCTGAATTTATCGAAGAACTTGCGTTGAATGTTGCACTTATCGGACAGTTAGAACCAGATACGGCTTGATATGCAATAGTTACATAAGTACCCTTCGAAACAAAACTATTCGTCAAATAAGGATTATTAGTAGAGCTACATCCACCTGCAATACCCAGCTCAGAGATACCCTGAACAGTGGGTGTTTTAATACCGTCTAAAAGTATCATAGCCTCTGAAACTTGTGCTCTGGTGGTATAGTTTGTATAAGCTGGAATTGCCATGGCCGATAAAATACCGATAATCGCAACCACGATCATCAGCTCGATTAACGTAAAACCTTGTTGAGCTTTTTGGAATTGCATAGTCATTAATGACGCTCCTAAATTGTTATAAAGTGTAAAAAACAATTTATAACTAGCATATTGTATGCCAACATAGATTTCTATACCGATTACCCTGATACCTATTGGCTTTCTGCTAAAAATAAGTATATGAACAAAGTGTATTAATCGAATTAAAACTAGAAAAATCCACCTTATAAAGTCAAAATGTGACCATTTTGGTCACTTTTTTAAATGTCTAGCCATTCTATATAGACAGAGCGTGACAATATTTAGCCCAAGAACAGATACCCACTACTCACTAACCTACAAATAATTCATGGTTTTTTAACAACCGTGCTTGGGTTAGAATAAAAAGGCATTATTAACCTTTCAATCAGAGGCAAGAAGATGGCAGAATACAGAAAATATAAATGTAAAACCTGTGGTCATATTTATGACGAAGCGCTGGGCGACCCTAAACAAGGCATACCACCGGGTACCTTGTGGGAAGATGTACCCGAAGATTGGGGCTGCCCAAAATGTGGTGCTGTGAAAGTTATGTTTACCTTGGTACGTTAAATAGCAAGTGGATGTGCCAACCAACGGGCGGCGCATCATTCGCAAACGATGCACTTCACTAGAAAGCACCGTCCATGGGAGCCTTGTCGAAGGATAAGCAGCATAACCGTTCATCCTTCGACAGAGCTCAGGACGAACGGTTATTTCTTGGTTATCTACCTTATTAAGTGAACAGCCAACCAGCTTTAAGCCAGTTTACTTTTAATAAAGCTGACAATCTCCGCAAACGGCAATTCCTGACTTTCTGTATCGGTACGCCCCTGATATTCAACCGTACCACTATCCAAACCGCGATCGCTTAATACGATGCGATGCGGTATACCAATCAACTCCATATCCGAAAACATAAAACCGGCACGCACTTTTCTGTCATCCAGCAACACTTCTATCCCTGCCACCTGTAGTTCCTGATACAGTTTGTCTACTGTATCTCCCAAGCGATCAGATTTATGCATATTCATGGGGCACAGTGCTACCTGAAAGGGGGCCAGCTCGTTCGGCCAGATGATGCCGCGCTCATCATGACCTTGTTCAATGGCGGCTGCCACAACCCGCGATATACCAATACCGTAACAGCCCATCAGCATAATGTGATTTTTACCGGCTTCGTTGATAACCGCAGCATTCATGGCCTGACTGTATTTGTTACCCAGTTGAAAAATATGTCCCACTTCTATGCCTCGAGCAATAGTAATCTCGCCTTTACCATCTGGACTGGGATCGCCATTGACCACCATGCGTAAATCGGCAATCTGGGTAGGTAGTGGCACATCCCGCTCCCAATTAACGCCTACATAATGTTGCCCGTCCTGATTAGCACCACAAATAAAATCGGCCAGCAGGCTAACACTATGATCGGCAATAATGGGTATACGTAAACCAATAGGGCCAATGGAACCCGGTTTACAGCCACAAGCCAGCTGAATTTCTGCTTCGGTGGCAAATTGTAACGGCGAAAACACACCGGGTAGTTTTTCCGCTTTAATGGGATTTAACTCATGATCACCGCGTAACAATAAGGCTACCAAACCTTGCTCTTCGCCTCTGACTATCAGGGTTTTTAAACATTGCGCTGGACTGACTTTAAAAAACTCACTGACATCGGCAATACTGTGCTGATTGGGTGTATCCTGGCGCTGAAACTCGGCACTGGTTGCTACTCGGCTGCCAGTTGCTGGTAATGCTTCGGCTTTTTCGACATTGGCGGCATAATCGCTGCCAGTTGAAAAAGCGATAGCGTCTTCACCTGAATCGGCCAACACATGAAACTCGTGAGATACCGCGCCACCTATAGCGCCGGAATCGGCAATCACCGCGCGAAATTTAAGACCAAAACGATTAAATATATTGGTATATGTTTGATACATTACCTCGTATGTTTCCTGCAAGGAGGTTTGATCCAAATGAAAGGAATAAGCATCTTTCATCAAAAACTCTCTACAACGCATAATGCCAAAACGTGGCCGAATTTCGTCGCGAAATTTAGTCTGAATTTGATAATAGGTGACTGGTAATTGTTTATAACTTTTTAGCTCATTACGCGCCAAATCGGTAATAATTTCTTCGTGGGTAGGCCCCAAACAAAAATCACGCTCATGTCGATCTTTCAAGCGCGCCAGTTCTGGCCCATATTTTTCCCAACGTCCGGTTTCCTGCCAAAGTTCGGCTGGTTGTAAGGCAGGCATCAACACTTCCAATGCACCCGCTTTATTCATTTCTTCGCGGGTTATTTGTTCAACCTTACGCAACACCCGTAACCCCAGTGGCAACCAGGTATAAACCCCGGCAGCCAGTTTACGTATTAAACCGGCACGTATCATTAGTTTGTGACTGGCTATTTCTGCATCGGCAGGTATTTCTTTAACGGTACTAAGTGGAAATTGAGAAGTGCGCATGGCAAACCTTACAGTGGGTTAATCAAAGCGCCTATTTTACCGATTAAACGCCCAAACGCCCAATTGCTGCACTGAATTTAGGCATCAAATTGAAATTTAACTGCTTTGTACTTGCTCATTTTGAGCGTTTGCTTTAGGCTGGCAAGAAATTTTAGACTCACAGAAAATTATGACTGACAACGATTACCCCACAAAAACCTGTGCTATTGAACGACTGGTGACACAACCCAAACTAGTGGCTGCTGCACTTGCAGGCCATAAAACCCAGCAACGCCGTGATGGACTGTATGCTTATCCAGGCGAAACTTTCATTCTGGAAGGGGTAGAATTTGAAGTAACCAGTGTTGAGAGACACAAAATAGGCGACATGACCGATGCGGATGCTCAGGCTGAAGGTTTCCCCAGTTTAGCCTTGTATAAAGACATCATTTTAAAAATGCATGCCAATATGGTATGGAATGATGAAGGTTTAGTTTGGGTGCATTCCTTTAAACGCCGTCAGCCGGAATAACAATGCCTTTTAGCAACATATCCTGAAAGATTTTTAGACCTTCTCTACTCAACGTATCCGCATCAAACTGCTGTATTTCGGCACTTAGGCTGTTTATACACTGCATCGCACTACTGCCAGGTTGTTGCTCAAGAATATCCAGCAACCTGTAGGTGAGTGGTGTAATTTGCACAAAATGTACATTATAGTCCTGATCGCGATACACCAATAGATAGGTGGGAAAATCGGGCGGGGTGAGCGGTAAATACTGTGTAGAAATCTGTTGCACCGGGTACTGATAAGCCAAAGGCCAGGCCAAGGGTGACAATGCGAGTGCCTGTGTGGATAAATTTTCGATAAATGTGCTATCGGCAAGCCGAGGCTCTGCTTCAGCGATAGATAACGCCATTTCTACCCATTCGTAATGCGCCAATTCCAGTAAAAACGGATAACCTTCCACAGGCGGACGATTTTGCAGATAACTGATAAATTCTTCTGCAAACTCTGCAAAGTAAGGCGTTTTACACCGATGCGTGGCAAAAAAATCGCTACTTAAAGCCTGCCATTGCGAGTCGTCGAACAAAGTCCTAATAACTGGAAAATTACTGCTTAAAAAACTATCGAAATTATTGAAAAATAATTCATGGTACATGACCATGCGCTGCGGGTGTACATCCGCAGGCGGCACGTTCTTAAGCGGGTCGCGAATATAGGCGGCAAACTCAGCCTGCTTGCTTTTAAAATCGACAGCCATTAGGCCACCTGACTGACACGCGACGCTTGCTGTATTTGAGCAATTATCGCCACCTCTTCCAGCAAATCGGCTAAAGGCGGAAGATTAAAATCCCGCTCTAATAAGGTAGGAAACACCCCATACAAACGATAAGCTTTGCCAAGCAAATCCCAAACTGGATCAATCACCGTGGCACCGTGCGTATCGATCAAAAAATCGTCGGCTTCCACAAAATGCCCGGCAATATGAGCATAGCTAATTCGTTCTGCCGGAATCGCCCGCAGAAACGCTTCGGCATCGTAACCATGATTGACACTGTTTACATAAATATTATTAATATCGAGTAAAACATCACAATCGGCTTCAGCCACCACCGCATTGAAAAATTCAATTTCCGGTAATTCCTGACCCGGTGCCGCGTAATAGGAAATATTTTCGATAGCAATTTTTTGCTCTAATATATCCTGCACTTGCCTGATACGTTGCGCCGTATGTTTAACGGCTTCTCCGGTAAACGGCATAGGCATCAAATCGTAAAGATGCCCTTGCTGACTACAGTAACTGAGGTGTTCACTGTAAAACTTGATGCCGTGCTGAAGCATAAAATGCTTAAGATTATGCACAAAAGCCAGATCTAGCGGATCGGTACTACCTATGGATAAAGACAATCCATGACAAATAAAAGGATAGCGCTCTGTCATGGCACGAAATTGTTTGCCAAGTTTACCCCCTATATTCATCCAGTTTTCCGGTGCAACTTCGAAAAAATCAACCTGTTCAGCGGGATGGTCAATTATCTCGCTCAAGAATGAGCGTCGTAAGCCCAATCCTGCACCGTAAACTAGTTGCTGAGTGGTACGCATGGCCTATTTACTTTTCGGCTTTCTGGGTTGAACGCCAAAACAGCAAAACACCAGCTAATACCAAGGCGCTCAACAAATATACTTCGTATTTTTTAATATCGCCTATCATCGCTTCTGCCACATGCCCGAATTGATATCCAACACAACCAAAAATGATAGCCCATACCAAAGCACCAATAAAATTAAGTGCAAAAAACTTGGCCGGATTCATACGACTTGCACCAATAACAAAAGGTGTCACATTACGCACTCCGTAGATAAATCTGAATCCCAATACTACTTTAATTTGATGGCGGCGTAGTAAATCGAAGACTTTGTCGGTTTTGCGATGCCAACTCGGACGTTTTTCCAAAAAGGCGATACCTTTAAAGCGCCCCAAATAGAAAAAGGTTTGATCTCCGGCAAAGGTACCCAGAAATGCAGAGACAATGACCCAGGGTAAGGCCAAGTGTCCGGTACTTGCTAAAAAACCGGCAATGATAAGCACGGTTTCTCCCTCAAGAAAAGTAATGATGAATAGGGCGTAATAGCCATAATCATTAAGGTATTGCAAAAAGTCCATACAGGCGTGCTACAAATAAGGTAAAAGAATTGCAACCATCCAGCAAACATAAGCTTTAAGCAGGGCATCAAACACTGATACCCTGCTGGCTGAACAGTTAAAGAATATTATTTGCCTGCCGCTTTTTTGGCATCGACTGCGGCACCACAACTACCTTCGTGGCCTTTCATCATAGCCCCACAAGACATTTCTGTAGATTTTTTATTGTCTGCAGCTTTATTTGCATCCATGGCTCCGCAAGAACCTTCTTTACCTTTCATCATGGCACCACAGGTACTTTCCATACCCGCTTTCATTTTGCCATTGTTCATCATGCCGCCACATTTACCTTCACCGCAAGCACCTTCAGCTTTTTTGACGGTGTTTGCAGCCGTTTTACCATTTGCGCCACAGCCACCTTCATTTACCTTGTTGGCTGTATCAGCAGCCACTTGCATGTAGCCATTGGACAATTCAGTCATTGAAAACGGATTGCTGTCAGCAGTGACATTAGCTGCAAAACCGGAAATAACCATAGTACCCATTGCGGAAACTAGTGGAGTTTTGTTAAATTTTTTCATTGCCTTATCCTCTTATCTACTTTTATAGTTTGTTATTGTGCTAAACTTCGCGCTCAGCATCATTTATCGATAATGCTATCTGGCTAAAGTTCAACGTGGATTATTGCATATTCAGCTTTATTTCTTTTCTTTAAATTCACACCATAGCGCTATACAACAATTTTGACATTTTGGTTTTCTGGCAGTACAAGTATACCTACCGTGTAGAATAAGCAAATGATGTGCAGCTTTTTTGTAAACTTTCGGCACCGTTTTGTCGAGTTTTTTTTCAACGTCCATCACATTTTTACCCGGCCCTAAACCGGTACGGTTTGCAACCCTAAAAATATGAGTATCTACCGCAATAGTCGGCTGATCAAAGGCGGTATTTAAAATGACGTTTGCCGTTTTACGTCCAACACCTGCCAGGGCTTCCAATGCCTCTCTATTTTCCGGCACTTGCCCCTGATGATGAGTCATTAACGCCGTACAAAGCTTAATAATATTACTGGCTTTACTGTTAAACAGGCCAATGGTTTTTATATATTCCTTAAGGCCGCTTTCACCTAAGCTCAAAATGGCCGCAGGCGTATTGGCAACCGCAAACAGTTTTTCCGTTGCTTTGTTAACACCTTTATCGGTAGCTTGCGCAGATAATACCACTGCAATCAATAATTCAAATGCTGTACTATAATTTAGTTCTGTTACAGGATTGGGTATGGCTTCGCTTAACTGTGCAAAAATTTTAAGCCGCTTTTCATTATTCACCGTAATTATACCGAGATAGGCGCTTTAATAGCTGGATGTGCTTGATAATTAAGCAGTTGAAAATCCTCATAGCAATAGGCAAAAATTGATTCCGGTTTACGCTGTAACTGTATACTGGGTAACGACAAAGGCTGCCTTAACAATTGTTCCTGAGCCTGTTCAAGATGGTTCAAATATAAATGAATATCGCCACCCGTCCAAATAAAATCGCCTACCTGTAAATCTGCTTGTTCTGCCAACATGTGCGTTAGCAGAGCATAACTGGCAATATTAAACGGTAAGCCTAAAAAAGTATCGCAACTGCGCTGATAAAGCTGGCAAGACAATTTACCCTCTGCAACATAAAACTGAAACAAAGTATGACAAGCCGCCAAAGCCATTTTGCCATTAGCGACATTGACTTGTGGCGACAAGCTTTCATCGGGCAAATCTGCCACATTCCAGGCAGATACCAGCATACGGCGGCTATTGGGGGTCTGCTGTATTTGCCTCAGTACTTCAGAGATCTGATCAATCGCCAAGCCATTAGCCACCGGCCAGTTTCGCCATTGTTTTCCATAAATAGGACCTAACTCTCCTTGTTCATTGGCCCACTCATCCCAGATAGTGACTCCATTTTGCTGTAAATAACTAATATTGGTATTACCGCTTAAAAACCATAATAACTCATGAATGATTGATTTTAAATGTATTTTCTTGGTAGTCAGCAACGGAAAACCTTGCGCCAAATCAAAACGTAATTGATGACCAAAAATAGAGAGCGTACCGCTGCCGGTACGATCCGCTTTGCGATAACCTTCGCTGAGGATTTTATTTAATAAATCAAGGTATTGTTGCATTATGAGTATCAGTTTGCTGCGTTTTAATCAGAATTAACATATCTAGTCAATTAAGGACTTGCCTTACACAATTCGTAGCTATGCTTAAATCATTAATTGTATGCTGTTAGCCCACTTTACAACAATCTCTAGCGAGAACTAAATTAAACTTTACATAATAGACGACCGGTCGCATAATAAAGCCATGCACTCATTAAAACCCAAACATATTAAAAAAGACCGCTTGCTAGAACAGGGTGTCACGATCTTACTGGAAAAAGGCTATCACGCTACCGGACTGAAAGAAATTCTGGAAACCGTGCAAATTCCCAAAGGTTCGTTTTATTCCTATTTTAACAGCAAGGAACAATTTGCCGCCGAAGCAATCAATCATTACATAGAGCCATTTATTCAGCGACTTAGCTTACATTTACAAAATCCGGCTTTAACTGGGCTTGAGGCATTGCGCACTTATTACAAAGAGTTGATTGCTGAAGTAGCAGAAAGTGGTTTTAAAGGCGGGTGTTTACTGGGTAATTTGATGGGAGAAATTGGTGACACCAGTCCATTGTGTCGAAATGCGTTACTGGAAGCGGTAGCACGTTATAGCGATTTACAAAAAACAGCTCTGGAACGTGGGCAGCAAGAAGGTGTGGTACGCAAGGATCGTTCCGCCAAAAGCATGGCTGATTTAATGCTAAATAGCTGGCAAGGCGCATTATTACGCATGAAAGTGGAGCAATCGGTTGCTCCACTTAAAGCGTGTTGTGAGGATTTACTGGAAGATTATTTTATGGTTTAGATAACTATTTTAAGTAAGGGTTAGGTTCTAAAGGATGTGCAAATGCAAGTAGGCACATCAAATGCGACAGATTTTCTTCACTGGGTGAAGAAAATCCTGCAGTCCATTGATTTTATATTACCTAAATGCGCTAAATAGTTATCAGAATTGATGGGAAAGCAAAACCCATCACTCGACAGCCAAGCTGGCTGTTTTTTTAGTCCGGCACTTAAGACGACCGGTCGTTTATATTTGGAGATTTTATGCCTAAATTCATTATCGAGCGCGATATTCAGGGCGCAGGCCAGTTAACAGCAGAAGAGTTACAGAGTATTGCGCAAAAATCCTGCGGCATTCTGCGCAACATGGGGCCACAAATACAATGGTTAGAAAGCTTTGTTACCGCTGACAAAGTTTATTGCATCTATATTGCCGACGATGAAAACGCTATTCGTGAACACGCCGCACAAGGTGGCTTCCCCGCGAATCGAATCGAAAAAATCCATACCATTATTGATCCAACTACCCGCAGTAATAGCTAAGGAGGAACCTCTAAAAACCGAGCTTTAGTACTTGTTACAAATCTTGAATGAATTAAAGATTATGGTGATTACCCTAAAGCTTTCGCAAATCACAACTGATCAAACATAATAATAACTATCGGAATGCATACTATGAATAAATTATTTTTAGCAAAAAATCTGCCGTCGTATTTTAAAGCTACGCTGATTGCCTCTATACTCAGCGTGAGTGCATCATCTGCCCAGGCAGACGAAACCTGTACCTCACCCTATGCACCCAAAATCACGGGTCAAGAGGATTTTGTCTACATCTGGACATTGGGTGTAGAAGGCTTGGGAGACGAACAAGATAAACTAGTCACGGCAGATGTTAACCCCAAATCGCCTAACTATGGCAAAGTTATCAATAGCGTGTCTGTTGGCGGACGCAATGAAGCCCATCACTCTGACTTTACTGATGACCGTAAATTTTTATGGGCAGGAGGGCTGGATACCAACAAAATTTTTGTATTTGATGTGTATAGCGATCCAGCCAAACCGAAACTCACTAAAGTAATTACTGATTTTGTCTCCAAAAGTGGTGGCGTAGTGGGGCCGCATAGTTTGTATGCCTTACCGGGGCGTATGCTGATTACCGGTTTATCCAACAACAAAGATCATGGTGGACGCACTGCATTGGTTGAATATAACAATGCAGGTGAATACATAGCAACCTACTGGTTACCCACCGATAGCAATTTACAGGGTGCCATTAAATCCGGTAATTATGCTGATGGCTACAACTATGATGTCCGTGCCTTGCCACGTCACAATCTGCTTTTGACCTCCTCATTTACTGGCTGGTCGAATTACATGATGGATTTTGGAAAAATGCTCACCGACCCCGAAGCAATGAAACGTTTTGGCAATACTGTCGTGCAATGGGATTTACATAGTCATCAGCCCAAAAAAGTATTTGATGTTCCGGGCGCACCGCTGGAAATTCGTTGTGCATTGGCCGATAAACACGATTATTGTTTTACCAGTACCGCGCTGACATCTAAAATTTGGCTGATTAATACCGACAGCAAAGGCGAGTGGCAAGCGCAAGCAGTAGCTGATATTGGCGATCCTAGTAAAATTCCACTGCCTGTCGATATTTCTATTTCCAGTGATGACAAAACGTTATGGGTGAACACCTTTATGGACGGCAAGACTCGTGCCTTTGACATTAGTGACCCACTCCACCCCAAACAATTTTTTGAACAAAAAATTGGCGCACAAGTGAACATGGTATCGTCTAGCTGGGATGGTAAGCGCTTATATTACACCTCCTCCCTATTAGCTAACTGGGATAAAAAAGGCGCTGATAACGAGCAGTTTTTTAAAGCTTATCACTGGGATGGCAAACAATTGACCCAACAGTTTGCTATTGATTTTACCAAGGAAAAACTAGGACGAGCACATCAGATGCGCTTTGGTGCTTATGCTTTATATGACAAAAAAAATAAGTCATAAGCAATTAAGCATATAAGGTGACTACACCTCGGCAGCTAAAATGAAAGTAACGATTCGGCGTAATTTTTTATAACTTAAAAGAAATGAGCGACAGGATACACTGAACACAGTAAAGTGCATTTGTCGCGATTAATGCGCCGCACATTCTACAGATGTGATTAAGCTTGAATTGTTACAAAACGCTTAGCTAAAGCTCAAGCCA
This sequence comes from Methylomonas sp. AM2-LC, assembly GCF_039904985.1. Taxonomy (NCBI): domain Bacteria; kingdom Pseudomonadati; phylum Pseudomonadota; class Gammaproteobacteria; order Methylococcales; family Methylococcaceae; genus Methylomonas; species Methylomonas sp. AM2-LC. Next base: position 195,808 of record NZ_CP157005.1, read on the forward strand.
GCCCTTAAAACTGGCTTTTGGAAGGGGTATATAGTTGAAAATGACCGTTTGATCTTAGCTAACAACTTGGTCAAACGGCTCTTAACCCTGTTTAACTCACGTCAAAGATGCGCAGAAAAGCAACTCCAATTTATGTTTATATAACGGCTTTACTTTGTTTGGCGTGCAACGTTAGCCAGGCAGATACGTCTACAGCAGCGCCTGGTTACTATCCACTGGCTTTCCAACCCGCTGCTCCGGGTAGTTATCAGTTACCTATCATTGGACAGGCTGGCAACGGCGAGGTAATTACAACCGATAATAAAGCCACCACACTTTATCAACTTATGGATAATAAGCTGGTATTGCTGAGTTTTATCTATACCTCCTGTAGCGATGTCAATGGCTGCCCGTTAGCCACCCAAGTACTCCATAAATTATCCCGCCAGCTGCAAAAACAACCCGAATTAGCCAAACATGTGCGCCTACTAACCTTAAGTTTTAATCCCGAACATGACAAGCCAGCCGCTATGCAACATTATGGTGAAGGCTTGAACAGTAATACGGTCAACTGGCAATTTCTGACCACTCAGTCAGAACAACAACTAAAGCCTATTCTTAACGATTATCCGCAAAATATTCAAAAAATTGTTGATAAAAACGGCGAATTTACGGGAACCTATTCACATCTACTCCGCGTATATTTAATAGATACTCACCAGAAAATTCGCAATATCTATAACGTAGACTTTCTACATGCCGATACAGTCATTAATGACATCAAAACCTTATTGGAAAACCCTGCATCGGCCAAGCCAAAGACAATTATCAGTCATGAAAACCTGTTTCGGCCGGGTGACGATAAGCAAAATTATCAACAAACAGACTATCAAACCCACTCTCTCGCTCTGGAACTTCGCCAAGGCCATGCTGCCAACTTGATTGAATATGCTTTGAAACCACCCTTAGGTTTACCCAAATTACCTCAACCAGCCAACAATGCTGTAACCACCGATAAAATAGCCTTGGGTCGGAAATTGTTTTATGACCGCCGACTATCATTTAACAATACCTTTTCTTGCGCCATTTGCCATATTCCCGAACAGGGCTTTAGCAGTAATGAATTGCGCACGCCGATAGGCGTGGAAGGGCGTAGCATTCGCCGTAATGCACCGACTTTATACAATGTGGGTTATGCTAGGCTATTATTTCATGATGGACGTGAAAATCAGCTGGAACAACAAGCTTGGGGACCTTTATTGGCACATAATGAAATGGCTAATCCCTCTATTGGATATGTGGTAGATAAAATTAAAAACAGCGCCGATTATAATGGCCTTTTTGAATCAGCGTTCCACAAACCCGCTGGCATGGAAACTATAGGTCAGGCACTGGCAAGTTATCAACGCACACTGAATGCAGCAGATTCTGCATTTGACCGCTGGTATTACGGCAAACAACTTCAAGCCCTAAGTTTGCAGGCACAACGTGGTTTTCGCTTATTCACTGGCAAAGCCGCTTGTAACCAATGTCATAGTCTAGACAAGCACTATGCATTATTTAGTGATCAAAATCGGCATAATACCGGCATAGGCTATCGTGAAGCCATGCAATTAACGCCTGCAAAAAAGCAAGTACAAATAGCCCCCGGCACTTTTATAGACGTTGCCAGTCAACAACTCAATACTATTTCCGAAGTGAAAGAAAATGATCTTGGCTATTATGAAATCAGCCAAACCCCAAACGACCGCTGGGCATATAAAACGCCCTCGTTACGCAACATAGCACTTAGCGCACCCTATATGCACAATGGCTCTATAGCAACACTGGAAGAAGTGGTGCGTTTTTACAATGCTGGAGGTGTTGTAAACGAAAACTTATCGCCTTTGATAAAGCCATTAGGCTTATCCGAGCCAGAAATTGCAGATCTGGTAACTTTCTTACAAGCATTAACTGCAAACAATATTGCAGCCTTGGTAGCCGATGGTTTTGCGGCCCCCGTAGGTGAGAGCCATTAAACCTAAAATCTATCCTTTTGATTTATTAATTACCTGAATCGAAAAAAAGTCTTGCCAAACAATAATAATCATGTCAAAATGCATAGCTCAATCGCGGGGTGGAGCAGCTTGGTAGCTCGTCGGGCTCATAACCCGAAGGTCGTAGGTTCAAATCCTGCCCCCGCTACCAGACATATAAAGGCTTAGGTTTAACGACCTAGGCCTTTTTTGTTGCGCGCCACATATCAAATTAATTCACCTCGATAAACAAGGTTTCACTAACTAAGCCGCATCAATGATATTTACGATAGTGATTGGTGTACCTAGCATTGGCTTTCGCCACAACAATACCCCCTTGTTAGTAATCCAAAGTATTGTCGTTCAAAAAATGGCTTATTAACCATTGTTATTACAAGTAAAACACCTATTGTATTATTCTCATTTAATAAATATAAAACAAGTTATGATTTATTTTTCACAAAATTATCTTAATTTTATTTTAATAAATCCTTAACATTAATTTCATACTTATTTATTAGAATAAATCTCAACTTTACAGAAATTAATTTAGAACAGCCATAATTTTGGCTTCTGAAGTAAATAGTAATACCTTATTAAACAAAAGCTCTAGTTAAACGGCTATGCCAATAAAGAAGCGGGTATAGGTAAACTCAAGAATGGCAAACTTTTGGGTTTCATTTTAACCCAACCCAACTTATGGAATAAAACCATATAGCACGGGTTGAAATCTAAAATCCAATGACTAAGAATTGAATTTTCAAAAGCTTATGGGTAATCAGGAGGTGATTTTATTTTATTAATGGCAGAAACTTTCTATAAATTTTTTACCCATTGAACTTTGTTACCACTATTAGGAATAGACATATAAAGTTAACTTTATTTTAGGGAGCATAGATCGAGACATGTCGAGCTTAGCACAAATCCAATATCAGCCCGAGAAGACGCACTTTAAAAAATGCCGAAATGAGTCAATGGCCTCATAAATTGTATTCCCGAAAAAACTTTGATTTTTTTTAAAAAACTTTATTAAATCTGTTACTGATTCATATAGATCTTTAATTTAACCGAGAAAATTTATGCATTGTCAAAACCCTTCCAAATATGACATCTACAAAGCAATTGGTTATATCGCAGTTTTACTGATTTTAGCCGTGCCTTTTTCATTTCTTGGCTTACGATTACTTAATTTTGCGTTAGGCAATCTGCCCATTTAGTAACCTAATAAAACTAAATTTCAAATATCACATGTTGTTGTTTTTACTTTTATAACTATAGAAATCGACACATAACAAAGCAGAGTGATTAGACTTTTAAATCACTTAATCTTTAAAAATCTCTATTAATCAAACTGACTTGCCGATAAATAATTGCGCAGGTAGTGCAATCTAACCAATGTACTTCTTATGAATATTTTACAAAGATCAAAATCGCTTAATAAAAGACAGCTATTAATAGTTTGTGAACTTGTTTTTTTTATAAGTATTTCCAATACTGCGTTTGCACTACCCAGTTTTACCCGTCAAACAGGCATGGCATGCATTAGCTGTCATACGCAGGCATTTGGGCCCAATTTAACCCCCTTGGGTAGGCAATTTAAGTTGAATGCTTATTCCTCTGGTGGAGGTGATTCATTTTTAAGTCGCTTTGGAGGTACGATTCAAGGTTCTTTAACCAACACGAAGAGGAATGACGATAAATTCATCAATCCAGATAATCCAAATTTCGATGCCAATTTCAAAAATCGGGGCTACAACAGCAATAACAACCTAGCACTCGATCAGGCATCAGTCTTTTTTGGCGGTAAAGTACTCCAACAAATGGGAGCATTTGTCCAGTTTAGCTATGATGGGATATATAACCGATTATCACTGGACAACACAGATATTCGGTTAAGCTCTGAATCTGATGTGTTAGATAAAAACCTGATTTACGGCATCTCTTTTAATAACAACCCAACGGTTCAAGATTTATGGAATACCACTCCAGCATGGGGATTTCCATATGTAGGCTCATCTCTGGCTAACACTCCCGCGGTAGGACCCATTATTGGCGCTTTGGGTCAACAAGTGGGCGGTGCAACATTGTATAGTATGATTGATGACTTGGTTTTTCTTGAAGCAGGTGCTTACACTAGCTTTGCCAAATACGCGCAAAAAGGCCTGGGTGAATGGGATAACGGTGCAGTTAAAATTGATGGAGGCGCTCCCTATTGGCGAATTGCGTTGCAAAAAGATTGGCACGGGCATTATTTTTCACTGGGTCACTTTGGTTTTAGGGCAAACATTCAACCTAATGTAAATATTGCGGGTACCGACCGTTACACCGATTTAGGCATGGATTTTAACTATCAATATCTAGCCAATCCATTGCATATATACGAAGTTAAGGCTAGCTATATTCGTGAACAGCAAGAATTATTGGCTACGGCAAATCAAGGCGGAGCAACACATCCCCAACAGCAAATAGGATTTCTGGGCTTAAATGGCTCTTATACTTATGATCAAACCTATAGTTTTGCGGCTGGCTTTAATCATTTATCTGGAAGTACCGATACCACTCTCTACGCATCGCCAACCAACAAACCCAATTCTGAATATTTTACATTCGAACTCGACTATGTTCCGTTCGGCAAAACAGCTTCAGCCGGGATCGAATCTTATTTAAATATTCGCTTTGCTTTGCAGTATGTAGCCTACACCCGATTTAACGGCTCAAGCAAAAACTATACGAATGTACAACCCGGTGACACAGGCATGCCTCGAAACGCTAGCGACAACAACACCCTGTATTTAAATACTTGGCTGATTTTTTAAACTTTGACGGATTAAGGTAACCGTAAACGCAGGTAACAAAATCTGTTGGCTGGTATCACTAGCAGATACTTTCCGGTATTTTATCTATGCTATCAATGACGACTATGAACAAACACTGCACGCGCTTTAGCGACATATCTACCAGCGAAAAAATATTGAATACCGTATTTTTGTTAACCATAACTCTGGGTTATATTGTCGCTTTAATGAACACTTATTACTCCCATCAGGGTCGTGATGGTAAACGTGGCCTGTCGATTGACGATATTGCCATCATGTACCATGGCTCTTACAACCAAAGCCGATTAGAAACAGCAATTAACGGTATTATGGAACCCAATTTGAAATTTAAAACTGATAAAGAAATTATCAGCAAATGGATACATAAGGGCGCTGAAGAAACGACTTACCAAACAGAGATTGCACCAATATTGAATCGGGATTGTGCGATTTGCCATACACCTACGATTAACGCGTCACTTCCGGATTTATCCAATTATAAAGGTGTCAAAGAAGTCACACATTCTGGCGGAGCGCCTTTGCCTAGCCTAGTGAGGGTGTCTCACATCCATTTATTTGGTATTGCTTTTATTCTATATTTTATAGGTAGAATTTTTCTACTCTGTGACATTAATATCTACGTTAAACGCGTGGCGGTCGTTATACCCTTTATTGCAATGTTATTAGATGTACTATCCTGGTTCATCACCAAAGCGCTTCCCGAGTTTGCCTATGTTGTTGTTATTAGTGGTACATTGATGGGCTTGTCGATGGGAATGCAAATCATTATAAGCATTTATCAAATGTGGTTGCCTGTACCGCAAAAACTATCCTAGTTCAAAAAATGTAAATATATATCAATATATTCCAATACATTGAATTTTATTATCTATAATTATGCTATCAATAGAATAATTGAGGATTAGAGGTGATAATGTTTGGAAAGATGAAAATTTCAAGCTTGTTGGCATGGACTCTAGGTGCCATTATCCTGCTGAATATAATTATGGTAAGCATGTCTCAATTAATGAGCAGTAAAGTAATTGCTGGAACAGAAGTGATTGCCAAGAATGTCTACCCCACCAGTATACATGCCAATAATGTACGCACTAATGTGTTAAAAAACTGGAGTAATACTCTTTTACTCCAAGAAACGACCAATTTAGCCGAAATTAATGCCATCAATGATGAAATTTCCGCCAATAGCAAAAGTATTACAGATAGCTTTGATCAATTACAAAAACTGGTAACGAGTGTCAATGAAAAAGAGTTATTAGCACAGGCACTGGCTGCACGTAAAGTTTATACTGAGCATAGGCAGTTATATATACAAAAAATTAAAACCGGCTATGTAGACGACGCCAAGCATTATCTAGTTAGTACTTTGCATCAAGATATACGTGAATATACTGCATTAATAGGCAAACTTGAGCAATTTCAATCTACCGAAATGGATAAAAACATTGCAATTATCATAGCGGACTCATCAAATCTTAAGTTTGCTAATTTATTGCTTGGTTTGATTGTCATTATATTTTCTGCGGGTACTGCTGTGTTTCTAGTACGCATAATATATGAAAAATTGGGCGGCGAAATAAATTATGTAACAAATGTAGCACGTGATATTGCATCAGGAAATCTTCAGACAGAGATACCTCTAAAAGCTAACGATACTACCAGCTTAATGGCTTCTATTGTGGCAATGCGCAGTAATCTTCGGCAAATTTTTAGCGAAATTGAAAACAATGCCCATATGGCTAGTGAAGCAGCAAAACGTTTAGTGCAAACGGCACAAGAAGTTGCTCATGCCTCTCATATACAACGCGATGCTACCACTACTACTGCTGCGGCAGTAGAAGAAATGAATTTAAGTATTGCAGAAGTTTCAAAAAGTGCGCAAACCGCTCAAAATATTAGCAGCGAGACTGAAACCATTTCCGAAAATGGAAGTCAAGTTATCCACAAGGCGGCTTCAAGTATGAACAACATTGTACGTTCTGTAGAAGATTCCGCTCAGGTGATTGGGGTGTTGGAACAACACTCTAAGGAAGTTTCCACAGTCGTCAACGTCATTAAAGCTATTGCTGAGCAAACAAATCTACTGGCATTAAATGCCGCAATCGAAGCCGCTCGGGCCGGGGAGCAAGGTCGTGGCTTTGCTGTAGTGGCAGATGAAGTGCGTAGTTTAGCGGAACGTACTCGATCTTCTACATTGGAAATTACCGCAACCATCGAAAAAATTCAGGCTGGAACCAAGAACGCTGTTACTTGCATGAAAACAGGCGTTGAACAGGTCAGTTCAGGCTCGGTATTGGCTTACCAAGCAGGGGAAGCTATTAATGATATCAAATCCAGTACAGGTAAAGTCGTTGAGCGGATAAATCAAATTTCAGTCGCTATTAGAGAGCAAAGCAAAACCTGTAGCGAAATTGCTCAAAATGTGGAACGTATTGCGGAAATGACCGGTGAAAACAGTATAGCTGTAGACAAAACATCTGAATCAGCAAAGCAATTAGAAGTTATCGCAGCGTCTCTGGAACGCAGCATTGCCTATTTTAGAATTTAAGTTAAAAAGGACTAGTAACATGAGTCTTTTTACTGGTTTAGATCGTTAAAATAGCAAAAGTTAGACTGTGTACACTGGTTTTTGATACCTTATGTTTTAAAATTGTCGGCTAGCCAACAATCCTTTTGTTCAACACAGCTTTAGACGACATTTACTATGCAACGCATTTACTACTATTACGCAGGACTGGTGGGTTTTTTTGGTTTATTTTTTCTACAACTTGCCTGGCATACTTTGCTATTTCCAGTGAGCGGATTTCCGACTGCCTTGTTAATTATAATGACTATCGGTCCACTGTTGCTGCCCTTTAGAGGTTTTTTAAACTGCCAGCTCAAAAGTTGTACGTGGATGACGTATCTAAGTTTACCGTATTTTGCCCATGCTATAGCTGAAGCATACGTTAGTGAGCCTGAGCGGCCTTATGCTCTACTGGAACTAACATTTAGCCTGTTGTTGTGTTTTGGGGCAGGCATGTATGTATATAAGGCAGAAAAAATCTGAGTCATTCGTCTATGCAAATCCCCATCGCATTTGAATTCCAAAGTAACCAGACTTTTACCAGTTATTTTCCCGGCAATAATGCAGAAATTATCAATCAATTACATACGTTTGCAGAAAAAGAACAAGAACAGCAAATTTATCTCTGGGGTGACTCTGGAAGTGGCAAGAGCCATTTGCTGCATGCTTGTTGCCAATTAGCAAAATCATTAGGTAAAGACCCCTTTTATCTTTGTTTTAATCAAGATAATCTTCCCTCACCAGCTATTTTGGAAGGCCTTGAAAACATGGAAATCGTCGCTCTGGATAATTTACAACATATTGCCGAAAATGCCGTTTGGCAACTATCATTATTCAATTTTTATAACAACCATCGGCAAAATAATGGTCGCTTGTTACTCACCGCTGACTGTCCGCCCAAATTTTTACCGTTTAGCCTATTGGATCTTAAAACGCGGATGGGATGGGGGCTTACCTTGAAAATTCAGTCCTTGCGCGATGATCAGCTAATTGAAGCTTTAACCTATAAAGCACATGATTTAGGTTTTGATATCCCTCCCGGCGTGGGAAAGTTTCTACTCAATCATTATGTGCATGATTTGTCAGCTTTGTGGGTATTACTTGAAAAAATTGATCGCGCCACCTTGGTAGCAAAACGTAAACTAACCATCCCTTTTTTGAAGCAAATTCTGGAAGAACAGGCTTAGAAGGCTACAAATCACCCAATTACAACCCCATTCCATACTGTAAAAAAATTGACATTCTGTTTTTTTTGAATTTTCGGTTAGAATGGTGAGATTTCATTGACACTGTCATTGAGGAAACCCTGGCAAGGTGCCAAGGGTTAATAAAGTTTTCATTCATTTAGAGTATAACCATGACTGATCTATCGCTATACAGAAATATCGGTATCTTCGCACACGTAGATGCCGGTAAAACAACCACGACCGAACGGATTTTAAAATTGACCGGAAAAATCCATAAAATCGGTGAAGTACATGACGGTGCAGCGACAACAGACTTCATGGAGCAAGAGCAAGAACGCGGTATTACCATTCAGTCTGCCGCAACATCTTGCGAATGGAATGGTCACCGTTTAAATATTATTGATACTCCGGGTCACGTTGACTTTACTATCGAAGTTTATCGTTCACTGAAAGTATTGGATGGTGGTATCGGTGTATTCTGTGGTTCTGGTGGTGTTGAACCCCAATCAGAAACCAACTGGCGCTATGCCAACGACTCTGAAGTTTCCAGGATCATTTACATCAATAAACTTGACCGTTTAGGCGCTGACTTCTATCGCGTGGTTAAACAGGTAGAAGATGTATTAGGTGCACGCCCTTTAGTGATGACACTCCCTATTGGTACTGAAGAAAATTTTGTGGGTGTAGTTGATTTGCTGACCCGCAAAGCTTGGGTTTGGGATGATTCAGGGGATCCATTGAAATACACTATTCAAGAGCCACCTGCAGAAATGGCAGATCTTATTGAAGAATGGCGTGAAAAACTGATTGAAACTGCTGTTGAGCAGGATGATGATGCCATGGAAAAATATCTGGAAGGTATTGAACCCGACATGGAGACCGTTAATCGCTGCATCCGCACTGGTACCCGTGAACTGGCATTTTTCCCTACCTATGGCGGCTCTTCTTTCAAAAACAAAGGTGTGCAGTTGGTATTGAATGCTGTTGTTGATTATTTGCCTGATCCTACCGAAGTTAAACCACAACCTGAAGTGGATCTGGAAGGTAACCCAACCGGTACTTTTGCGATTGTCGATGCAAGCAAACCTTTACGCGCCTTGGCATTTAAAATCATGGACGACCGTTTTGGTGCTCTTACCTTCTTACGTATATACTCAGGAAGACTGGAAAAAGGAACTACGGTTTTAAATACCTTTACCGGAAAAACCGAACGTATTGGTCGTATCGTTGAAATGCACGCTAACTCACGTGAAGAGCGCGATTCTGCCCAAGCAGGTGATATCGTGGCAGTTATCGGTATGAAAAACGTACAAACGGGTCATACTTTATGTGATCCAGACAAGCCAGCAACATTGGAACCAATGGTATTCCCTGATCCAGTTATTTCTATTGCTATTTCGCCTAAAGATAAGGGCAGTAACGAAAAAATGGGTATAGCACTGGGTAAGATGATTCAGGAAGATCCATCTTTCCGCGTTGAAACCGACCAAGAAAGCGGCGAAGTCATCATCAAAGGGATGGGCGAATTACATCTTGACATTAAAGTTGATATTTTAAGACGTACTCATGGTGTGGATGTAAACGTAGGTAAACCTCAAGTTGCTTATCGGGAAACGATTACACAACGCATTGAAGACAGTTATACCCATAAAAAACAATCAGGTGGTTCTGGACAGTACGCCAAAATCGATTACATCATCGAACCAGGTGAAGTGGGTAGCGGCTTTGTATTTGAATCTACCGTTACTGGTGGTAACGTACCTAGAGAATACTGGCCAGCTGTGGAAAAAGGTTTCAAAGCAAGTATCGATAAAGGTGTTTTGGCGGGCTTCCCATTGTTAGACTTCAAAGTCAATCTGACCGATGGTTCATTCCATGCTGTTGACTCGTCCTCTATTGCTTTCGAAATTGCCGCACGCGCTGCCTATCGTCAATCCATTCCTAAAGCGAGTCCACAACTGTTGGAACCGATTATGAAAGTTGATGTATTCACACCAGATAGTCATGTGGGTGATGTTATTGGCGACCTTAACCGTCGTCGCGGTATGATCAAATCACAAGATCCAGGTGTAACAGGGGTTCGAATTAAAGCCGATGTTCCGCTTAGCGATATGTTTGGTTATATTGGTGATTTACGTACCATGACTTCGGGTCGTGGTCAGTTCTCAATGGAGTTTTCTCACTATACACCTTGCCCTCGCAACGTAGCAGAAGAAGTCATCAAAGAAGTTAAAGAACGTAACAAAGATAAATAATCATTATATTGGGTGGTAACTGAAGACTGATTTCGGTCTTCAGTCCAAATCACTTTTACATTATTTATCTACCTGCTGTCTTTACAACAGGTCTTTTAAACCATAAAGTTTCCGTACGGCGGAAACTTGTTCATTATCATTACCTTGGAAGAACATTATGGCTTTTGTCATCACCGAAAACTGCATCAAATGCAAATTCACCGATTGCGTTGACGTCTGTCCTGTCGACTGCTTTCATGAAGGACCTAATTTTCTGGTTATCGATCCTGATGAATGTATCGATTGCACACTTTGTGAACCAGAATGCCCTGCTAACGCAATTTATGCTGAAGATGAAGTGCCTGAAGGGCAAGAACAATTCATCGCGTTGAATGCAGAATTGTCAAAATTATGGCCCGTTATCACTGAAGTGAAAGACGCTTCACCCGATGCCGACGAATGGAACGGCAAAACTGGGAAGCTTAGTTATTTAGAACGATAAAATCTGATGGCTGAACGCGCTGAACGCGTTCAGCCATTAATCATGAACTACAGGATAACATTGAACAACCCGCTCGTTGTTTAGCCCAATCGGGTCGTTTGGCAGTAAAACGTGATTTACCTGGCTGCTCAGTGTACGGCTGACGTAGCACGTCTAACAATTCTTCCACCAAAGCAAAATCTCCCTGTTCAGCCTGATCAATGGCTTCTTGAGCGAGATAATTTCGTAATACATAACAAGGGTTAACACTTTGCATTTGCGTAATACGATCTTGATCATTGATGGTATTTTTCCGCAACCGCTGTAAATAGTCATTAAACCATGCTTCGGCTAATATCGTACTCTCGTGATCTAGCGCTTTATAACTAACCTGTTCAATAAAAAGGTAAAACTCACTTAGCGTCGAATTGACATTCAAATTGGCTAAACCTCGATAAAACAAGGTCATGTCAACTTCTGCTATCTGTAACAATTTAAATAAATCTGTCAACAAACTCTCATCACTGTCTGGATTAAACGTCTCTAATCCCAACTTAACGGCTTGCATAGTTTGCCAACCTTTTTCAAATCGTGAGAAGTAATGACTTACCGCCTGCTGTAGAGGTTCTGCGCGTTTAATCAATGGGTAAATAGCATTGGCCAGCTGCACCAAATTCCAATAGGCGATTTGTGGCTGATTTCCATAGCGATAACGACGACCCTGTGCATCTGTAGTGTTTGGTGTCCAATCAGGATCATAATTTTCTAACCATCCATAGGGACCATAATCAATGGTCAGCCCCAGTATCGACATATTGTCTGTATTCATTACACCATGTACAAATCCTACGCGTTGCCAATGAATAATCATATCGGCCGTTTTTTCACAAACCTCTGTGAACCATTGCAAATAAATCGCTGGGGTTGGAGATCCTAGATGGGGAAAATCATGTGCTATAGTGTAATCTACCAGTTTTTTTAAGGTACCCAAATCATCACGGGAGGTGAAAATTTGAAAACTGCCAAATCGAGTAAAAGAAGGTGCAACTCGGCAAACCACTGCACCCTGCTCCCATTGCGGATTACCATCGTAAAACATATCGCGTCTAACCTGTTTTCCGGTTAGAATGACGCTTAACGCACGGGTAGTGGGTACTCCCAAGTAATACATTGCTTCACTGCATAAAAATTCGCGAATAGATGAACGTAACACAGCCAGTCCGTCTGCACTGCGTGAATAAGGTGTCAGACCGGCACCTTTTAATTGTAAAGTCAGATATTCGCCTTGACGCGTAACAGCTTCTCCAAGATTAATGACCCGACCATCACCCAACTGTCCTGCCCAATGTCCAAATTGATGCCCTCCATAACAACAGGCATAAGGGTCCATTCCTTCAGCTAAACTATTGCCAACAAATATTTGACTGAAAGCTATAGATTGACAGACGTCTGCAGATAAATCCAGTTGTGCGGCCATATCTGGAGAATAGGCCACTAAGGTAGGCTCTGCTACTTGAGTAGGGATTACGCGAGAATAACAGGCTTGGTAAACTTGTCGGCGATAATTGTCAGTTTCAGCATCAGCAGGAAGTTCACGCACAAAACGATTATCAAATTTTAAGTTGTCTAATGTATATCTGTTTGCTTGGGTAGACATAATATTTTGGCTAAAATGAGCTCAGATTACGGATTTCTGCAACAAAACACCCCTCTGTAGGGGCATCACACCTTTAATTTTTATCAAACAGGGATTACTTATGAAAACCCATAGCTTACTGACTGGAAAATTTAACTTATTATTGCTTATTTGCAGTATTACTGCCACACAATTGACAGGCTGCTTTACGGTGGGACAAGAATTCGCGGCCAGCCGGGTTTCCGAAATCAAAATTGGTCAAACCCGGAAACAGGACATTAACGATCTCTTTGGTACACCCTGGCGCACTGGCTTAGAAGATGGACACACCACCTGGACGTACGGCATATACAAGTATTCCATATTTGGAAATAACGATACACAGGATTTATTACTTCGTTTTGACCCTCAAGGTCTGGTGCGCTCTTATACGTTTAGTACAACACGTAAATAAAAAGCTTAATTAATTTTGACTTCAAAATGCATGGCTTTGATGATACCAACCAATTGCTGGCGCTGAAGTTTTATCGGTGCCAGCTCTGCTTCAAGCTGAGCGATACTGACGGCAACCATATCTTTTGACTGATTGATTTTTTTAAGCATCTGCAACCGACCTTCGATTTGAATTTTATGATCTTTAATCTGATGAATAAGTGGATTTAGTACGCTATTGCTCCAAATTGCAGAATCTCTGTAAGCTTGTTGCAAAATATATCTGGCTTTATAAATCAGGGTGGTATAAAGCTTATTGATGACGACACTTTGCTCAGTCATGGTGGTTCTGGCGCTATTTCGAAATGCATCACCCTCTGCAAAAATCTGTTCTAATTCGAATTGATAATATTTAATTGAAAATAACTCTGGTTCAATTTCATTAAAACCATAATCATCACGAAATTTTTTATGAATAGCCTTTACCAAACGACGCGTTTCATCTGTAATATCTAAAGAATCTTGCAGCAGATCTCGCAACTCATCAAATAATTTACGGATACTCTGTTTTAAACCAAAGGTGGTTAAACTTTTGTCCATTTCCACCCGGGTTCTCTTGATAATTTCGTCAATTTTTTCATTCGCGAAACTATTGATCAGCATTCTGGCTTGTACAGCAAACACTTTACGACTGGCTTGAAAATTTTCCACATTTAGCAAATAGGTACTTTGATGTTCACGGGTTTCCGCCATCAATTTCTCTGTCATTTCTTGATTATTGAAATCAATCTGCTTAAATTCTTTTAATTGTTTTTCTGCATTAACAATTTTAGTTTCCATCAACTTCAAAGATTCACTAACCATATACCCAATTTCTTTGCGTACCCCCGCTGTCAGGATGTTACGACGTTGATCGAGTATATCTTTGGATAGGTAGTTTTCTAACTTTTGCAAACGGCTTTTTTCAAGCAAATCAGCATCATTTCTGATTTTTGCCAATAATCCTTGTTTTGCAGATACCGCAAAGATAAAATTCTGGTCGATATTTAAAATAGATGCAGTGGATTGAATTTGATTTTGAATGGCAGCATCGCAGTTGTGATTTTCAGCCAAATCATCCCACATGGAATCGATTTTGTTCATCACTACAGCCAAACCTTGACGCTGTTGACCACTAGCATTGCAAACATGGGAATTCCACATTTCCAGATCCGACTTCGTCACTCCCGTGTCTGCAGCCAGTACAAAAATAATAGCCTGGGCACTGGGTAATATATTTAAAGTTAGCTCTGGTTCACAGCCTAATGCATTTAAACCTGGAGTATCAAGTATGCATAAACCTTCCTTCAATAACGGGTGTGGAAAACTAATTAAAGCATGACGCCAACAGGGTATTTCCACATATTCAGGATTAATATTACCTTGTTCGGCAGCTTCTCGCTCATTCCATAAACCTAGTTTATACGCCTTATCTTTACTAACCTGCTTGGTTGCAATCAGTGATTTAAAGGCTTCCTGCATCTGTGTGGGCGAGTCACAATCCAAATCAATTTGTGTCCAGCAATCAAGCTGACTTTTATAATTTAATAAGGAAGTATCTTCAAGACGAGTTTCAATGTCGAGCAAACGAATATAACTGCCACCTTTTTGATCCCAAAATAACTCGGTGGGTGACATCGTGGTGCGTCCGGGCGAAGACGGCAAAAGTCGCACGCCGGTTTCTGCAAAAAAAAGTGCATTGATTAATTCTGTTTTACCACGGGAGAACTCAGCAACAAACGCCAATGTTACTCGATCAGCACGCAGACTTTGTAAAATACTCAGTATAGTATCGTTACTTTGTTCATCATTGAATTTATTATATCGACGCCATTCCCTATACAATTCAATTGATTGTATTAACTTATCCCGCCAATGTGAATAGTCTAGCAACTCTTCTTTAAATTCCAGATTTCTCATAGTAAACCTACTCTGCTGACTAACTCATATAAGCACATAATGATCACAAATTTTAAACAAGACCAATCGTATAGCCTGATTTGGCAATCAGTCGCTATAGTGACATTTGCATTAAAGACTTGCATGGATTAATTATCCTAGAAACAGCAGTTGAACGTACCCGAGGGTGCCGTTTTCAGTTTGTCTGGCAAGGCGCGATACACCACATGGCCGCATTCTAAAAGGAATTGCAACGCAGTTAGATGAGCTGAAAACGGTATCGTCGGCTGTGTAGCGGTCTCACCATTTAGGTGAGTACGATTAATGACTAAATTCATTGATTCTAATAACTTTAATTAGTTAACGAAGCGGTCAACTGCTGTTTCTAGGATTAGAGATATCAGGAATTGGTATTAATACCATATTCTTGACGATAATCATTAATAATAGCTAATTTTTCAAAGTTTGAGACATCTTGCCGAATAAATTCAATAATATCTTCTAAAGATATAATCGATAAAACGGGAATGCCAAATTGCGCAGAGACTTCCTGAACTGCTGAACGCGCAGAGTGACCTTTTTCCTGACGATCCAAAGCAATCAATACCCCTGCTACCGTTGCGCCTGCAGCATTAATAATCTCTACTGATTCACGCACAGAGGTACCCGCAGTTATCACATCATCCAGTATCAAAACTTTACCATATAATGCTGAACCCACTATAACACCACCCTCACCATGATCTTTCGCTTCTTTACGGTTAAAAGCAAACGGAATATCTGTTTTCTTACGTGAATAGGCAATAGCGGTTGTACTGACCAAGGGAATGCCTTTATAGGCAGGTCCATAAAGAACATCGACTTCCAAACCTGAATTAATTAAGGCTTCCGCATAAAACTGCCCAAGCATATCCAGTTGAGCCCCCGTTTTAAACAAACCTGTGTTGAAAAAATAAGGGCTAGTGCGTCCAGATTTTAATTGGAATTCGCCAAATTTAAGCACGCCACAATTCAAGGCATATTGGATAAATTGTTGTTGATATGCAAGCATAGTGAATTTTAATATAGGTATTTGATGATTGATTATACCCTGCTTAGGTTAAGGACAGAACTTTTCGAGAATCACATCAAGAAAATCCCAGCCTTTAGCGGAACAACGAAAGCGTTGCTGATGTTCTACCAATAAACTTTGCTTTAAACATTGCGTTAATGTGGGTTCCAGACTTTTCCTGTCTAAACCGGTGACTCGCTGATAGTCATCCAGACTAAAACCGTTACTCAAGCGCAGGGCGTTCATTAAAAACTCCAAAGGCAATTGCGCAACTTCAATAACAGTACGCTGATCAACACAGGCTTGTTTTAAATACTGCTCAGGATTTTTAGGTTTAGCTGTTCGTATAATATGGGTTGGTAAAGTTTGACTAATTTTTCCATGTGCTCCAGCTCCAATGCCCAGGTAGTCACCAAATTGCCAATAATTTTTATTATGTTGACACTGATAACCCGGTAAAGCATACGCGGAAACTTCATACTGCTGATAACCATTTTCTGCCAATTGTTGCTGACAGGCTTTTTGTGCACTGAATATATCTTCATCATCGGGTAATAACGGAGGATACTTGTAAAAATAAGTATTGGGCTCCAATGTCAATTGGTAAAAAGAGATATGCGTTGGTTTTAAAGCGATTGCGGTTTGAATATCATGCATGGCGTCAGCAAGGGTTTGCCCCGGTAAACCAAACATGAAATCCAGATTAAAATTTTCAAATCCGGCAGCACGTGCAATTTCCACCGCCCGAATAGCCTCTTTAGCATTATGAATACGGCCTAAATCTTTCAAATACTGGTCGTTAAATGTTTGGACGCCAATAGATAGCCGGTTAATACCTATTGACCGAAATTCGTGAAATTTGGCACTTTCAAAACTACCAGGATTAGCTTCCATTGTGATCTCACAATCATCCGCCAAAGTTACACATTGTTTGATTTCAGACAGTAAGCGTCCAATTTCTGTCGCCGAAAATAAACTAGGCGTACCACCCCCCATAAAAATACTGATTATTTGGGGTTGGGTCACCAGCAAACTAAGTTCACGCTGTAAATCAGCCAGTAAAGCGTCAACATATTGCGCCTCTGGTATAGCCGATTTTGTTTCATGCGAATTAAAATCGCAGTAGGGGCATTTGCGAATACACCAGGGAAAATGAATATACAAGCTAAGTGGCGACAAAGCTTTCTCGCTTACCACACACCCACACTAGGCATAGATGCCCAAGGCTCCTGAATAGGCAAAGGGCTACCTTTTTGCAATAGTTCTATGGATATTTGATCAGGAGAACGAATAAAAGCCATCCAACCATCACGTGGAGGCCGAAGTATGCTCACGCCTTGCTCTAGGAGGTCTTGACAAAAATCGTAAATATTATCCACTTCAAAGGCCAAATGTCCGAAATTTCGTCCGCCAGTATAGTCCTCTGTATCCCAGTTATAGGTAAGTTCCAACAAGGGCGCATCCATGTTTTTTGCCGCCACAAAATCAAAAGATGCGGATAAATAAACCAGCGTAAAACGCCCCGCTTCACTTTCCAACCGTCTTACTTCCACTAAACCCAACTTTTGACAGTAAAAATCTAATGATTCTTCCAGGTTTTTAACCCGAATCATGGTATGCAGGTAACGCATAATTATACTCACCGATTTAAATAAATCACTATGGAAAACGGATTTTAAGTTAAATCCAATTTTCATATCGAAGTATTTTGTCAGTACCAAGATTTTAAATTAATCAGTATTTCAACTTATAATAACCCTCATTATATTCTAGCAAAACTGATTTATGTACCCAACCAGCACTGAGATAGCCGCATTTCTTAACGAAGATATAGGTAGTGGCGACTTAACTGCAACTATTATTCCAATCAATACTAAGGCGACCGCCAACGTAATAACACGACAGGATATTGTTCTTTGTGGACAAACTTGGTTCGAAGCTGTGTTTAAACATTTAAGTACAGACGTATCGATTGAGTGGTTTTGTAAAGACGGCGATTTTGTAAAAGCTAACACCATACTTTGTAAGTTAAATGGGCCCGCCCGCAGCCTGCTAAGCGGCGAACGTACGGCATTAAACTTATTGCAAACGCTTTCTGCGACAGCAACATCCGCGCGCTTATACGCAAATGCCGTTGCAGGTACGGACTGTAAGGTACTCGATACACGCAAAACCATTCCTGGCTTACGCCAAGCCCAAAAATATGCGGTAAGGTGTGGTGGCTGTTTTAATCATCGCATCGGCTTATTTGATGCCATTTTAATTAAAGAAAATCATATCATTGCGGCTGGCTCAATATCTCAAGCCGTATTGTCTGCCAGACAGTGCAGTCAGGCAATGGTGGAAGTTGAAGTGGAAAACCTGGATGAATTTGCACTAGCCTTGGCTGCAAAGCCTGACCGCATCATGCTGGATAATTTTTCAATTGCCGATATCGTAACAGCCGTAAATAACAATTGCGGCAAAGCGGAGTTGGAAGCTTCAGGAAATATAACTTTAGACAATATACGTGAGTATGCGCGAACAGGTGTAGATTTCATTTCTATAGGCGCATTGACCAAACATTTAACTGCGGCCGACCTGTCAATGCGTATTGAACTAAGGTCGACCGAATAAAATAGTGCTTAACTAACTGCGTCTAACCTTTCGTTTTCATAAAGGCGCAGTTTTTTCCAATTTGCAAATTTGGTATCATCGAACTCTGCGTCATGATCAATTGCATGTTCATAACAACTACGGAAAAGGCGCGCTGTACGGAAAGCATGTAGCTCATCATCAGCAGTAACAATTTGTACATTACCAACCTGAAAAGTTTTGTTACGTGATTTACCGTCTTTAACCCAGAATACTGTATAGCATAAATAGCTTTTATCTTTACGATGGTCAAACTTAATGGTTCTAGACACACCAGTAACACCGGTAGTGGTCTTATTTTTAGGTGGTTTCAAAAAGCGGGTTTTGCTCCCTTTTAGCACAACCAGCATTTGATCCCGCCAAGTAATTGCGGCTTTTAGAGATTTTGTTTTACTTCCCCACAGCTTATGGGAAAAATAGCGGCTGCTTTCTTTGCCGCGACGAACAATACGCACTTGAAATCCAAAGGCATCAGGTTCGGTTACATGTTTAACTTTTGTCATACATCATCATCAAAAGAAATTAACATTAGAAAAACTCGTGCATTGATTTATTGATCTAATTAACGAGCCACCAGTGTAAGTTACGGATTACAAATTAACGCGAATTTGTCAGTTGCGCAAGTAGTATTTTCATAGTTTATTAATTAGCTCACAAGAAATTTAGTGTAGAATAGCTATCGGCCTTTTAACCGAGGCATAAAGAATATTATAACCCTTTGTTTTTGAAAAAAATTAGGAGAAAATTGATGAGCGTTTTAGTTGGCAAACAAGCACCTGATTTCACAGTACCTGCAGTTTTAGCTGATGGTGAGATAGTTGATTCTTACAGTTTTTCCG
Organism: Methylomonas sp. AM2-LC; assembly: GCF_039904985.1. Taxonomy (NCBI): domain Bacteria; kingdom Pseudomonadati; phylum Pseudomonadota; class Gammaproteobacteria; order Methylococcales; family Methylococcaceae; genus Methylomonas; species Methylomonas sp. AM2-LC. Next base: position 215,634 of record NZ_CP157005.1, read on the forward strand.
CTGCAACTAGCGGTAAATACGCGGTTATTTTCTTTTATCCGCTAGACTTTACCTTTGTCTGCCCCAGCGAATTAATCGCTTTTGACCATCGCATCGATGAATTCAAAAGTCGTGGCGTAGAAGTGGTTGGCGTTTCCATTGATTCACACTTCACTCATAATGCTTGGCGTAACACACCTATCAATGCAGGAGGCATTGGGCCAGTTCGTTATACTCTGGCAGCAGATATTAAACACACTATCGCAAAAGATTACGATGTAGAATCTGAGGGCGGCGTCGCTTATCGTGGCAGCTTTCTGATTGATAAATCCGGCAAAGTCCGCCACCAGGTAGTAAATGACCTACCCTTAGGTCGTAATATAGACGAAATGTTGCGTATGATTGACGCGTTACAATTCCATGAACAACATGGCGAAGTTTGCCCAGCAGGATGGAATAAAGGCGATGCAGGCATGAACGCTAACCCTAAAGGTGTAGCCGAATACCTGACAAAAAACGCAGACAAATTATAAGCGTTAACGTTAAAAAAGGCGCGTTGCATCGGCAATGCGCCTTTTTTATGCCTGACTATCAATCTGGTCAGAAATTTATCCAGTCACTCCATGCGCAATCGTTTGCATTAACAATATTAATCCTACGCCAGCCAATATAAATCCGATCTGTTGTAACGATGTTTTGAGATCCGTTTTTTGGTGTAACGAGGGTATCAGATCCGCTACCGCAATATAAATAAAACTGGAAGCCGCCAAAGTCAGAAAATAAGGCAATAATGTATGCAAATCACCCAAACTGAAATAGGCCAACACTCCCCCCAATACTGTTGCCAAGCTTGATAAAATATTGTAGATAAGTGCCTTTCTCCGGCTATAACCACTATGTAACAAAATTGCAAAATCCCCTACTTCTTGTGGAATTTCGTGGGCAGCTACCGCCAGACTCGTCACAATACCCAGCTGTACATCAGTCATAAATGCTGCAGCAATCAGTACACCATCAACAAAATTGTGAATACTATCGCCCAAAATAATAAAAGTACCCGCCGGACGATGATTTTGCTGAACAGCTTGACTGGTGTGACCATGCCCATGAAAGGCATGATCAGCATGCGCTTCTTCGCCATGCGCTTCACACGCATGTGAATGACAATGCCGCCAAATCAATAATTTTTCCAATCCAAAAAACAGCAGGATACCAATCAATAGCGTACTGGATAATACCGATATTTCGGAACTAGCAACCTCTTCAAAAGCATGTGGAATCAAACCGCAAAAAGCACCTGTTAATAATGCACCAATCGCAAAACTAATTCCATGCGGCAATACACGTTGCCGTTGTTGTTCTGGTAACAATAAAAATACACTAGCCGCTAACACACTAAGAACGCCACCGATAGCGGTAAAAATAATAATATAAAACAATAAACTCAAGACTTTGAACTCCAGATCAAACTCGCCATGCGACCGGTAACAGCGCCATCTCGACGGTATGAATAGAATCGAGCGGCATCTGTAACCGTACACAAACCGCCACCGTAAATTTGTTTGACTCCCAAATGGTTAAGTTGAATTCGCGCCAATTGATAAATATCTGCCAACCATTTACCAGACGAAATTGCCTGAAAAGCTGTTTTATAAACAGCACTGTCATCAACAAAAGCATTATAAACAGCTTCGCCTACTTCAAAATGCCGAGGTCCAATGGCAGGACCAAGCCATGCAAGAACCGATTGGCAATTCATTTGTTTAAAAGTTTCAGAAAGGATTCCAGCTTGTAACCCTCGCCATCCAGCATGGGCAGCAGCAACCACCCGCCCCCCATCACCACAAAAAAGTACGGGTAAACAATCAGCAGTGAGTATTGCACACACCACGCCAGGCTGATCAGTATAACTAGCATCTGCACATTCCAAGCCATTAACAGTATCAGCTTTAATCACCCGCACGCCATGCACTTGCTGTAACCAAACTGGTTCACTTGGCAATTGCAACATTTCCTTGATAATTTCTCGATTACGATTTACATGGTCTGAATAATCATTAACGTGCGTAGCTGGATTTAATGTCGAAAACGCACCAACACTGACGCCACCAGACCTGAGGGTCACAGCAGCATGGATATGGGCTGGTAGAGGCCAATCAGGTTTAATCCAGTTCATTTTCGGCCAGCACATTTAGCAAATGCTGCATATCGTCTGGCAATGCTTGTTCCCATTCGCAATATTCACCCGTTTCAGGATGCTCCAAGCCCAATTTGACTGCATGCAAGGCCTGCCGCTTGAAACTACGTAAAGCATCAGCAAGGGCAGGATTACAATCAGCTGGCATTTGAAAGCGCCCGCCATAGACCTGATCACCCACCAACGGATAATTGATATGGGTCATGTGTACACGAATTTGATGAGTGCGCCCTGTTTCCAGCTTAACGCGAATCAATGTATGGCGTTTAAAACGCCTTTCCAATCGATAATGAGTAACCGCTTCCTTACCATCTCGTCTTACCGCATTACGCTTACGATCAACTGGGTGACGCCCAATGGGTTCATCAACGCTGCCCCCAGCCGTCATCCAGCCTTTAACCAGCGCTAGATATTCGCGGGTTATACTCCTGTCCTGCAATTGCCCAACTAGACTATTATGGGCCTGTAGAGTTTTGGCAACCATTAATAACCCAGTTGTATCTTTATCAATACGATGCACAATACCCGCACGAGGAAGAGTATTTAGCTCAGGATCGTGATTAAGCAAAGCATTGACTAAAGTGCCATTCCAATTGCCAACTGCTGGATGTACTACTAAACCAGCGGGTTTGTTAATGATTAAAAGTGAGTTATCTTCGTAAATGATGTCCAAAGGAATATCTTCAGCATCATAGTCCAAGACCGCTTCAGCTTCTGCATCTAATTCAATTTCTTCACCACCATCTAGCTTGTCTCTGCCTTTCAAGACCACACCATTCACCTGCACTCGCCCGGCTTTAATCCAGGTTTGCAGCTTACTGCGAGAATAGTCAGAAAACATTTCTGCCAAACATTGATCGAGGCGCATGCCTGCCAGTTCCTCAGGAACCCTTGCCGTTATTATCGTCATAATCGTTTTTAAGTTATACTCCTAACCAAATGCCGCTTTAAGCGCCAAAAAACCAACAATATTACAACGTGTTGTCTATCGTATGCGATTTCTTTTAGTAAAAATTATTTTTCTTGCAAGTTTAATCTTAATTTTATCAGGCTGTGAAACCCTGGGAGGGTTATTTGACAAGGGCTCATCATCCAGTAAAGAAAAAGAAGATGAGTTTGCCAACTGGGATGAAAAAAAATTCCATGACGAAGCAAGAACCGCTTTGGATAAAAAAAGTTACCAGAGAGCCGTTGCTTTATACGAAGCATTAGAAGCTCGTTATCCTTTTGGCGAATATGCTCCGCAAGCACAAATAAATGTGGCTTATGCTTATTACAAAAATGACGATCCAGAAGCGGCCATTGCGGCAGCAGATCGGTTTATTAAAACCCACCCACGCAATCCTAATGTCGATTATGCCTATTATTTGAAAGGCTTGGTGAATTATAATCGTGGGATTGGTTTTATTGATCGTTTCTTACCAACCGACTCATCGCAACGCGATCCGGGAAGCGCCCGCGATTCTTTTGACAATTTTCAGGAGTTAATTCGTCGTTTTCCCAATAGCCAATATGCACCCGATGCAAAACAACGTATGACAGCACTACGAAATAATCTGGGTATGTACGAAATTCATGTTGCTGATTTTTACATGCGCCGCAAAGCTTATGAAGCAGCAATCAATCGTGCAAATTATGTTCTGAAAGAATTTCCGCGCACTCCTGCAATTCCAATTGCATTGCAAATGATGGCAGACGGTTATCGAAAACTGGGTTTAGAAGATATGGCTGCGGATGCTGATCGAGTATTTAAACTCAATTATCCTAACGGAGCACCGATGGGTGATTATAAGGATGAAGGCGTTATTCAAAAAATATGGGATACCATGGGCTTAGATCACCATTAACACTAAAACTCGACCATTCGCTTGAAATAATAGCGTCTAAATCATTAACTTTGATCGTTTGTTTTCGAAAGTGCTTACTATACATGATGCGTCTAGTCTGTCTGTTACTCTGCCTGCCACTGTTAACATACGCTGACAGCAAAGCCGAAACTCTGTTTCAGAACAGATTTTTTTCACTATCGCAAAATACCGATTTATTATGCGCAACCAGCCAACAAGAGTACGCTCCCATTGGCGCATTGGCTGCCATTATCGAATTTTACGAAGCTAATCATCCTGGCTTGCGAAAACAGGCTGTTTTAGTGCTCACCGATCATAATAATCCCGAGCATCTGGCAGATTTAATTGGCTTCCGTCGTGATTGTGCCAACAATCAAGCCGATGATTTATGTGTATTAGAAAAATACTGGGGTGACCGTGATGCAGCCTGGCGAGCATTGGCATTATTTTACGACACCAAAACCATCATTAAACATAGTGATGATTACCAGTTGCCTCGCTTTAAAGCCGATCATTTACGGATTTTCGAAAAAGCCATTCGTAAAATTCCAGCTTTTTTACGAAAATCAATTAGCAAAGCTAAGCCAAATGATCATTTAGCTCAAGAAATTGCTAACAAACCCAGCGCATTACAAGCACTGATTCTTGAAGCGTTTCCCGATGATTACAAAACCAGCATCTGGCAAGATCATACTCACCCACTGACACTGGTTCCTGGTTACGGGTTCCGCAACCAGACAGTAGCACAAGTGTATAGTGGTCAGAATCTAATTATTTTTACAATTAAGGCTTTCGATAAAGGTAAGGAAGGATCGTCTTATCGTGACATTGATCTTGAATATCTGGTTGATTTCCGTTTACCCATTGTAGTGCATGAAATTGCTCATACCATTGATAATTTTCACTTTTGGAACGGTACAGACGATTTATACTTTTTCTATCAATATCGAAAAATTTCTAACGCTGAAGAGACTGAGAAAATTATAGCAGAAGCCAAACTGGCTCTTTGGCCATCTAAATGGTTTGAAGCTTTTGAATATTTATGGGAAGTTAACGAAGGGCGTTACGACGGTAACACACAGGAAAAACTGGCAGAACTGATGGCACAGTATATCCTGATACCGGAGCGCCTTCAGCAAAGCGCACCTGTTGCTTATTTGTGGTTACGTGACGAAGTATTTAAAGGAATTGAATATCAAGGTTATGATCATTGCAATACAGCTCTCACCCGCCCTTTAAAATGGTGGCAAGATGCCACATCTAAAATGCTGGGCCGCTAATCGGGCTAATCCTATTGAGCATTGCTTAAGAAACATACTGCTTTTTTATTCTGGTTGACTAGATTTTGTCGGACTGATGTAAAATTTTTCTATTTTTTAACGGTTATAGATACCCATGAAAAAACCACAAACATTATCTTTACAGGAGCAACTTCTCCAATCTGGCCTGGCTAGTGATGCAAAAGCCAAACAAGTTAAAACTGACAAGCGTAAGCAGTCCAAGCTACAGCGCAGTCAAGGTATTGAAATTGTTGATGAATTAAAGATTAACCTGGAACAAACCCGCTTGCAGCAAGCAGAACGCGACCGAGAACTCAATCTGCTACGCAAACAAACTGAGGAAAAAAAAGCCTTATTGGCACAAATTAAACAAATCGTCACCCTTAATCGTATCGAACAGGATGTCAATGGCGTCCTATACCAATTTAACCATCTGAATAAGGTCAAAACAGTCTATGTCAGCGAAAATGTTCGTTTAGCTTTAATTTCTGGTCGAATTGGAATTATTTGTGTTGATAACCAATATGAAATGGTACCCGCAGAAATCGCGCGTAAAATAGTGTCTCGCGATGCAGAAAGCGTAGTTCTGCTCAATGAAAATAGTCAAGAAGTGCATGCCACGGAAGATCCTTATGCGGCTTATCAAATTCCTGATGATCTAATTTGGTAACTAGCCGTTTTAGTGGCATTTGCCAATTATCTGCATAATGACAGGAACCCACACGGTTTGAATTAATAAACTTGTTTGCCAATAAAACCTTTATATAAAGTCATAAACACAATTTTAACATCCAACCACAAAGACCAATGCCGCAAATATTCTAGATCGTGATGAATACGGGCCTCCATTTTTTCAATCGTATCAGTTTCCCCCCTACATCCATTAATTTGTGCCTGCCCAGTGATACCCGGTTTAACCTTATGACGTAGCATATAGCCTTGAATTTGTTTACGATAATACTCGTTATGCGCAATGGCATGCGGACGTGGTCCCACTACAGACATTGTGCCTTGCAGTACATTTAAAAACTGAGGCAACTCATCCAAAGAAGTGCGTCTTAAAAAACTACCTAAAGGCGTAACCCGGCTATCGTTGGCAGTTGCCTGTTTAATATTATCACCGTTCTCACAGACCGACATAGACCTGAATTTCCAAACTTCGATTTGTTCGCCTTTGATGCCATATCGTCTCTGTTTAAAAATGACGGGGCCTGGCGATGTGGACTTTATCGCTATGGCAATAGCCAACATCGGAAAAAAAATAATGGGCAAAATAATTAAACACAATATTAGATCTTCTATACGTTTTGTTGCCCCGTTCATCGCATTAAATGGCGTATCAAATACACTGACTACTGGGATACCTTGTACATTACTCCATTTCGACTGAATTAAATTAAAGGTAAAAAAATCTGGCACGATGTTTACAGAAACGGTGCTATCCGCCAATTCCTGAATCAACTGATTGATTCTTCTTTCTGCACGCAGAGGTAAAGTGATATAGATGTGGTCTATCTCACCATTTTGAGCCATCGACAACAAGTCTTTAAAATTACCAGCCGTCTGCTGCGATTCGTCAAGCCGGGAGTCCTTACCAAAAGTACGATCATCATAGTATCCGACAAAGGTGTAGCCTAACCAAGGCATATCAGTCAAAGCTGTTTTTAATCTTTGCCCCAGACTATTAGCCCCCAATATAGCGTAGTTACGACTATTTAAACCATGTCGTCTCAAGTAAGCCAATATAGCTCGACGTGTTGAATGAACAAGGATAATTAACAAAGGCACCAATGGCAGCCACAACTCAATTACGGTCCTTGAAAAATGAAAGGTGTCGCTGGATAAATATAATCCCGTAAAGATAAACACAAATGTTGCTAACCATGAAAACAAAATCCGTATTGCCTCATCAAACATGGGCGCACCACGCCAACCATGATAAATCTCCTGATTTTCAGCAAACAGGCTAAAAAGTACAATGCTACTTAAACTAACAAATAAGTACTCTGGAGCTAAGGGAATGTTATAAACCTTTAAAGAAGCTAATAGCGAACCAACAATCAGCAAACTATCAACAGCACGTGTAAGACCCTGCAACTGAGAATGTAAAGGTCTGATCAAGCCTTTTGAACGTATCTGATTCATAACGCAATTGTCCTATTTACCCTTTAATTCAGGTCAGTTATGGATATATTAGCCAACTGTAGTTTTTGAATAAACATAAGTAATTATGCCTATGAGTAGCAGAATATTTACCCATACAAATTAAACAAGGCTTGTTCACAATGTATTAATGCATTTATCAATACTACAATAACCTATTAAACACAAATTTGAAATGTAGGAATCGGTATCACATCAGATAATTCACAAAAATACGCCTTCCTGATCAAACATCGGATAAAATCCAGGTATTTAATCATTTGTACATTTTTACCAATCTGGAAATCGGCATGACAAACTCTGCATTTATCTCTACAAAAGCCATTCCTGTTCGCGAGCGACTAATCATGGCGTTGGATGTATCCAGTATTGCCGAAGCACAAAATTTAGTTGAAGAACTAGGGGATGCGGTTGTTTTTTATAAGGTAGGCATGGAACTGTTCATGTCTGGAGATTATTTCGGATTTATCGACTGGTTAAAAGCCCGCGATAAAAAAGTTTTTGTAGATTTAAAATTTTTTGACATACCCGCCACCGTAGGTAGGGCAATAAAAGCCTTAAGCATTAAAGGCGTCGATTTAGCCACTATTCATGGTAATGATGCCATCATGGAAGCCGCAGTTCAAAACAAAGGCAATTTGAAAGTTTTAGCGGTTACCGCATTGACTAGCCTTGACCGAGGTGATCTTGACGATCTGGGATTTCAATGTAACATTACAGATTTAGTGTTATCCCGTGCAAAACGCGCTTTCCAAATTGGTTGCGATGGCATTGTGTCGTCTGGATTGGAAGCCCCTCTGATAAGAGAACAACTAGGACAAAACCTGTTGGTCATCACACCTGGAATTAGGCCTGTTGATAATCGCGAGGACGATGACCAAAAACGTGCCGTCAGTGTTGATGAAGCCATTCAAAATGGGGCTGATTTTCTGGTAGTTGGCAGGCCAATCCGAGACGCCATTGATCGTAAAGCAATGGCAGAAAAAATTCAGACTCAAATTGCTGCCCATTTTAAAGAGTTAAGATAAAATTTTATTCCTATAGAAAAGTGGGCATAATGCCGAGCTTTAATGCATAAATCTCGCCATTGCACATGAATAAAATGGAGAATATCTACCTTATTGGTTTAATGGGGGTTGGTAAAACCACCATAGGAAAACAACTTGCCAAAGCCTTACATCGCCCGTTTTATGATAGCGATAAAATTATTGAGCAAAGCACTGGTACGAGTATTTCCACTATATTCTCCTACGAAGGCGAAGAAGGCTTTAGAATTCGTGAGCAAAGTGTCATTGCCGAATTGACTGCTTTGCAAGGTATCGTCATGGCAACCGGCGGAGGAGCGATCCTTAAAGCTGAAAATCGTGAAGCCATAAAACAAACGGGTTTCGTGGTCTATTTATATTGTTCAATAGATAAAATACTTTACCGAACCCGACACGACACTCAAAGACCTTTGTTGCAAACGGCCAACCCCAAACAGCGCTTGCAATCATTGCTTGCTCAACGAGAACCACTTTATAAAGAATGTGCTAACTTTAAAATAGATTCCGGTTCTATTCCTGGTAAAACCGTCGTTAAAACCATTCTACAACAGTATCGAACAGCTTTGGACAATCATGAAAGAATTGATAGTTGAATTAAATAATGATAGAAGCTACCCCATTTACATCGGCTCTGGCTTGTTAAACCAATCCCGATTATTGACTCAACACATCCAGTCAAAACAGGTAGCGATTGTCAGTAATGTTACTGTAGCACCTTTGTATTTAGCAAAGTTAGAAGCAGTGTTGCAAGATTACACAGTGCAGTCGGTTATCTTGCCGGATGGTGAGCAATACAAAACTTTGCACTATCTGGAACAAATTTTTGATCATTTGCTAGCAAACAAATTTAGCCGCAACTCTACTTTAATAGCACTAGGTGGTGGCGTTATCGGCGATATGACGGGATTTGCTGCTGCCTGTTATCAACGTGGCATTGCTTTTATACAGATTCCCACCACATTATTAGCCCAAGTCGACTCATCAGTAGGTGGTAAAACGGGCGTTAATCACCCTTTGGGCAAAAACATGATAGGCGCTTTTTGCCAACCCAAATGTGTGATTGCTGATGTAGATGTGCTGGATAGCCTAGAAGATAGACAACTATCGGCAGGTCTTGCAGAAGTCATAAAATATGGTTTGATTCGTGATATCGACTTCTTATTTTGGCTGGAAGCCAATATGAAAAATTTATTGGCCAGAGATAAATCTGCACTTACCTATGCAATTGAACGATCTTGTATAAACAAAGCCGAAGTGGTTGGTGAAGATGAGTTTGAAACCGGAGTACGTGCTACATTAAATTTGGGACATACTTTTGGTCACGCCATAGAAACGGGTACGGGCTATGGCCATTATCTACATGGGGAAGCCGTTGCAATCGGATGTTGTTTGGCAGCAGATCTTTCCAGACGTATAGGTTGGCTAAATTTACAGGAAGTTGAGCGCATTATTGCCATTTTTAAATCAGCACATTTGCCTGTGTTAACGCCTGAACAAATGACAGTTGATCACTTCCTTGAACTAATGTCGGTGGACAAAAAAAATCTGGATGGCAAAATCCGGCTTATTCTACTGGAAGCAATGGGTAAAGCTTCGTTGCCCATCAATGTCGATCATGCACAGCTGCTTGCAACGCTGAAAAATTATGCAGGATAATAAAAAAATTACTCAAACTAATTCAAAGCTGACTGCCAGCAATACTACTATGCGCACGTTACTTTCTCAGGAACGTTCCCAAAAGTTAGACTTGCTGATTCATTTACTTAGCAATTTGCGTCAACCACTTGTCGTGTGCGGCCCTGAGGGCATAGGTAAAACCACATTTCTAAACACATTACAAGAAAGCCGTGGCGACCAGTGGTGGATATGTCCGCAGCAAGGATCTGCTAATCTAAGCTTTGAAACTATTATTAATAATTTGAATCGATTTCTAGATATAAAAGATACAGATAATCGATTTGATCTGACTGTGCTACGCCACTTTTGTGAACAGCAAAAAGTAATATTAATGATCGACGATGCAGGAGAACTGGTGCCAGGTCTCTTAGGCGAATTAATCGCATTGTCCGAATCAATGCCAAAATTACAACTTGTTTTTTCTATGACTTATGATCAATTTCATATTAAACACGCTTCGGATAAAACAGTAGACGATTGTCATTTCATTGAATTACCCCCTCTGAACTTAAAACAATGCCGAGAGTTTTTACAAAACTTATCAGCTCAACCTGGAGCAGCATTATCGTTTCAAGCTGTCGACGACAATCTGGTAACGGCGCTTTATCGTGAAACGCATGGCATACCTGGCAAAATTCTGCAAGAACTCCCCAAGCTTGATCGCTACCAAAATCGGAAAAGAAGTCGGATTGGATTATGGCTAAGTATCACCTTAATAGTTGTTATTACTGGCTGGTGTATCACACTGCTTTTGCCATCCTTTCCTATATCAACAAATACCATAGAGACTTCCATCGCTAATCAGCCCGAAGACGACAAGAAAGTCACAAAATCACTGTTAGCCATCCCAACATTTTCTGACGTAAAGCCCGATACTCCTGCAACAACTATTCAGAATCAAGACATAAAAGAAAATGTTTTAACGCCTAGCCAAATTGAACCCGTTAAGAATGATGCATTTAACAAAGCAGCATTGCCGACAATAAGCACCAGCGAACCTTCGTCAACTCAATCACTAAACCAAGACAAGGACATTATCTCGCAAGAAATAAAGCTACAGCCATCTAATTTGCCGGTTATCCCTGCCTTGCCGTCCACCAGTACAAATGCAAGTACTGCTCAGATCGTTAAATCTGCGCCTGTTATTAGTTCTCAAGCTGAAAAACCAACATTAACCACTCCGCCCGTAGTTGAGACAACTACTCTCGCCAAAACACCGGAATCCACTGTCCATACCGCTGAAAAAAAACCTGACAAACCTGTCAGCGAGACTGACACTGATGATTGGATACAAGCACAACCAGCGAACAATTATACATTACAAATCATGGTTTTATCTAATAAACTAGCTGCAAGCCGTTTTATTAAGAAATACGATGAATATAGCGACAATCTAAAATACTATCCAATCACTAAAGGTATCGGCGAGCCAGAAAAATACGTGCTAATTTACGGATCTTTTAAGACCGCTAACGAAGCCAAACAATACAAAGCCACGATGCCAAATGAATTTAAACAAGCACTGGAAAAACGCTTTCGGGCCATTCAAATTGAAAGCAGACACCGAAATTAACACTTAGCACATGACTATCCTAGAAAACGATTTATTTATCAGAACCCTACTTAAACAAGAAGTTGAACGCACTCCGGTTTGGATGATGCGCCAAGCAGGCCGATATTTGCCAGAGTATCGTCAAACTCGCAGTAAAGCAGGTAGTTTTATGCAGTTATGCACCAACCCAGAACTGGCTTGTGAAGTAACACTACAACCCTTAGAAAGATTTAGTTTTGATGCCGCTATTTTGTTTTCAGATATTTTGACAATTCCTGATGCAATGGGCTTAGGTCTATCATTTGCTGAAGGCGAGGGGCCACAATTTGCACACCCCATCAAAACTGCTGAGGATGTTAAAAATCTCCCTATCCCTGACCCAGAAATTGAGCTGCGCTATGTAATGGATGCTGTACGTCTGATAAAAACTAATTTGCATGGTCGTGTGCCATTAATTGGTTTTTCGGGTAGCCCCTGGACATTGGCAACCTATATGGTAGAAGGGAAAAGCAGTAAAAACTTCCAAAAAGTTAAAGGCATGCTATTCGAACAACCACTATGCATGCATACCTTACTAGCCAAACTAGCACAATCTGTTGCAGCTTATCTAAATGCTCAAATTGCTGCAGGCGCAGATGTGGTGATGGTCTTTGATACTTGGGGTGGCATGCTAAGCCATGATGATTATCTAGAGTTTTCACTCCAATACGCTCAGCAAGTTCGACAATTGCTGAACACAACGCGTGATGGCCAACAAATTCCCTGTATTTTGTTTACTAAAGGTGGCGGACTGTGGCTAGAATCAATGGCCGATAGTGGATACGACGCACTCGGATTAGACTGGCAAACCGACATTGGCAATGCCAGAAACCGTGTGGGTGAAAAAGTCGTTTTGCAGGGTAATATGGATCCCATTACGCTCTATGCTTCACCTGAAGTAATCCGTAATAAGGTAGGCAAAGTTTTAAACAGTTACGGTCACGGTAGTGGCCATGTGTTTAACTTGGGGCATGGCATTTTGCCAGACATTAATCCTGAGCATGTAAAAGCGATGGTTGATGCAGTGCATGAACTTAGTCCACAATATCATGTGCGCAGCTAATGTGGATGCAAAAGCAGTTGCATTTAAGTGCTAAACCGCGCGGCTTTCATCTGATAACAGATGAAATACTACAGCAGCTGCCTGATCTTAATAAATTTAGGTTAGGGCTGGCACATATTTTCTTGCAGCATACTTCTGCTTCTTTAAGCATTAATGAAAATGCCGATGTACGTCGCGATCTGGAGAGTTATTTCTCAAGGGCAGTTCCTGAAAATCAGACTTATTTTCGACATATATTGGAAGGCGCAGATGATATGCCTGCACACATAAAATCCGTCTTATTGGGCTGCTCCCTTACTATACCCATATGTGATGGAAAACTTGCACTGGGTATCTGGCAGGGTATTTATTTATGTGAACATCGAAATCAAGCTGGGATGCGCTCTATCTTGATTACCATTAATGGCGATTAAAGTTTGGAGTCCTTAATGTTGAACATACCTCTCCGACCCGATAGCTTGCTATCTGTTAGGCTTTGCGCAAAAAACTTATACATTTTCAATTTCAGCGGTGTGAAAAAATGAAAACTTTCAAATTGTTCAGCATACTGATGTCATCCTTTCTAAGCTTACCCATTTTGGCTGACGAATCTATCACTCCCGTGGAAATGACCGTCTATCGAAGCCCCTCCTGTAGTTGTTGCGGCAAATGGTCCGAACATGTTGAAGCTAATCAGTTCAATATTAAGACCATCATTACCGATGATATGCAAGCTATCAAAGCCAAATATGGTATCCCGGACAAATTAGCATCCTGCCATACTGCTCTGGTTAATGGCTACGTCATTGAAGGACATGTGCCAGCGAATGATATTAAAAAGCTTTTACAATTAAAACCCGATGTGGCGGGTATCTCTGCACCCAGAATGCCGTTAGGCAGTCCGGGTATGGAAACTGAAGGGCAAAAACAAGCTTATCAAGTTATCTCTTTTGATAAACAAGGAAAAATGACTGTGTTTGCTGAGCATGAAGGGAATTAAGATATCCGTCTCGTTAATTATTCAGTCATTAAAATGTAACAGTTACATATACCAAAGAATTGCATAATACTTGGGAATTGCCATTTTTAAGCTGCTTAAGTTAGGCTTAACGCTAAAATTCGGCCTTTCTTCACTAATGACTGATAAAATTAGAAGTAAATAGCGACTTTACAAAGGATAATTTATGGACAAAAATGCAAAGATATACGTAGCTGGACACAATGGACTGGTGGGATCTGCCTTAGTCCGTAACTTGCAAGCCAATGGCTATTCCAACCTGTTACTACGCAGACATGCAGAGCTGGACTTAACTGACCAGCACGCTACCGAAGCATTTTTCGCTGAGGAAAAGCCCGAATACGTTTTTCTTGCTGCTGCTAAAGTAGGAGGTATTCACGCCAACAACTCTTATCCTGCCGAATTTATTCGACAAAACTTAGTTATTCAAACAAATGTTATCCATGCTGCTTACAAAACTAATGTTCAACGATTGTTGTTTCTAGGCTCCAGTTGCATTTATCCCAGAAACTGTCCACAACCAATTAAAGAAGAATATCTCCTTAGCGGTCCGTTGGAACTGACTAATCGTGCCTATGCAGTTGCAAAAATTGCAGGCATTGAAACCTGTCGGTCATACAATAAACAATTTGGTAGCAAATTCCTTTCTGTGATGCCTACCAATCTTTACGGGCCCAACGACAATTACGATCTGGATAACTCACATGTGCTACCCGCTCTAATACGAAAATTCCATACAGCTAAAATTTCCGGCTCATCAGAAGTAGAAATATGGGGAAGCGGAAATCCTCGTCGTGAATTTTTATATGTAGATGATATGGCGTCTGCATGCATTTTTCTTGCTAAACTTTCTGCGCAAGCTTATCAAGAATTACTCAACTATTCAGTTGTTCCTGGTCTTATAAATGTTGGTTATGGCAGTGACTTATCTATTCAAAATCTCGCCGAGAAAATTGCCAAAGTCGTTGGTTTTACAGGTCGTATAATAAAAGATCAAAACAAGCCTGATGGCACTCCCCAAAAACTACTTGACTCGTCCCGGATTCATGAACTTGGGTGGAAACCTGAGTTTAGTTTAGATGAGGGTATAAGTAAGACATATAGCGCTTACACTACTGGAATAGATTTAACTTGAAATCGTCGAAAGCAACATAACAAGCCTAGGTAGTCGTAACGTAATCATATAAACAACATTAAAATGGTGGATTAGACCAAACTTTGATTTAATCAACATCGCAAGTTTTATGTTATATTGTGTTGATATGATAAACAGATTAGATTGTTTCGTCATATTAACCAGAATTTACTAGCAGTTATGCAGTATAAATTGGTGTAAAAAATTAGCTTCCTTGATAAAAGCAGATGAAAATCTTTCCTGACAATTCTTTGCACCAAGAAAACCACTTAAAATTGTTGCCTCTTCTTGAGTCAAATCCACAGATGAGCCAGGGCGATTTGTCTAAAGCCTTAGCAGTGAGCTTGGGCACGACCAACTACTGCATTAAAGTTCTTCTCGACATAGGACTCATCAAGTTGCAAAATTTTCATAAAAATAACAACAAAATGACTTATGTTTATTTGTTAAGTCCTCTCGGCATTGGGCAAAAAGCGCGTATGACCTTAAAATTCTTGAAAATTAAGATGCAAGAATATGAGCAGTTGCGTGTTGAAATTGCAGACTTGAAGCGTGAAGCGAAACTTAACAGCATCACAAAGCAAGACTATAAGCGTATCGGAAAATTAATTTTGGAGGTCCGCTAATGCCTGAAAAATTAATAAAAAAAATGAAGCGCCAAATCGTGCATGCTGCATATTTAGCTGGCGAAGGGCATGTGGCAAGCGCATTCTCCATCCTTGATTTGCTTTGGGTACTTTACGATAAAGTAATGAGTTTTGATGCAACTCGACCCGATGAGATATATCTGGATCATTTTGTGCTTAGCAAAGGTCACGCATCACTTGCTCTTTATGCGGTTCTGGCAGAAAAAGGGATTTTAGCTGACGATAGCTTAAACAACTTTTGTCAGTATGACGGCAAATTAGGTGGGCATCCTGACTGTAACAAGATATTAGGTGTGGAGGCCTCCACGGGTTCTCTTGGCCATGGGCTGCCAATCGCTGTGGGCATGGCTTTAGGCTCTAAAATCAGTCAGTTCAATAATCGAATTTTTTGCTTGATTGGTGATGGTGAATGCAACGAAGGCACTATTTGGGAGTCCTCTCTTTTAGCGGCTCATCACCAGCTTTCGAATCTATGCTGTATTGTTGATTATAATCACTCTACTGACCGTGCATTAGATTTGAATGATTTGGCAGGAAAGTTTAAATCATTCGGCTGGGAAGTTCTTTCGATACCAGGACATGACCACCAGGAAATTTTCCATGCTTTAAGTCATCGGCATCCACACCGTCCTTTGGCAATTATTGCAGAAACCATTAAAGGATACGGCATTAAAAGTATGGAAAACGAGCCTGCCTGGCACCATAGATCACCTAACGCCGAGGAGCTTAACAGCATGATAAAGGAATTGTCATGAGCATGAGACAACAATTTGTTAAGACTGTCGAATCGCAGTTAGCTTGCGATGAAAAAATTGTCCTTCTGCTAGGAGATATCGGTATTTTTGGCTTTCGCAAGGCATTCCATAACTTTGCCAACCGGGTATACAATATCGGCATTTTGGAGCCAGCCACCATAGGCTTGGCGTCAGGGTTGGCCAAAACAGGATTTATCCCTATTGTCCATACTATTGCTCCTTTTTTAGTCGAGCGTAGTTTTGAGCAGCTCAAAATCGATTTTGGCTATCAACGCTTGGGCGGCAATTTTGTCAGCGTTGGCGCATCTTATGATTATGCGTCGCTAGGATGCACTCACCATTGCCCTGGCGATGTCGGTGTATTGCAGAATATTCCTGGAATGGAAATTGTGGTGCCTGGAACCGCAGCTGAATTTGATGCGCTTTTCCAACAATCCTATGCCAACGGCAATCCCACATATTATCGCCTCAGCGAGCGGGAAAACAACAAATCGCAATCGGTAACATTTGGTCATGCCAACTTGCTCAAAAAAGGGACACTGGCTACCGTTGTTATTGTTGGCCCCACTCTCGATTATGCCCTACCGGCAATCGAAGATCTTGACGTTAGTATCATCTACTACACCACGCTTGCGCCATTCGATGGTTTAATGCTCCGCAATAATTTAGCAAATTCGGGCAAGATTCTGTTGGTCGAGCCCTTTTATTCAGGAACGCTGGCCCGCGAGATCTTCTCTGCTGTTTATCCCAAACCGGTAACGATAGACTCGGTAGGCGTTCCTCGCGAATTCCTGAAACATTACGGAAAAGCCAACGAGCATGACCAAGCCATCGGCTTTACTTGTGACAATATTCTAGCCAAACTGGAGGCGTTGATTAATGGCTAATTTACTGGTTTCAATTATTGAAGAAGATGCGCAAAAAGTAGTAGCGGCAGCTAACCTCCAAAAACTGGCTGGTAAATCTATTTTATTGACTGGCGCATCAGGATTGCTTGGCACCTATTTTTTGGCCAGTTTGAGCGAATTGGCACGACAGGGTTTCGCACCTTGCTCAGTAACCGCTGTAGTGTATTCTGAAGTCTCTGCATCGCTCAAGCCATTTTTAGCTTTTGACGGAGTTCGAGTAATACAGGGCGATTTGACCGATTTAAATTTTGTCGACGGTTTGGGAGAATTTGATTTTATTATTCATGCAGCAGGTTATGGTCAACCTGGTCGGTTCATGGAAAATCAAATTAAAACACTACAACTAAATACATCAACTACTTTGGCTTTGTTTGATCGCCTTGCTAGCGGTGGAAGCTTTCTTTTTCTTAGCACTAGCGAAGTATATAGTGGACTGAACAATCCACCCTTTCGCGAAGACCAGATCGGCACCACCAATACCACTCATTTCCGTGCCTGTTACATTGAGGGCAAACGTTCGGGGGAGGCAATCTGTAACGCTTATCGGGCTAATGGCATTAATGCCAATTCAGCTCGATTGGCATTAGCCTATGGACCAGGAACCAAACCGGCCGACCGTCGGGTTATTAACTCATTTATAGAAAGAGGCGCTACCCAGGGAAAAATCATACTTCAAGACATGGGAATTGCAAAACGCACTTATTGTTATGTTTCGGATGCTGTTGAAATTCTGTGGCATATCCTCCTTCTCGGACGTGAACCGATTTACAATGTTGGCGGATTTTCCCGGACAACCATTGCTGAACTTGCCAAAAAAGTAGGCAGCAACATGAACGTGCCAGTGGAATTTCCCAAAGATGTTCAGGAATTGGGCGGCGCACCGGAAGATGTATATCTGGATATGAGCTTAGTACAACAGGAATTTAAAAAAACAAAGTACATTACATTAGAGGAAGGTTTAACTCGTACCATCGAATGGCAAAAAGCGCTTTATGCCACAGGCTATTTTTGAACACTGACATGGCTTTTGGTGCTTTTGGATCCATAGTAATCACAAAAATGTCTTGAAATAGATGTTTTTTGTCTATCGACTCCCTGGGCTTGTTATTGTGACAAAATGATCTAACATCTAAGTACTTAATTTTATAATTCTTTAATTTCAGATAGAAAAACATATACTCATCTATCTTCTATTTTCAAATCGATTTAAGTACGATTGCCCTAGCGATCAACTACCCATTTATTTTAATAAATGGTAAAATTTTTTATTTAATCAGATCAAAATGCCCTTTCTCATAGAGTTGTGTCTCGGTCTTTTTTACTTTTTCTCAACTATTAGGACTGGCAAATGAAGGAATCATTTAAAAAGTTTATCGGGATAAATAAAAATGAAGAAGCTCGAAATCAATGGCTTTCAGAAACATTGGCTGCTATTCCCCCTGGTTTACGTATACTGGACGCGGGTGCTGGAGAGCTTCGGAATAAGCCCTTATGTACTCATCTGAACTATGTATCGCAAGACGTATGCCAATATCAAGGTGACGGAGATGGTCAAGGCCTGCAAACAGGCACATGGGATACCAGCAACATTGATGTAGTATGCGATATTACAAATATTCCTGAAGCGGATGCTTCGTTTGATGTGATCCTGTGTAGCGAAGTTTTTGAGCATCTGCCTGATGCGCTCAGAGCACTCGATGAGTTTTCCCGTTTACTGAAACAGGATGGCAAACTGATAATCACTGCGCCTTTCGCATCATTGGTTCATTTTGCCCCTTATCATTTTGTCAGTGGTTTTAGCCGATATTGGTACGAGTATCACCTGCCTCTACGGAATTTCATCATCCTAGAGCTTATCCCGAATGGCGACTGGTTTTCTTATACCAAACAGGAAATATTGCGGCTACCGGGCATGGCCCGCCATTACGGCAGTTGGTGTTGGCCGCTAGCTTATTTGGTAACAGCAATCGGATGTCTTTATTTTTCACTGCATGGAAAATCAAGGACTGCAGAGGATGTTGGGTGTTTTGGCTGGCATTGCATTGCAGTAAAATCATAACGGCTTAACTTTACTGATAGGAATTCGATTCTTGAACTGGAAATTATATATTCGAAGTAATCCGATACTATTTCGTATGGCGCGACCTTTGCAACGTTGGTTACGCCCACTTTATGCACAGCCCGTAACAGGCTGCTTTGAATACCTACGTTTTTTTAAAGATTGGCAACGTTATCGGGCTGCGGGCGGTATCGCCTATCTGAAAGATTTTTATCCCTGTTTAACGGACCGAACACACGAAACACCAATTGATCCTCATTATTTTTATCAGGCGGTCTGGGGAGCTTCACAAATCTGGTCACATTTACCGCAGGTTCATGTGGATGTTGGTTCTGATGTTAAATTTGTCGGAATGCTCAGTGCAGCAATCAAAGTCGAATTCGTTGATATTCGCCCTCTATCTGTGAAATTAGAAAATCTGGTTTGCCGCGAGGGAACAATTTTAAACTTACCTTATGCCGATTCGAGTGTTCAATCTATTTCTTGCCTGCATGTTATTGAGCATATTGGCTTAGGTCGATACGGTGACCCTATTGATCCAGACGGAACAGCAAAGGCTTGTGCCGAATTAGCGAGGGTGCTGAAACCTGGCGGGTATTTATATCTCTCCACCCCAATAGGAACTCCCAGAGTTCAGTTTAATGGGCACCGCATACTTTCACTTAGTGAAATATGGCAATTTTTATCAGAACTTAGTCTAGTTGAAATGGCATGGATTGATAATCACGGGGTATTTCACCAACATATAACACCGGAATGTATCGTCTATGATGAAAACGCCAGTTTGGATTGTGGTCTAGGATGTTTTGTGTTTACCAAGGGTGCTGTCAAATAAGTCTGGCAACATTCTAGATACTGATACACACTTCCTTGTCAAGATGAGGCGCAAAAGTCGAATCTAAAGAGGCAAATTTAAGGACTTAACAATAAAAAGTACTTAGTAACTGTAATTCAATTGAATAACTTAATTAGAACTAAGCGCCTTATAAATTTCGCAATAGAAAATAATGTAGCTAAGGCATAATGCGTAAATCCGATACTTTTTTCAGCATATAATACAGTAAGGTTATCCAATTCAGCACTTTCCATTCGCCACAAATTCGCACTTAACCCAGTTGCACCATAAAGTGGCTTGTAAACATAAGCCAATGGGCTTTCAATCCTTAGTACTCCTAGACCTGCAAAAGCAATTTGTTGCCATAATAGTAAGTCTTCAGCATAACGCTTATTACTCTGGAAACGAACAGGTATATTACGTTTCAGCATCACCGATGGTGTAGAGAAGGCATTCTTGTATAACAAACTATAAGGATAGATTTTAGTGATGCTGGCATTTTGGGTAATATTGGGGGTAGAACTGCCAGCCTTTAACCAGATAGTTTGGTGCCCGCATAAGCTTATGTCAGGGTTTTCTAGCATAACTTGATACTGTATGAGCAGTTTATCAGGATGCCAAGAATCATCTGAATCAAGAAAAGCAATATAGGGCTGACTAGCTACCGACCATCCTAAGTTCCGTGCCGTTGCTGCTCCAAAATTGTTAGGTAAGGTGATAAGCTTTATCCAACCGCTATATTGTCGCTCAATCTCGTACAATACTTCAAGGGTGCCATCACCACTTGAGTCCTCAACTAAAATGACTTCACAAGGTTTTTTGGTTTGCTGTTCAATTGACTGTACCGCTCTATGTATCGTGTTTGCACAACGAAAGCAAGGAACAATTACTGAAATAGGGACGTATGTATTATTTATCATTAAAGGTATGGATAGATAATAAACTAAAATATACTAACGCAAAAAAGTTTTTTGATATAAAACCGTCTTTGGATAGATCATGGTAAACCTATAAACAGCATCACAGTTAACAGCGAATATTGATGACCAACCGATAACATACAACGCATACAACTTGTGCAACGCTTTTGAGTAGTTATCACGGCAACCATAAATTGTTTATAGGCTACTTTATATACAATGCTCTTAATATTTTACCCTACATTTTGTAGTGGGCTAATAATGGACGCGTCGATATATACTGGTAAATCGTTTGAGTTCGTGGGTAAAGCAGTCTTTTTTAACAGTACGTTATTTTTGAAACGTGCGTAGTCTATTACCTAAAACCAATTAAAGCCAATCTGGAAGCCAGTAATTACATTACTGACTAAATCGTTTGCCTTTATTACCGCTAGCATTTTCATTCAATCTTTGGAAATGTACCTCACAACATCTTTGAGAAAGAAATACCACAAGTTTGACCTATCGATGTGCCTAGAAATGATTTTTTATTGCTTAGCTGTGTTAGTGAGATTTATATTTTCGCTGACAAATTATTCACCTAATTCGCGGCTGTTATTTCCCTCTACAGGTGATTATGGAATGGTTAGGTTGCCGCGTCTCTTTTTATATTACTAGAGTTCATAGTTACATTCTATACAGCTTACAAAACAAACTGTCCAGATACATTTGCAGGCACTGATTCATGATAGAATTAGTCAGTTAAATAAGAAATGTTACAGAATACGTATGTTTATGTATGCGTGATTTTGAGACAGAATTAATATAACTTAATACATTGCTTTCACTGAGGGTCTGGCCCGCACCATCGAATGGCAGAAAGCTCTAAATACTACAGAATTGTAAGTGAAGGAAACTCATTAATGACCAAAACCATAGTCACAGGCGCTAACGGCTTGGTAGGGTACGCCCTGCGGCAATTAAACCAACCAAATACGACTTATTTGAGCCGAGAAACGCTGAATTTAACCGATTTTGTGGCAACACAAGCACATTTTAAAGCCTTGGCTCCTGAGAATGTGATTCATTTGGCGGCTCAAGTAGGTGGTATTGGTGGCAATTTAATTCACTCCGGTGAGTATTTTCGCAACAACATCCTGATCAATACTAATGTACTGGAAAGCGCTAGAATAGCAGGTAGTAAAAAACTGATTTCGTTTATGTCTACCTGTGTGTTTCCCGATAAATGCATCTATCCACTCAACGAAAAAGACCTACATAATGGGCCACCGCATCCGTCAAATTTTGGCTATGCCTATGCCAAACGCATGTTAGAAGTACAAAGTAGCGCCTATCGCAAAGAATGGAACTGTAATTATATCGTCGCCATTCCAACCAATATTTATGGTCCTAATGATAACTTTAGTCTGACCGAAGGGCATGTAGTCCCTGCGTTGATCCATCGTACTTATTTAGCCAAACAGCAAGGTACCGACCTGATAGTCTGGGGTAGTGGCAAACCCTTACGTGAGTTTGTCTACTCCGAGGATATTGCCCGATTAACGCTGTGGGCGTTAGAAAATTATTCCGACGATACACCGATTATTTTTACCTCGGGTATTGAAGTTAGCATCCGAGAACTGGTAGAAATTGTAGCCAAAAAAATAGGTTTTCAAGGTAATCTGCTGTTCGATGCAGAGAAACCAGATGGGCAATACCGCAAACCCTCAGATGCCAGCAAGCTAAATAGCTACTTACCCAATTTTAAGTGGACGCCTCTCGAAGAAGGGATAGAACGCACGATCGATTGGTTCTTAAGCCATTACCCAAATGTAAGGTTGTAATTGCATGGTAAATACGCAGACAAATCCCCCGATTAAATCATTGGCAGTGGCCGATTTTGCAGCTGCTTTTGGTGAACTTCTCAGTGCTTATGTAGAGGAGCGCATTCGCGCATATGCGTTTGAATACACTGAGTTTTCGCCAGCTGAAAAAGAAGGCTTGTTGATAAAAGTAGTGGAAACCTTACTAGATCCAAATTTATTGCAATCGGGTGAACATAGGCTTGACCAATGGGAATTAGGCTGGGGAGAGAATTTGGAATTGATTTTACACAATCCAGGTAATATCGACTTGATTGTGCCGAAATACTTTAATAAATATGGAGCTATCCGCTGGCGCGGTGATTTTATCCGGCCGATCTCTGAAAAGTTTGAGTGTCATTCATTAGCGATTATTTTAGACTGGCTATTTGATAAATATTTACGTCAGGCCAGTGCGATTTATGAATTCGGCTGCGGCACTGGACATAACTTACTGCGGGCTAGGGGTGTAAATGAACAAGCTAGTCTCTATGGGCTTGATTGGACAGTAGCCTCGCAACGTATCATCGAAAACTTAGCCCGGCATCAAATCGACCCGGATATACATGGTCATCGTTTCGATTATTTTAATCCCGATCAGGATTTTCAGTTGGCAGAAAATGCCGTTGTGTATACCGTGGCGTCTTTAGAACAAATCGGTTCACGCTGGGAACCATTTTTAAACTATTTGCTGAAAAACCGCCCAAAACTGTGTATTCATATAGAACCCATAGCGGAATTGCTGGATGAAAGCAAACTGATAGATTATTTATCGGTGGCTTATTTTAAAAAGCGTAATTATCTCAACGGCTTTTTAGATGGATTGCGACAGCTCGAACAAATCGGGCAAATTAAAATTCACAAAGCTCAACGTACTTACATTGGCAGTCTGTTTATAGAGGGTTATTCAATTATAGTCTGGTCTCCTGTTTAGTTTAGAAAAACCCATCCGTTCGTAATCGCCAAGAGAGGAATGCTGTGTGAGTAATTTTGTATTTGATCTTAAATGTCTGCCCGCTGAGCATCCTGATATATCAGTGATTTGCATAAATAGAAATCATGAAAAATATATCGAAGACACCATACTATCGGTACTAGCTCAGAAATTCGACAATTTTGAATTTCTGATAGCCGATGGCGGTTCTACGGACTCCTCCCTTGACATTATTCGTCAATATCCGTTTATTCAGTTGGTGACGGGGCAAGATACATGCCGTGAAGAGGGCTTGCTTCGCGCGTTAAATGCAGCACGGGGCCGTTACGTCATGGTAACGACCTCGACCGACGGCTATCTTTCCAGAGATTGGTTCAAACGGGCAGCTACGATCTTAGATCAAGATTCACAGGTATCGCTCGTATTTGGTGGCAGTGCGGCCATGGGTAGTGAAGGCACACTAGGTGCAATTACCTATCCGGTGCAATTCCCTTTTCAGGAAGAGCAGGAAAAAGGGCGTTTATCCCAATTATGGTTACAATACGGTTTGGAAGCCTCGTATTTACCAGAGTTAAATTATTGTGTGCGTATGGAGGTTTTCAAACAGTTAATGGGGCCCAGCTCAGAGTTTCCAACTTTGAATGACATTGATCCAATTTTACGCTTTCATTTCGAGTTTAATCGTTTAGGCTATATTTCCAGTTATCAACCTGTTTTAGCCAATTTTGGTCGTACACACCCCAATCAAGCCCAGATTAGTGAAAAAAATAATCGTTATTTACGGATTTATAATGAAAATTGGCGAAACTATCGCAAATCAGTCATGTTGGGTAAACTTGAGCATGTTTTTCGAGATGGAAATGGCAATCCAATCGCTAAAAATAAACAAACAACAATAAATCGGTTACAACTATTTTTACCAAGAATTCCATACTTTCAGATTCGCCAATTTATTAAAAATATAATATGAATAGTGAATTAGAAAAGAATTATGATCTTACTTCTAGTAACTGACTTATTATTTTGACTGACATACATATTTTTTTAATTTTTAACGTACCCAAGAAAATGGTATGCCTTAATGAGTAGCGTGAAACGGAATATCATTTCCAACTATATTGGAAGTGGCTGGAGTTCTCTTATGGGAATTGTTTTTACGCCCTTGTACGTTCATTATCTTGGCATTGAAGCCTATGGTTTGATTGGTGTGTTTACCATGCTGCAAACTTGGCTATTCCTTTTGGACATGGGTATTACACCTACACTAAGTCGTGAAATGGCTCGATTTGATGCAGGTGCGTACGACTCACAGAAAATTCGAAATTTTGTTCGTTCACTGGAGATAATCTATATATTCATAGCCATAACTGTGTTGATTGGCTTGCTTTTGGTTAGTGATTGGATAACCATTAATTGGTTGCAAATTGAAACGCTTAATGCATCCGTGGTAGCAAATGCATTGTCTTTATCAGGCGTATTTATTGTTTTACGCTGGTTTTCAGGACTATACCGTGGGGCTATTATGGGTCTTCAACAGCAGGTATGGCTTAATTACACTAGCGCCCTATTTGCTACCGTGCGTGGTTTAGGGGCAGTAGGCGTTTTGGCGTGGATTTCTCCAACTGTTTTTGCATTCTTAATTTTTCAAAGCGTACTTGCTGCTATTGAGGCGATAGTATTGGCTGTTAAAATGCATTTTTTACTGCCAAAATCTGATAAGCCTTCTTATTTTAGTATAGATTCACTGCAACATGTTTGGAAATTTGCAGCAGGTATGAGTGCAAATTCGTTGCAAGCACTTTTACTTACCCAAGTTGATAAACTATTGTTATCCAAACTTTTACCCATTGCTGAATTTGGTTATTATAATTTAGCTATAACTTTGGCTGGTGGATTGTATATATTGATGGGTGCCATTACGAATGCCGCATATCCGCAATTTGTATTATTGATTGAACGTGGTGATAGTCAAACTTTGATTAAAACATATCACAAATTATCACAAATGCTCTCGATGGTTGTTGCTCCAACAGCAATAGTGCTCGCTTTTTATTCAGAAAACGTATTACTACTTTGGATGAATAACGAGTCTACAGCAAAGGCAGTTGCGCCTTTAGTATCTTTATTGGTAGTAGGTTATTTATTAAATGGTATGCTGCAAATACCTTATTTTTTGCAACTTGCTTACGGCTGGACTAAACTTAACTTAACTACAAATTTCATATCAATATTGATTTTGGTACCAGCCGTATATATAACAGTGCCTATCTATGGAGTCAAAGCAACCCCTATTATTTGGATCATTCTAAACATTGTCTATATCGTTGTAACTATACCAATTATGCATAGTAGATTGCTTCCAAATGAAATGTGGAGCTGGTATCAAAAAGACATTGTTCTGCCATTGCTTAGTATTTTTGCAGCAATTAGTGCTCTTTACTATGTAATGCCAGTTCCTAGTATTAATCAACCAATAGTTAATATTATCGATATTTTACTTGCAGCAATACTAGGAATTATCGTTGCATTTTTAGTTACTCCTTTAGGCAGAAACCTACTAAAAAGGAATATTCATATTAAATCACTAAAGTTTCGATAGGCGGTAGAATTTTTATAAAACGCACTGAAAACGTTCGGTTACTACTTTAATTCGAAAAGAGCATGGTGAAAGATAATGAAAAACCCATCGATGAATAATTTCACTAAATAAGGCTAAAAATTTTGAACATTCAAATCCAAATTAAGTCAGTAAATGGTATACTTTACTTAATTTCCTTAGATGTTGAAGGATCCGACTTGAAAAGTCTACTAATCTAAACAAGCATATTTATAATATGCATATACTCTTATTAATACAATATATTTTAATAAAAAAATTTGGTAAATGATTATTGTCAATCTTATCGGTGGCCTTGGCAATCAAATGTTTCAATATGCATTTTGCCGAGCTTTAGCATTGGAACTTGCTGAACCTACTTTATTAGATATTTCAGGATTTTCTTCTTATACTCTACATCAGGGGTTTGAACTAGATCGATTATTTTCATGCAAAATTGAACTAGCTACTGAATTAGATTTTAAAAGTGTATTGGGCTGGCAGTCTCCATCTAGAATCAGAAATATTTTATTGCACCCTTATATGAGTGCTTTCCGAAAAAATAATTTTGTCGTTGAACCGTATTTTCAATACTGGCCTGAAATAAACTCTATTCCAAAAAAATGTTATTTATCGGGTTACTGGCAATCTTTTCAATATTTTCAAAAGTACACTACAGAAATTCGTGCTGACTTTACATATAAAATACCGTTAGTTAATAAGAATGCCGAATTCGCAGATCAGATAAAACAAGTTAATGCAATTAGTTTACATGTACGCCGAGGAGATTACGTAAGCAATCCTGCAACGCTTAAAAATCATGGTGTATGTTCATTAGACTATTACGATTTGGCAATACAGTACATAGCCAACCATGTATTAGATCCAGTTTTCTTTATTTTTTCTGACGATATCGATTGGGTTAAAAAGAATATTAATATTAATTATAAAACATATTATGTTGATCATAACTCAGGTAATGATAGCTTTAATGATATGCGCTTGATGAGTTTATGTAAGCATCATATTATCGCAAATAGCTCATTTAGTTGGTGGGGGGCTTGGTTAAACTCCAATCCGAATAAATTGGTAATTGCACCTCAAAAGTGGTTTGCTAATAATAATGACACTAAGGATTTATTGCCAACTGACTGGATAAAATTGTGAATACGCTATGCAAAGCCTCCCCAAAATTTCTGTAATATTGCCCATCTATAACGCCGAAAAATATATTGCCGAGGCAATAGAATCCATTTTGCATCAAACCTATACTGACTTTGAGTTAATCGCGATTAATGACGGTTCAACCGATAACAGTTTGTCAATTCTACAACATTATCAAAACTCAGATAGTCGTATTCGTATATTTTCCCACGCCAACACCGGGCTTATAAATACACTAAATGAAGGCATAGATTTAGCCCATGGCGAATGGATAGCTAGAATGGATGCTGATGATATAGCCTTATCACAGCGTTTTGAACGACAATTATTCTATTTAGAGCAAACAGGGGCTGATATTTGTGGTAGTTGGATCAAATTATTTGGAACTAAAGATTCCCGAGTGCTTAGGCATCCACAGTCAGATTCCGCAATAAAAATGGCATTATTATTTGGATCTGCGTTTGCTCACCCAACAGTGATGATGAAAACAGCTTTAGCGAAAAAATTATATTACGATTGCGAATGGGAAAATGTTGAGGATTATGATTTATGGGTGCGAGCCACCCAAAATCACAGTGTAATGGTTAATGTTCCTGAGGTGTTGTTATGGTATCGGCAACACACAGCACAAATTTCTAATAAAGCATTTATTCAACAACAAATAAAAACACAGGAAATTAGACGCAGATATTGGGAGTTTTTAGCAGAGTCCATAAAAATAGAACCAGAATGGATAGATGAAATAATAAAAACTCGTGAACAGCATATATTTAACTTAAATATTGACTATATCGACTACGCATTTACAAAGCTATTACAAGAGCTTGATGGCGAGGCGCAACAGGTAGTATTTGACCATATTACGAGATTGTATTTTCGTCTAGCTGCTAATTACCCGAATGTAGTAAACAGATGGAGTGAATTGCATAAAAAATTTGGTCGTGGCTTTTCTATAGGCACTAAATTAAAACTTTTTTTACTTAGTTTTTTTCAAATTGGGCCTAACAGTCTGTGGTTTAATAGAATAAAAACATTCTATTTTTATTGTATTTCTTTTATCGAAAAACTTTCCTGATTGCTCTTGCTCCAGCTCATATCAATAAGGGTGTTCTATATCACCCAAAGTAGAAACCTTATTCAGAGACTTGCAGGTGCGAGAAGAGTGTCAATTAAGGAAAAGCCATTGTATTTTCTGTTACCGTTCCAAATAGTGTTAAATTGTTCGACGTGATTTATTTAACAGCATGGAAGCATTGATAATTTTTATCTCACCTTGAGCGATTTTGAAAATTATATCAACAGTAAGTTGGGCTTTTGAATTCATAAGAAACAGCCTTCTCAACCTCTGACTTTACTAAAAGAGTATTTAGAAAATCACTAATCAAATAAATCTGTCAATTTCCCTTGGTAAGGGTTGCGACAAAATCGCTTGGAAATCAGGAACTCAAAAATGAAATGACGGCGAAAAATAGTATGCGCATAACGCTACCACGTAGATTTTTTCGGCGGATTGAGTTTAATGTTCGCAATCCACTCTGGACTTAAAGGCAATAATTCGTCGATACGGTTATTAGGCCATGTGGGTAATTTTTCCAAAGTCCCCCTTAACCATTCGGCCGGATTAAGTCCATTCAGATTAGCTGTACCTAACAAGGTTTGAATGGCAGCCGCGCGTTTACCGGCTCGTTCTGAACCGGTAAACAACCAGTTCTTTTTTTTATGCAAAGCTTTGCATAAAAAAAATTATGCTCAGTCAGTTATTATGCTGAGTATTTATCGAAAGTCGGCAGCACACAATACTTACTGCGCTACCGACTGTGCATAATTTTATAGGCTCTCCAAAAACTTTAGAAGGTCATCAGATGGATGATAGCGCACCTGCCCAATTTCAGGTGGCAGAGCTATTGTCGACAAAGCACGTTCTTTCATAGATAGGTCAGCCTCAATATATCCATGGGTAGTTGCTGGGTTTTCATGACCCAACCATAAAGCGATAATGGTAATGTCTACACCTGCTTGTAGTAAGTGCATGGCTGTAGTGTGGCGGAGTGTATGTGGCGTTACTTTTCGACCTTGTAACTGAGGACAATGCTTTATTGCCGAGCTGACCGCTAATGCAATTCGCTCAGCCACATTGGATCTAGTCATTGGTAAGCCTTTGCGTGTTGGCACTAATGATTGCTCTGGATTTAACTTGGCATACAGCAGCCACTGACGTATTTTGGTGGCGGTATCTTTCCATAATGGTACAGTGCGTTGCTTGCGGCCCTTACCATGTAGACGTACCGAAGGTGAAATGGTTAACTCAACGTCTGCCACTCGAATACCAATTAACTCAGACACCCGAGCTCCAGTGTTATAAAGCAAAATCAACAAAATGCGATCCCGATACCCATACCAAGTTTGATCGTCGGGCGCTTCCAGCAAAGCCTGAATTTCTTCACGAGATAGAAAGCCTAACATAGGTTTTTCAAAGCGCTTCATCGGAATCGCCTGGATTTGTTGAGTCAACTGCATGGCCTCTGGACATTGTAGCGACACATAATGTGCAAAAGCTCGTATAGTCGCCAAACGAGCATTTCGTGTTCTTATCGTATTGTGGCGTTCCGATTCAAGGTATGCCAGGAAGTCGAGTATCAATGCCACATTAAAATCGATCAAAGCCATTTTGTTTGGTGATTTACCTATTTTGCGCTCGACATAACATAAGAGCATTCTAAAGGTATCACGATAGGCAGCGATTGTTCTGGGGCTGGCATTTCTCTGCTGAAGTAATCGTTCGACAAAGAAGCGCTGAACTAAGGCGGCAAATTCAGCGGGATTAGTTAGCAAACTGTTCATTGCTGATCTCCTTCGAATATCTTTCAAAACGTTCCGCTGCGATTGACATCAGTTCTGGAATGCCAGTGAAATACCAGTAGGTATCGCTGATTCGCGCATGTCCAACATAAGTTGATAAAGCAAGCACGGCGTGGTCAACATCAATACCTTGCTGGTAAAATCGCAACATGCTATGAACAATGAATGTATGTCGAAAATCATGTAGTCGATGATGTACATAATCTCCACGAGGCTTCCAGCCAAATTCTTGGCAAATCGAATGCAAGGCATACATAATATTTGCCCGTTTAATGGGCTGTCCTTCGTCAGACAAGAAAAAACGATTGCAGGCTGGATGAGATATGATTTGATTACGTAGCTTGGCGTAGTCGATTAGTGATTGGGTGGTGCTTGGATGTAACGGAACCCAGCGACTTTTCAGGAATTTGGTCTCATGGATATAAAGCACGCCATCATCAAGATCAACCTCACTACAAGTTAGCGATGTCGCTTCGGATATGCGTAATCCACTTGAAGCCAATAGACCGAAAACAGTTCGACAGGTGGCGGGACGTAAGCCGTGATGAGAAACGAGATTATCAGTTGCATTGAGCAGCGCAATGAGTTCGGCTTCTGTATAGATATGCGGAATAAGTCGCCGATGGGCAGGGCCGAATAATCCTATTGGTGGAATCACCGTAGCGGGATCAATCCGCAAACAGAATCGAGCAAATCCACGTAGAACTTCAAGTCGGCGCGCCCAAGTGATGGGTTGACTTCGTTTCGATTGGCGAGCCCATTGCACGGCAAGTTCTAACGTCAGGCAATACTGATCGCCCTGATCATCAGCGTAGCGGGCAAATCCATTAAGTACGGTTTCATCAATGGATAGTTTATAACCTAGACTGTGGCGATGTACTAAATAAGCTTCGACCCGCAACTTCCAGAAATTGGATTTCATGAGCAACTCCCTGGCCAAGGTAACGCCACAGTACGCAAAAGCTCAATGTCAACTCGGGCATACGTCTTTGCGGTATCAAGGCTTTGATGTCTTAGTAAATCCGCAATTTCCTTAATGGATGCTCCTGCCTTTTGTAGTCGTGTCGCAGTTGTTGACCGTAGAGCATGGGTATTGCAAAATTGACTTCGTAAACCGCAACGAACAAATGCACGATTCATCGCGCTGCGGATGGCAGGTACACCTAACGGTTGATTAAAAGGGGCTCTATGCCGAATAAACAGGATTCGACTGGTTGTCTGTGGTCGGCCTGCGAACAGATATTGAGCGATTGCTTGCCCAGTTGAAGTGGAAAGTGGCAATTGCTGTACTCGCTTGCTCTTGTTAATATTGATGGTCAGCGTTGCGTTACGCCAATCCACAGAATCCAGCGTTAAATAGGCTGTTTCTTGACCGCGTAAACCCAGGTCGAGCAAGCAGCGAGCTATGGCATAATCGCGCATACCGACCGGATAAGAACAATCGAATGCCTTTAAAAAAGCATCGACTTGGATGTCAGTTAGCACCTTGGGTAGTGTCGCATGCGAACAGGATGAAATTTTTGGAATAAAAGCCAGCAATACAGAAATGTGCTTCCCCTGCAAGGCGAGGAAGCGCAGGTAACTGCGTACGCTTGAGCTAACCTCTCTAAGCGATGCTGGCTGCCACTTCAAAGCTAGGTGTTGAAAAAAGGCATCAATATCGTCACCGGAAATCTGAGAAATATCAGGTGGAGCTGTGTCAAATCGATGTTTAAGAAAGGCGCAAATATGCTGGCGACGATTTACACAGGTCTGTGGCGAAATCCCGCAAATGTTAAGCAGATAATCAGAAAATCGATCAAGTTCTGCTTCTATCGGTTTTTTTGTGATTTGTACCTGCTGTTTAGGCAAAAGAATTAGCAAACACCTTAAAGCTGCTCTGTCCATTCTAATGAAGTAGCGGGCATCTACCGTTGCTGGGTACAGCAACATTAAATCATTAAGGTAGTGGTCAATCAGTTTAGGTGTGACACTTGATAAATCTAGGTTTTCTGTTTTTAGCCAGCAACTAAAACGAATAATACATTTAAGGTAAAGTTCAATAGTATGTTTGGCATATTGCTGTTTTTGTAATGCTTCAATGTATGGGGTGGCAATGCAGCTAAGCGGTGCATCGACGAGCAAGGCTAGGCGGGATAATCCCGTTGGTTGAATTTTGGTAGGCATGATGTATTCCTGATGAAAGCAAGAGGAACTACATAAAACCACCAATTTATTATGTTGAGTTAAAAAACAGCTCTATTGCGCTGAAAGCCTAATTGTTACGCGGCTTTCCGCATAGTTACAGGTAAACTCAGCATAATAACTGACTGAGCATAATTTTTTCCAAGGGCAATGGGTCGTATACAGTTTTCGACTGGATTATTGTCTATCGGTAGATGTCCTGTTTCAGCATAGCGGATCAGTGCAGGCCATCGTTTTAAGGTATAGTCGATAGCTTTAGCCGAAGCACCGCCGTTGGCGGTATTGATCCGCGA
The DNA here is from genome assembly GCF_039904985.1 of Methylomonas sp. AM2-LC. Taxonomy (NCBI): domain Bacteria; kingdom Pseudomonadati; phylum Pseudomonadota; class Gammaproteobacteria; order Methylococcales; family Methylococcaceae; genus Methylomonas; species Methylomonas sp. AM2-LC. Next base: position 248,604 of record NZ_CP157005.1, read on the forward strand.
TTGCAGTAGCCATGCATGAAAAGCGTTAAGTTGCGGTAGGCTTTTTTCTTGGCGTAATTGTTTCCTCTCTGCTGCAGTCATCTCTTTACCTTCGGCTTCGATTGTATAAAGAATGTTAATACGTTGCAACGCTTCGTAAGCCATCGCACTTTGATTGGCTTGATGCAGATCGAAGAATTTTCTACGCGCATGCGCCAGACAAGCCAACTCGGTGCAGCCTGCGCTTGAGAACAACGCCTTATAGCCGCTATAGTCATCGACCATCAAATGGCCTTGCCAATCGCCCAGAAAGTGGCGGGCATGTTCGCCACCCCGCCCCGTTTGGTAATCGAAAACGATCATGCGTGGCACGTCATCCAGATCATTGCTGCGGTAAGCCCACAGATAGGCTTTGCGGGTTTTGCCTTTGCCAGGTTCAAGCTGTGACACCGGCGTTTCATCCGCATGAAGGGTATTGCCTTGCAAGAGATGCCAGATCAGACGATCCACTAAAGGCCGTAAGGTCACACCGATGCGTCCCACCCAGTCTGCCAAGGTCGAGCGAGAAAGAATCACCTGGTCACGCGCTGCAATCTGTTCCAAACGATAGAGAGGCAGATGATCTTGGAATTTACTAATCATCACCCAAACCAGTAAACCGATGGCCGCCATGCCGCCATCGATAACGGCGGGTAGAATCGGTTCGGCTGTGATGGTTTCGCAAACGCGACAGGCGTATTGTGGGCGAATATGACGGTGAACAAAAAACTTAGCGGGTTCAACGTCTAACTGCTCGGTAATGTCTTCACCGATTTTGACTAAATCTTTGCCACATTGACCACAGGCGCATGACTGGGGTTCGTGACGATGTTCAATGCGGGGTAAATGAGCGGGTAACGGTTGGCGGCCTGCGCGCGGACGTTTGGGTTTGGCTACTGTTTCGCAGGGCTGATCGTCTTTCAGTTGTTCGAGTTCCGCTTCAATCGCGGACATGTCGGTATTCCAGGTTTCCTCAAACAAATCCCGTTGCATGGGCGAAAGGGATTCGCTTTTAACGCTAAAGCGGATACGGCGGTAATAGGCCACTTCATGCGTCAAGGCTTCGATTTTGAAGTCTTTGGCTATAATGGCGGCATCCTTTGCTTTGATGAGTGCGTCTTTAGATTGCAACAGAGCGGTATCGCGTTCGGCTTGCTCCAGTAATGATTGCAGTAAAGCGGCCACCTGCGTTTTAGTCGTGGGATCAAGGTTTAAATGATCAAGTTCAGTCAGCGATTTCATGGGATATATTATACAATAAAAAACCCTTTAACATACTGTAAATACAGGTGTATTTCACAATATCCTCACTGTTTTTTTATCGTATTTTAAGGCTATGAAATCGAATTCAAACCTGCCAATGCGCCTGCGGAATCGCCGACAATCGTTGCCAATCAACACCGGCTATTAACCATTGCCATTGCTCCTGACTCATCGAATAATTCACCGCCGTTGACTTGGGCCAAACAAAATTGCCCTGATGCAAACGCCGCTGACATAGCCAGACTCCCGCGCCATCCCAAACCAATAATCTCAAACGATTACCCGCCCGATTGCGGAACACAAACGCGGAACCAGCGCACGGCGAATGGCCTAGCGCTTGTTGTACAATGAATGACAAACCATCAATACCTCGACGCATATCCACAGGCATGACGGCTAACCAAATTTGCGGCGGACAGGAAATCAATCCAGGCATCGCAGCAACTCTGCCAACCATAAGGCTGAAGTAGACACGGGTAAATCGAGCTGATGGCCTTTGCTATGCTTTAATATAATTGCTCTGTCAGCATCAGATGCTTTACCCGCACCTTGTACCTGAACTGGAATCAAGGCAGGTAGCGATTGATCGAACCGCTTTCGATAATCACACAAGCGTGCTGAAAACGTATTATAGTTAAGCCCCTGTTGCTGGCAATAATCGACTTGCTTTAGACCGCTGCGCTGCCAGTTTTCAATATGACTAATCCACTTACTGGGTAAACTCATTGCTTAATCTCCTTAGAAAAACACTAAGGATGATATTTTTGACTCTATTTAGCTAGATGGGACGGCTGGACGGATACTAAAAATAAACGTTGTCGACACGTTAATGAACGATTAAAAGATTAATTTGGAGGAAGAGTGGGCGGAAAAACAGTCATGCTAAGGTTATGTTCGGCTTAATGTTTGACATTAAGGTTCCCAATCAGATACTGATTTTAATCAGACGAAGAATCACTAAAGGATTTAAATAGTTAGCTACGCATTAAATTTTATTAAAATTACAACATTTACGACTTCTCATCGAAAGTGAAGTTTACTCGAAAAAATGGCGCTAATTGTGTCAAAACTTACTTGCTCTGATTTCAATTCGAGAGTTTTGCAAGTTCCTCTTGCCCCATCGCTTAATTCCATTTCGCTCCCCAGTTTTATTGCTTTTGAGTGAATAAGATTAGTGATAGATTTAGCTTATCCTATTTGTTTATTTTTTGTAGTGTACAGAAGACTCCTTAACATTATTAAAGAAGGTGAATATTTTGGCAATTGTGGTGGCGAAGACTATAATCTATGGTTACGTTTATCAGAAAAGAAAAATTTAATTTTTGCTAACATACCGGAAACACTCATTGGCTATCGTATACCTATCCAAAGCAAGGCTCGGCGTTCACGTCTAGCCTATATTCACGTAGCTTCCACTCTGTTTGAGACCTTTATGCGCTCCGGTAAAATTAAATGGCTGTTTGGATCAGTGTTATTTTTCGCAAAATCAGTGTTTAGAGCTACACAATCATAAATTAAAAATGAAATTAATTTACTTTGTTACAGAAGATTGGTTTTTTTGTTCCCATTTTCTGGATAGAGCTGTTGCTGCAAAAAATGCTGGATATGAAGTTTCAGTATTAACCCGTGTTAATAAGCATGCACAAATCATTTTAGATCAGGGTATTAATCTTATTCCGCTGGTTATCGATCGCAGTAAAATAAATCCCTTTAATGAAATTAAACTAATTAAAAAACTGGTCACCTTATATCGTCAGGAACGTCCACAAATTGTTCATCAAGTGGCATTAAAACCAATTCTATATGGCAGTCTTGCAGCTAGAATTGCAGGTGTACCTTATATAGTTAATGCTCCAGTTGGTTTGGGTTATGTTTTTAGTTCTAAACAACTAAAAGCCCGACTTTTAAAACCCCTGATTTTATTAGCCTATCGTTTTCTATTGAATCCAATCAATAGTATTGCTATTTTTGAAAATCCTGATGATAGAGCATTTTTTGCCAACAAAGGAATTATCAAACTTGAACACACGCGTCTAATTCGTGGTGCCGGTGTCAACATGCAACAATTTGTGCCAACTAAAAAACCGGATGGTTTACCCATTGTTATTTTAGCGTCACGCATGCTGTGGGATAAAGGCGTTGGAGAATTTGTTGAGGCGGCTAAAATAATTAATAAAAATACGATTAATGCTCGTTTTGTTCTGGTTGGCGCTCCTGATACGCAAAATCCTGAATCAATAGGAGAAAATCAATTAATTGCCTGGCAAAACGCAGGCTGTATAGAATGGTGGGGGCATCAGGACGATATGCCATCCGTTTTCAGCCAAGCACATATCATCTGTCTACCTTCCTATGCAGAAGGACTTCCAAGAGTATTAATTGAAGCAGCCGCTTCAGGCCTCCCCATTGTTACCACAAATATACCAGGCTGCAGAGAAATTGTGCACAATGCAGAAAATGGTTATTTAATACCCCCAAAATCCATAGACAGCTTAGTAAATACACTAAACTTATTAATCTCAAATTCTGGATTACGTTTAGAAATGGGGGAAAACGGGCGAAATATAGCAATCAATGGCTACTCTACAGAGCAAGTCAATCGAGAAACGCTGGCCATCTATGAACAATTACATGCATAAAGTACTTATTACAGGTTGTAATGGTTTCATAGGCTCTCAGCTTGCACACACATTACAAAACTTATCTCGAGATTTTACTACCTTAACCCGACAGCCCTGCGATTTTGGCTCTAAAAATTGGGTTTTGGATCTAGCTGTAGACCCCTGTCCAACAGAGCTATGTGCGGGCATTGATACTATTTTCCATCTGGCAGGAAAAGCCCACGCCTTAGCAGAAACACGGCAAGATGAACACGAATACTTCCAAATCAACACCGAAGCTACCCGTAAATTACTGGAAGCAGCTCAACAAGCAGGTGTGCAGCATTTTGTTTATTTCAGTAGCGTTAAAGCTGTCGGTGACAGTCTGCAACAACCGATGGATGAATCGGTAAATCCGCCTGCCGATACTCCTTATGGACGCTCCAAATATGCAGCAGAACAACTGGTATTACACGGTGGTTACATACCCCATCCGGTTGTAATACGCCCCAGCATGGTTTACGGCAATAGCCGCAAAGGCAATTTACCCAAGATGATAAATGCTATTCAACGTGGTTTTTTCCCGCCGCTACCCGAATTTAACAATCGTCGTTCAATGGTACATGTTAATGATGTGGTTTCTGCAGCATTATTAGCTTCGCAAAAAACACAGGCTAGTGGTCAAATATACATCATTACCGATCAACAAAATTATTCAAGCCGACAACTTTACAACTGGATACGTGCTGCATTAGGTAAACCTAGCAGACATTGGGCAATCCCGTTTGAGGTTTTACGTCTGTTAGCAAAAACTGGGGACATGATCAGTCGTGTTACCGCTAGACGTTTTGTGTTTGATAGTGATGCCTTACTAAAATTATCCGGTTCGGCTAGCTATTCGTCTGCTAAAATTACTAGTGAGTTGGGATTTAGCCCACGACACACCCTCTCAGAATCATTACCTGACATCATTCGTTATCTAAACTTAATCTAATGTGCTAATCCATTTTCTGTTTGTATTTATCATTAGTCTGTTGCTTACGCGCCTGATTCGTTATTATGCTGTTGCGCGCAATGTACTCGACATCCCTAATCAACGCAGTTCTCACAGCACACCCACAGCTCGCGGTGGTGGTCTGGCTATAGTCTTGGTGTTTTATTCTGCTTGTGTGTATTTATTTTTAACCGCACAGATTAGTAGCGCGTGGTTTTATTCATTTAGTGCAACTCTTCTAGTCGCAGTTATTGGTTTTTGTGACGACCACACACCTATAGCTTCCCGTTGGCGTTTTTTGACTCACTTATGTAGTGCATTTTTAGCCTTGTATTTTTTTAATGGCTTACCTTTACTTTTGATACCCGAACCGTTTGCCAGTTTACTTGGTAGTAGTACCTTAATTATGGGTTGGTTGAGCTATATACCCCTAGTAATTGCACTTGTTTGGATATTAAATTTATTTAATTTCATGGATGGTACAGACGGAATTGCTGCCTCGGAAGCTGTTTTCGTTAGTGCCGCGCTTGCCGCTTATTTACTAAATATCGATACTTCATTATTCATGGTTTCAATCAGCTTAACCGCCGCAGCTTTGGGCTTTTTAATCTGGAACTGGCCAAAAGCCAGTATTTTCATGGGTGATGTCGGCAGCGGATTTCTTGGACTGGTATTGGGTATACTAATTTTGCTGGCCTCACAACAACTGGCAGTGTTGTTATATTGCGGTTTAATTCTGTTCGGCTTATTTATTGTCGATGCCAGTTATACTTTACTGGTGCGCATCAAAACCGGACAAAAATGGTATTCTGCCCATTGTTCACACACTTATCAACGTGTTGCTAAATTGCACGGGCATCTCACTGTATTAAAAATGTGCTGGGCTATTAATTTACTCTGGTTACTCCCTATCTCATGGCTGGTTTTTTTACATCCCACGGCAGCCTTGTTGGGTATATTTATTGCCTACCTGCCCTTATTTGCTATAGCCCATCATTTTAAAGCGGGTCAAGCCGCTAGTACTCATGAAATTTAAGTTCCGCTCACGTACAACTATTTTTCTGCATGATATATGTATGATCCCCCTTGCCTGGTTTGGTGCCTACTGGCTTCGCTTTAACCTGCAAACTATACCGGATGAATATTTTTATTCTGCCACACTTATTTTACCCGCAGTGATAGGTCTTCAAGTTAGTCAATTCTGGTATTTTGGGTTGTATCGTGGTGTATGGCGATTTTCTTCACTTCCCGATCTGATACGTATTGGTAATTCAGTACTCGTGGGTGTTTTCTTAATTGCCAGTAGTCTGTTTCTTTATAACCGTCTGCAAGGCGTACCTCGTTCGGTTTTGCCTTTATATGCACTCACTTTACTGACTTTTCTAAGTGTTCCGCGCTTAGTCTATCGATTTTGGAAAGAGCGGTTATTTCTTCAATGCACTGGACAACGGGCGTTGATTGTAGGTGCAGGCTCTGCTGGAGATTTATTGGTCAGAGACCTCTTATCCAACCGCAATAGTGGTTATATACCAATTATTTTTGTCGACGATTCGCCGAATAAAATTAACCGAGAAATTCGCGGCATACGTGTTGTAGGCAACATCTCGCAAATACCCGAATTAGTTAAACAATGGGATATTGAAGTTATGCTTATTGCAGTTCCTTCTGCGACGGATACCCAAATGCGCCGCATTGTTGAAATCTGTGAGAATAGTCCAGTACCGTTTCAAACCCTGCCTTCTGTAAAAGAATTATTAAGCGGTGCGGTCACAAAAGCCAATCTTCGTAGCGTATCCATAGCGGATATACTGGGACGTGACCCAGTTCAACTCGATTGGCTAGCCATCAAAACCCATCTACAAGGTAAAGACATACTGGTAACTGGTGGCGGCGGCTCAATTGGTTCTGAACTTTGTAGACAATTGGCAAAAACTTTACCCCGCAGCTTAATTGTATTCGATCAATGCGAATTTAATTTATACAAAATTGACGCAGAGCTCACTCGACTTTTTCCAAATATCCAACATCATACGGTACTTGGTGATATTACAGATCGGCTATCAGTCGAACATGTTGTTCGCCAACATCATCCAGACATCATATTTCATGCAGCTGCCTATAAACATGTACCCTTATTAGAAGGACAAGCCCGAGAAGCAGTACATAATAATTTGATTGGCACTAAAATTATTGCAGAAACAGCCTTAGCTTCTGGTGTAGGACGATTTGTTTTAATCTCTACCGATAAAGCGGTCAATCCAACCAATGTGATGGGAGCAACTAAACGCGCCGCTGAAATTCTTTGTCAACACATGAATCTTAGCGGAAATACCCGTTTTACTACTGTTCGCTTTGGTAATGTGTTAGATTCAGCTGGAAGTGTGGTACCGTTATTTCGCGAACAAATTAAAGCGGGTGGGCCTGTAACAGTTACGCATCCAGATATTATCCGTTACTTTATGACCATTCCAGAAGCCTGCCAATTAATCATGCAAGCAGAAACCATCGGTAAAGGCGGCGAAGTATTTGTATTGGATATGGGAGAACCAGTCAAAATTGCTTATCTTGCCGAACAAATGATTCGTTTAAGCGGTAAACTGCCCGACAAAGATATTGAGATAAAATACGTTGGCCTGCGACCTGGTGAGAAATTATATGAAGAATTGTTCCATGATCAAGAACAATTATTAGCGACTAGCCATGAAAAACTACACTTGGCTAAAGCCAGATTATATGAAAATACTGAATGGTCTATTCTAATAGAAGATTTGGTGCTTGCCTGTCAACATCGCGACCAAAACGCCCTATTAATACTATTAAAACAACTAGTGCCTGAATTTACTCCAAACATATTCTGATACATCATTTAAACAACGTCAAAGGATGTGAAGTGAGAATCTATGTCGAACTCTAAAAATTACCTTTTAGTCATCACTTTCTGCTTCAGTGTTACCGTATCAGCACAAGATTTCTATGTATCACCACTAGGCAACGATCAAGCAACGGGTATTAGCCCAATTCCTGATTCAAGTAATACAAATGGACCTTTTCAAACCTTGGCGCGTGCCCAACAAGCCATTCGTGACTTAAAAACCAATGGCCAATTTAAAGAATCAGTAACAGTTCATATTGCTTCAGGTACCTATCAATTAGCAAAACCGCTAACTTTTGATGTACGAGACACGGGTTTTGCTGAGAGAAAGATCATTTGGAAAGCAGAAACAACCGATACTATTATTAGTGGTGGTATTGCATTATCAAACTGTTCTGCAGAAAACCAAACAGTTTGGAGTTGTACAGCTGCCGGTATACATTTACCAGAAAGTAGCCCCAACAAAGAAACCATTAAAAACATCACTATTCCTACATTCAACCTATACGTTGACCAAAATTGCTTACAACTGGCGCGCTGGCCAGATAGTGGATGGGCTCATATTAAACATCCTTTAACTGAAAAAAACAGTTATACCAGCCATGAACAACTACCTGATGTAAACAATAGCGAACAAATTCAGGTACATATTTTTGCTGGTAATGACTGGTTTGACGAGTACATACCCGTAACGTCTGTCGATAGCCATTTAAATCAAATCAATCTAGCTAAAAATACAACTTATCCAATTATTAGTGGTGAAAGATTTTATCTAGAAAATATTCAATCAGAACTCAATGTCCCAGGCGAATGGTACTACGATCAGATAAACGCTAAAATATTATTTATACCACCCGAACAAAGCACTACACCAAAAGTGATTGTCGCCTCTTCTTTAGCCAATCTTATCAATATCAAAGGCGCACATTTTCTGGACTTCCAAAATCTTAATTTTCGTTATACTACAGGTATTCCTATCCTCATTACAGATGCTAGCCATATAACATTTGATAATATCGAAATTAATGCTGTGGACTTATCAGCGCTGGATACTCAAAATTGCACTGAATTGACAATTAGCAACAGTCGTATCCACGATACTGGCGGAATGGGAATAGCCATAAATGGTGGTGATCGTGCCACACTTAAACCCGCTAATAATTTGATCCATAATACCCATTTTCATCATCTTGGTAGACACTTTTTTGCTTTCACTCCAGCTATCACAACTACAGGCGTGGGTAATCGATTTACACATAATCTGATTGAAAATCTACCTGGCACAGGCACAGCCATCAATGGAAACGATCATTTATTTGAAAATAATGAGCTTAGTCATATTTGCGAACAGTCTTCTGATTGTGGCGCAATATACAGTGGTCGTAACTGGACAAATCGAGGCAATATCATTCGTTCTAACAGTATTCATGATATTGAAGGTTATGGACTACAAAGCGTTGATCCACAAACCCTCGCCTTTAAATATACTAAGCATGGCGCCGTGGGTTTGTACCTGGATGATGGTGTCAGCAGTTTTAGCGTCATAGGCAATATTTTTAACAAAGCGGGTGCTAAAGCTATTCAATTGGGTGGTGGACGTGATCATCGAATTGAAAACAATCTGTTTTATACTGAAAATTGTGCAATTTGTATTGATGCACGTTGGCCAAATTACGACTGGAGTGCCAACCGAAAATCGCTAACTGAAGTGCCATACCAAAACGCTATATGGAAAACAAAATATCCCGAATTGGCATTACCCATGCAGCATGATACTTGGCCTGAAGGTAACGTGATTACACATAATATTATCATTTCCACCGTTAATGAAAGCCTACCTATCAACTATACCCTACCGGCACAATCGTCAAACATTTCTAATAATCTAGTGTGGAATACAAACGGCAAAGTCAGGGTTGCTTATACTATTCTAGATAATCCTAAACTGAATGGTATTGCTTACTGGCCTGAATGGTACGCAATTGGCCTTGAAAAAAATAGTATGAATGCTGATCCATGTGCAACCATTACCGGAAATAATGTAACATTTTGTGCAAACACACCCGCTAAAAATATTGGGTTTCAACCATTGAGTAATGATATAGGACTCATTAAACCCTAACAATTCAAACTATAAAGTTGCTATTTGGCCTTTAGTGCCTAGGCACCGAGCAATAATTTTCCCTACACTAAAAGCCAAAGTTATTTGCTACCTAGAGGTTTTTTGATAAGCTAGTTGGATAATTACCTTAGATCTTAATCAGTAAATTGTAAAGGATAGACAATGAATAAATTGGATTATGGCGTTTCTATGCCTTTCAGACGGATAATAAATATTACTGATAGCCTATTTGTTACAGTTATTTTATCGACTCTTTTTCTGGGTTTATTCATATTTTTAAAGTATCCGCCAATTGTCTGGGTTGACCTAATCATGGATGATGCCTATTACTATTTAGGCATAGTGCGTAATATCATAGAGCATGGTGCTAGTAGCTTTTTACCTCCATTTTCCACTAATGGCTATCAACCGCTCTGGTTAGTAGTTTTAACTTGCTTTGCAGCCATTTTTGGCACCGATGAAGTTTCTCTGGTCATTCAGAATTATCTGGTTACTTGCCTATTTGTTCTCTGTTTTATAGCATTATCCAGACGTTGCTATGCTATGGCTTTTCCTGCCATTATTTGTTCTCTTTCATACGCTCATATCACTATTAATGGTATGGAGTCTGTCATGATTCCAGTCTATTTTATACTGTTCATGACTTCAAAATCTTGGCAATTTCGGGGCTGCTTTGGCTCTCTATTATTTCTTAGCCGTTTAGATGCTTTGTCTGTGGTTATAGCAAGAGACTTATATTTTGTACTAACAAAACGCAAAACTGATTTTAAACACTATCTCATTATAATTCCGGTCATACTGGTTTATGGCCTAATAAACTACTTACTATTTGGAATTCCGGTACCGGTTTCTGGACTTGCCAAATCGATTGGTAACAATTTTGGTGAGAACATCAATGCCGGTTTAGGTTATTTATTAACACTTAAAACCTCTTTTCGACTCATTATTGTCATATTATTTGTTTATATTGTTCGTAAACAAAAAATAGGCGAGTTGCGCTATCTGGATGAAATTTCAATACTATTAATTTCATGCTGCTTTGTAGCATTTTATTATAGTACCAAATCCGGTTGGGGATTTTGGTCATGGTATTACTGGGCACCTTTTTTACTAATTTACTATGCCTTGCTTGAAACTGCGTTTCTACTCAATAAGCTGATAATTTCTAAAGAAAATAATGTTAAATTTGTCTATTTAACTTTACTAACATTGGGTATTGTTTATACCATAAAGCCCTCTGTTGATTTTATATCTGATCGTATAATTTTTTTTACAAATGCCCCAACGATTTCTGCTCTAGATGCAACTTTTGGCCGGAAGAATATCGAACTGGTTGAATTAATAAAAAAATACAACATTCCAGAAAATAGCTTTTTTGCCATGGGTGATCGGGCTGGGTCTTTTGGTTACTTTTTAGGTAATCATTATCGTTTTCTACATACAGAAGGACTGGTTGGCCCCACAGCATATTATCAAGCCATGAAAACAGATAATGCACTAGATTTTATAGATACACAAAATATAGATTACTGGATAGCTGAGAGGGAGAATTTCTTGGAAGCCAATGAAACGATTGGTGTTATAGAGCCTATCCAGGGTTTATCAGCACATAAGGGTCCTTACCTAATTTGTTTCCAAAAACAAGGAATAGTGTTTGATCAAAGCTATATCCCCTCTAAGTATACTGCTAGCCAAAAATATGAATATCGGTATGTTTTCAACATGAAAAATCGGGTGGTATGCCCAGACGAATTCACAATTAAGCTAGCTGAATTAAAAAGGGTTTACGGTGGAGTTAGAAAATTTTCATTGCCAATTGAAACACAGAAATGACACAAATACAGGATAGTGATAATCACCTAGTTAGCTATAAATTACTCTAATTTTAACATCTTCTTTTTATTTTTATAACTCAGACTTAATATTGATGGAATTGTAGTTATTAATAATTAAAAATGGACGGACAATGAATTTAATATTAAATAAAAACCTCTTATACTTCAATAAAATAATCAATATTTTTGATATATTTTCAGTTTTAATTATTATTATTTTTTTCTCGGTTGGCATCTATATTATTATTTCTTACGATGCCTTAGTATGGGTTGATATAATTACTGATGACGCCTATTATTATTTGGGTATCGCACGGAATATGGTTGAAAACGGCATAAGTAGCTTTATGCCTCCGTTTAAAACAAACGGTTATCAACCGCTATGGTTATTATTGTTGACATTAACAGGATTTATATTCGGAACCAGTGACTTAAGCTTGGTTATACAGCTATATTCCTTAACATTTTTATTTGTTGCCGCCTTTACCTATTTTTCAAAAATACAATATCTTATTGGATTTAACTCAGCACTCAGTTTTTTAGCCTTTTCCAATATTATCTGTGGTATGGAATCGGTATTGATTCCCACTTTTTTTATATTATTTATCAATGCCTTAAACTGGAAGCTTCGTGGGGTTTTTGGTTCATTTTTATTTTTAAGTCGCTTAGATACATTATCAATTATTGTCGCTAGAGATATCTATTATTTTTTTATAAAAAAACAGGTCGATTTACGTCATTATTTGGTAATAATCCCAATGATTGCTGTTTATGCAGCCATCAATTTTTATTATTTTAATATTCCTGTTCCAGTATCAGGATTGTCAAAGTCCGTAGGTAATCATTTTGCAGAAAACTTCTTTATTGGCGGATATATCTATTTAAAAGGACTCATTTATCCTGCAGAAGTTTTTTTAATCATCGTAGTTATACTTAAACTAAAGAAATATAAAATAAATGAGCTAAATTTTTTATCTGAAATAGTGATAGCCACTGTAGCCTGCTTCTTATGCTTATTATATTATGGCACACTGTCCGGTTGGCCGATATGGGCATGGTATTTTTGGGCAACTTTCCTAATTAATTTTTTTATAACTCTTGAATGTATTTATTTAATAAAAAAATTATTAAACGATAATTTTAGTTTTTTTAATTATATTTATGTCGGTGTTTTATGCTTAGTTATATTTTTTACCTTAAACCCTGCCATAACCTCAATGTTGTCCAGAATAAACATGGCAGTCTCAGCAGCAAATGCTAATTCTGTTGAAGAAACTTTCGGCAGTAAAAATCTGGAATTAGTTAATTGGATTCACAAAAAACAATTACCGGAAAACACCTATTTTGCAATGGGTGATCGTGCCGGATCGTTTGGCTTCTTCTTGGGTAATCATTATCGTTTTTTTCATACCGAAGGTTTGGTCAGTTCAACAGAGTATTACAAAGCTATGTCAACCGATAAGGGTCTTGATTTTGTTGACCATTTAGATATCAATTATTGGATAGCGGATCGCGAAAACTATTTGGTAGAAAATGACATTATTGGCGTGATTGAACCCGTGCAAGGGCAATCCGCACATATAGGCCCTTATATGGTGTGTTTCCCTAAAAACAGCATCGTTTTAGATCAACGTTATCTAGACGCATCCATGAGTTTTCATGGAAATTTGTATTTTCAACGTTATGTATTTGATGCACAGCAACGTACAATTTGTCCAGATGCCATGAATCAAAAATTTTTAGAGCTAAAAAATCGTTACGGCGGTGTTGCCGCTTACTCATTTCCTTATTCAATCAAACCAAATAGCTTTTCTTATCGAGCCATTGAATATTTTAGGTCTATAGGTTGGATTCATTAACACCACAAAACCTAATTGGAATTTACTTGTATTACTGGAATCTTGCCAATTTTTGCCTGCCAGTGCAGTGGCGCACTGGTATGAATAGAAGATCCACGACTATCGACAGCAACAGTTACCGGCATATCTTCAACCACAAATTCATGGATGGCTTCCATCCCTAATTCTGGAAAAGCGACAACACGTGCTTTTCTTATTGCTTTAGAGACTAAATACGCTGCGCCACCAACTGCAATCAAGTATACAGACTGATGCTTTTTGATAGCAGCAATTGCCATTGCACCACGTTCGGCCTTACCTATCATGCCCAACAAGCCAGTCTTTTCCAGAATAATCTCAGTAAAACCATCCATTCGGGTTGCCGTAGTTGGGCCTGCCGGACCAACAATTTCGTCACGTACTGGATCGACTGGCCCTACGTAATAGATCATTTTATTTGTAAAATCGACACCTTCAGGCAAAGCCTCGCCATTCTTTAATAATTCAACTATACGCTTATGTGCCGCATCCCGGCCTGTTAACAATGTACCACTTAGCAGCAAGGTTTCACCCGTTTGCCATGTTGCAATGTCCTGTTTGTTAAGAGAATCAAGATTCACGCGACGTGCATTACCAGCTGTCTGCGTAATCACTGGCCAATCAGACAATTTTGGCGGAATAAATTGAGCAGGACCCGAACCATCTAATTCAAAATGGGTGTGCCGAGTCGCCGCACAATTGGGAATCATCGCCACCGGTTTATTGGCAGCATGCGTAGGATAATCTTTTATTTTCACATCCAGGACAGTAGTTAAACCCCCTAAACCTTGCGCACCTATTCCCAGAGCATTTACTTTTTCATACAACTCCAAACGCAGTTCTTCCAATGCATTTTCTGGACCACGCGCTATCAACGCCTGAATGTCGATACTTTCCATACAGGCCTGTTTTGCTAAAATCATGGATTTTTCTGCAGTTCCACCTATACCTATTCCTAAAATACCCGGTGGACACCAGCCAGCGCCCATAGTAGGTACTGTCTTCATTACCCAATCCACAATACTATCTGAAGGGTTCAACATAACAAATTTTGATTTTGCCTCTGAACCACCGCCTTTAGCAGCAATTTCCACCTCAACTTTATCACCGAGTACCAACTCCATGTGTATCACTGCTGGCGTATTATCCTGAGTATTAATTCGTTTGCCTGCTGGATCAGCCAGTATGGATGCGCGTAATAAATTATCTGGATCTAAATAAGCTTTACGTACGCCAGCATTTACCATTTCTGTGACACTGAGTTTGGCGTCCCATTGCACATTCATACCTATTTTAAGGAAAACAGTAACAATACCTGTATCCTGACAAATAGGCCGATGCCCTTCAGCACACATTCGGGAATTAATCAGAATTTGTGCCATTGCGTCTTTGGCCGCTGGGCTTTGTTCTTTTTCGTAAGCTATCTGCAAGGCCTGGATAAAATCCAAAGGGTGGTAGTAGGAAATAAATTGCAATGCATCGCTAATACTATCAACGAAATCGTCCTGGCGAATAACAGTCATGTCAGTACCTTAGAATTTAAGTAATCTTTGATAAATTGTCACTATTTAGGGTAAAAGTTAGTTTTTATAGGCTATGCCAAAGCAAGAATGCCCATCATTCTGTTCAGCACAGCTTACATCCGATGAATAAATGACATTGAATTATAAGGATCAATTTAACACTATTTAATGGTTAACCAGAAAAACTCTGTTTACACCTTAACAAAAAGGCTTTAGCCTCAATAGGCTAGTTACGTTAAAATAGCTGATATTTTGCTTGCTTAGCATATTTATTTTAATCAAGCTGATTTCATTACCTAACTACCCTCTATAGGTACTAGTAAACACTATGCATTCAGCACTTTCAATCAATAATCACACTCAGGAATAATGAACCCGCACTTAGCACTGCTGCATCCTTATCCGTTTGAAAAACTGGCTGCGCTTAAACAACATATTACGCCACCCGAAGACAAGCTCCCAATTACCTTGTCGATAGGTGAACCTAAACATAGTACACCAGCTTTTATTCAGGAAGCATTGGTAAAGCATTTACCAGGTTTAACGCAGTACCCAACAACGAAAGGCTTATTAGAATTACGTCAGGTAATTGCGGGCTGGCTT
Source organism: Methylomonas sp. AM2-LC (assembly GCF_039904985.1). Lineage (NCBI taxonomy): Bacteria > Pseudomonadati > Pseudomonadota > Gammaproteobacteria > Methylococcales > Methylococcaceae > Methylomonas > Methylomonas sp. AM2-LC. The sequence goes on from NZ_CP157005.1 coordinate 264,311, forward strand.
AGTCGGCGTTTTGCAATTCCGGTGTCTGATATTGATGCAGAAACTCAAATTCTGCCAGTTAATGGCACACGTGAAGCTTTGTTTTCATTGGTACAAGCAGTGATTACTCCCAATGCCAATGCAGTGGTTGTGATGCCTAATCCGTTTTATCAGATTTATGAGGGTGCTGCTATTCTTGCGGGTGCAGAGCCTTATTATTTGAATACCATAGAGGAAAATGTATATTTACCCGACTTTGATTCTGTACACGATAGCATTTGGGAACGCTGCCAATTATTATTTATCTGCTCTCCCGGTAACCCTACAGGTACCGTGATGGAAAAAGCCAGTCATCAAAAATTAATGACGCTTGCGGAACGATTTGATTTTATTATTGCATCTGATGAATGTTATACAGAATTGTATGATGACGAAACACGACCACCGCAAGGCTTATTACAAAGTGCTTATGCAAGCGGCAACACTTTATTTAAACGTTGTGTCATCTTTCAAAGTTTGTCCAAGCGTTCTAACGCACCCGGGTTACGCTCCGGTTTTGTGGCAGGCGATGCCGAAATATTAAATCAATACTTAAAATATCGCACTTATCACGGTTGTCCTATGCCTGTTCCCAGCCAACATGCCAGCATTGCAGCTTGGCAGGATGAAGAACATGTTCGACAAAACCGGCAGTTATATCGGGAAAAATTTACGGCATTTATAGACATTTTACAAAATGACTGTGTCATTTACCGACCACCCGCCAGTTTTTATATATGGCTAAAAGTTCCAGCATTAACTGATACTGATTTTGCCCAGCAACTTTTTGCCCAACAAAATGTGACAGTTTTACCAGGCAGTTATCTGTCCCGGGAATGTAACGGCATTAATCCCGGTGCAAACCATGTGCGAATTGCGTTGGTTGCACCCTTAGCAGAATGCATTGAAGCAGCTCAACGCATCAAATTTTTTATTAACTCTATAACATAGAACATTCATGTCAAATTTGGAAAACATAATTAATCAAGCTTTTGAAATCCGCGCTGAAATCAGCCCCAGTAATGTGACTGCCGAAGTCCGTTCGGCAGTTACTGAAGTGCTAAATTTACTCGATAAGGGTGTAGTTCGGGTTGCCGAAAAAAAAGACGGTGACTGGGTAACAAACCAATGGTTAAAAAAAGCGGTGCTATTATCCTTCCGTATCAATGAAAACCGGATGATGGAAAGTGGCGCGTTACGCTATTACGACAAAGTTGAAACCAAATTTGGTCAATACAGTGAAGCTGAATTTGCCGCTGCTGGCGTACGCGTAGTGCCTAATGCTGTGGCACGCTATGGTTCGTTTATTGCACCTGGCGCAATTTTAATGCCCTCCTATGTGAACATCGGTGCATATGTTGATAGTGGCACTATGGTGGATACCTGGGTAACGGTAGGCTCTTGTGCGCAAATAGGTAAAAATGTACATTTATCCGGTGGTGTGGGTATTGGTGGTGTACTTGAACCCTTACAGGCAAATCCAACTATTATTGGCGATAACTGTTTTATTGGTGCCCGCTCCGAAATCGTGGAAGGCGTCATTGTCGAAGACAATTGTGTGGTGTCTATGGGGGTTTATATTGGTCAAAGCACCAAAATTTATAACCGCATGACTGGCGAAGTCAGTTATGGTCGTATACCTGCAGGCTCGGTGGTGGTTTCTGGCAATTTACCGTCTAAAGATGGTAGCCACAGTTTATATTGCGCGGTTATTATTAAACAGGTTGATGAAAAAACCCGTAGTAAAACCGGCATTAACGAATTATTAAGGGATTAACGCTATAACAGCAGTTGCACGTGGCTTAGGGTACGTGCAACTGAATTACTTGTAAATTAAAGGCCGGGTACTGAAACTCTAAGCCTATTTTCGGTAACTATCGTCTTCTGCCAAATGCATTTCATGGCTACTATTTTGCTCAGCACCCAATTTGATCATTAAGCGCACTTCATTACGTGAATCTGCAGAATTTAATGCATCTTCATAACTTATTTTGCCTGCTGTATATAATTCGTACAATGCTTGGTCAAAAGTCTGCATACCCAGTTCTCGCGAACTCTTCATCAATTCTTTAAGTTTATGCACTTCACCCTTACGGATTAAATCGGCCATTAAAGGAGTGTTTAACATAATTTCGATAACCGGATAGCGCCCTTGACCATCGGCCCGTTTTACTAATTGTTGGGCAACAATGCCGCGTAAATTCAGTGATAAATCCATATACAACTGACTTTGTAAATCATCCGGGAAAAAATGCTGAATACGATCCAAAGCCTGATTTGCATTATTTGCATGTAAGGTACAGATACATAAATGGCCTGTTTCAGCAAAAGTAATGGCATGTTGCATGGTTTCGCGGGTTCTTACCTCACCAATCAGAATTACATCGGGTGCTTGCCGCAAAGTATTTTTCAATGCCACTTCGAATGAGGCGGTATCTAAACCCACCTCACGCTGAGTGATAATACAACCACGATGCTGATGCACAAATTCAATAGGATCTTCAATAGTAATGATATGACCCGCGCTATTCTCATTCCGATAGCGTATCAAGGCTGCTTGCGAGGTGGATTTACCGGTACCGGTAGCTCCGACGAAAATCAACAGACCGCGTTTATGCATAACCAGTTCTTTTAGAATTTCTGGTAAATGCAGGTCTTCTGGTAACGGAATTTCCGTTTCGATACGTCTTAACACCATACCGGCCGAATCACGCTGCGTAAACGCACTAACCCGAAAACGTCCTAATCCAGTGACACTAAGCGCGAATTGACATTCTTTAGTATTTTCAAATTCCTGTTTTTGGCGATGATCCATAATACCTAAAACCACCGCCGCGGACTGTTCGGAATTTAATGCTGTTTTTGAAACATCAATGACTCTGCCATCAATTTTCATAGCAGGTGCCCTTCCGGCAGTAATGAATAGATCAGAGGCTTTTTTTTCTACCATCAAAGCCAAAAGAGCATTAAAGTCCACCTGTATCTCCAGATTATCGGAACAACTCTTTATTAACTGCTTTTACCGCAGCCACTTTATTAGTGACTAAACCAGCGTCTACTAGATCTCTAAGATTTTGATCCAAAGTTTGCATACCATCTTTTCGTCCTGTCTGAATGGCCGAATACATTTGCGCGACTTTGGCTTCGCGGATTAAATTTCGAATGGCAGAGGTGCCGACCATAATTTCGTGAGCAGCAATTCGCCCGCCACCATTTTTTTTCAACAATGTCTGTGAGATAACAGCCTGCAAGGATTCAGATAACATCGAACGTATCATGTCCTTTTCCGCAGATGGAAACACATCGATAATCCGGTCTATGGTTTTTGCCGCTGAGGTGGTATGCAAAGTACCAAACACCAAATGTCCAGTTTCAGCAGCGGTTAAAGCAAGACGAATGGTTTCTAGATCGCGCATTTCTCCCACCAGAATAATATCGGGATCTTCCCGCAATGCTGAACGCAATGCTTCCGAAAAACCCAAGGTATCTCTGTGCACTTCCCGCTGATTGATTAAGCATTTTTGGCTTTCGTGAACAAACTCAATGGGATCTTCAACCGTCAGAATATGCGAATAATCATTTTGGTTAATATGATTAATCATAGCAGCCAAAGTTGTCGATTTACCGGAACCGGTAGGCCCGGTTACTAATACCAAGCCACGTGGTTTAGTACAAAGCTCTTGAAAAAACTTGGGTGCATCCAACTCTTCCAGCGATAACACTTTTGAAGGAATAGTCCGAAAAACCGCTGCCGCACCTCTATCCTGATTGTATGCGTTAACCCTAAATCTGGCTACACCGGGTAAACCGAAAGAGAAGTCGGTTTCCATAAATTCTTCATAATCACGGCGTTGCTTGTCATTCATAATATCGTAAATCAGTGCATGAACTTCTTTATGCGACAGAGCTGGAATATTAATACGACGTATATCGCCGTCTACCCGAATCATGGGGGGTAATCCAGCTGATAAATGTAAATCCGAAGCTTTATTTTTAACAGAAAAACTTAATAATTCTGCAATATCCATAGATTATTTTCTCTCTTCTTGTTCCGCACAAGTGATACAGTAATTGGCATAGGGTAAAGCAGCTAGTCTTTCCTGCTTAATTGGTTGACCGCAAATTAAACATTTACCATAGGTACTCGCATCAATTCTATGAATCGCTTGCTTTATTTTTTCTACTTCATTGCGTGCAGCAATACCTAATGCATCTATAACTTCATTATTTTCGTTTTCAACAGCCGATTCTGAAAAATCCTGTTCTGGTGGGTTATCAACATGCTTGACATCATCACTGATTCTACTTAATTTATCGTCAAGCTCTTCCAGCATATCGATTAAATTTTTACGCACTATTTGATGTTCTTTCATAATAACAATGTCCTCGCTAAGCATTTGTTAATCCCTGAATCACAGAGTAAATCTGTATGCGCACTTAGCACTAAAATTGCTGGTACCCAACATACAGTTGCATTTGAACATTCTTATACAATGATATGGATACTCAATCAATAAACTTACAAATTTGTTGTGTGCCACATCGCATCAACCTGTATCCAGTACAAGCTATCTGTTATTACAACGATTAGTTGTAAAACCAATTTTTAAAATCCAGCCAGCAGCATAGTAGCCTACTTATAAAAGTAGTCTGTTATCTAAAAAAATTAAGTTTGAATGTTGTTTTTAAGGCTAAAACATAAACATAATGCAGGCAAGAAAATATAAGCTTTACATTATAGTTGATATAAAATGACTTGAATCATTTAAGGTTTCCTGATTACCCATAAGCCTCAGTAAGTCAAATGGGTAGAGCGTCAGGGAACCCCTTCAATTAAGGTAATGATGGCGTAATTGGGCTAAAAATATCAAAATTGTTGGTGTTCTGACTGCTACTCTGTTAGTTTTTCTGCTGCTCTACCCATCCCGTATTAGGTAGATGGTTAATTATAAAAACTATACTTTTTTATAATTTACTTAGTTTGTGGTTGAACGACTGTACTTTCAGGTACTGGTATTTCGCTGATTGGTTTTACTTGCTCCGATTGAACGGCAGGAGGGGTTTCCAGCTTCAATTTTTTTCTGCCCTCACCATTTAAAACCATCCCTATCATAAATAAGGCAGTTGCCAGCCAAATGACCGGCATACGACCCGGTTTGTCCATCCACAAAAAAATCCAGTTTGGTTTTATTAAACCAACAATTAACACTAATCCTGACAAAATTAGAACTTCGAGAGAATAGTAAATCAAGGTATTCATAAAATTGATCCTGTGTAGAGCCTATTAAAAACGGTACATTATTAAGAATACCGTGCCGCTTAGCAATAACAAATTTCAGCAAAAAATTATTGAAAAATACGGGAAGTTTATTTTCGTTAGGTATTTATGGTTTTATAAGTACTGTTGTGAAAAAAGACCCTCTATACTTCGACAAGGCTGTTCTGAGTTGTATCGTAGGGATCATACGAACAATGTTTTTAATTATCCGCTTTAGAAAATAGATTACTAAAACAATCCTGATTACCCACAAGCTTCAGCTAAATGGTCATACCAGCTGGGGGTGTAGTGGGTATGCGTAAGCCAGCTACCCACTTAAAGCGGGACACCATGTCAGGCTTAACCTCAAGCTGTCCCGGCTTAAGTGGGTAGACCATAACCCCAAGTATGGCAAGCTTGGAAGCTGGGTTTCATTTCCATTCAACCCACTCTGGATTTCGGCAATCCATGCCGAAATGACGACTTCGATGACTAAAAATTGAATTTTCTGAAGCTTATGGGTAATCAGGAAAACTTTTGTCACTCTCAATACAGGTCTTGATTATGAGGTAAGTGTTTAAGATTTATGATGCGATTTGTAGCTAATCACATCCAACTCAATGGAGGGTTGTAAAGAAATTTTTCTATGCGTTTTACTTAGAATACTTAAATCTATTTTCTAGGTTTAGCTAAAGTTTTTCAAAAAAAAACCTCTACTCGGAGCACAAATAGAGGTTTGTAGTCATAGCAAAAAAAACTACTTAACTACGAGTTCACCACGAAAAAACTTTATGCTTGCAAGGAGTCGGAGCGAAAATCGAGATTGCTGATTAATGAAGATGCACCGAACAATGTAGTCGATAAAATAAATTCACCCGACATAAATGCCAATATTCCTAAAATAAAAAACACACTTATCGTAATATCTTTATAAAAATGAATTGATTTTTTCATCGCTTTTTTCCTTTCAGTATTTATTACGACTAAAATAAAGCCATAAGCATGCCACAAATAAATTAGTTTTAAATTTCATCATGTTATAAAAAAAATAACTTTTTTAATAAAATGGTTTATTTAAAAAAGGTTTAAATAAACCATTTCATGTGCTTATTTCCACCACAGAGTCGGTTTAAAGCGATTGCTGAGCTGCAAACCCTACATAAATTGTTCCACGTGGAACAATTATCTTTAGGGAATTCCGAAAAAACATCCTTCAACAATGCTCACCTGAGTCGTATCGAAGGGCTCAAGCCGAACGCTGGCATTTATATATAACAACTTACCGTTCGTGCTGAGCCTGTCGAAGCACAAAAGCCAGGCTTTTTAAAGTTGCGTTTACTTGTTTATGTTTAATTAAGTTCAAGTCTAAGTGTTATGCAGCACAGTCACGTAAACATCACCCAACTAAGTAGAGATTAAATATGCTTATTGATGGCCACTTTAAACTAAAACCAGTATGCGGTGCTTTGCTTATTAAAGACAGATTATAAAAAATTTAGCTAAGATTATTAGTAGCTTATATTTTGAGACTGATGCTGATGATTTAGGTCTTATGATGCGGTTCGTGCCTCACCACATCTTACCCAGTGTTTTTATTTGCGAAACACAGGTGATTACAAAGTGGTAACTATAAATACCGATAAACTAAGAATCATGCTTTCGCCGTTTACCCTTCTATACAATTCAGATAAGCCTTATTGAAAGTTGCAGACCAACAGTGTTTATTAGTATCAGGAAATAGACATCAAAAATTTGCAAGGATAAATACACTGAAAAAATGAGCTTGTTAAAAAGCTGTTAACAAACACCCATACAAGCTGTGTATAAGTTGCGACTAAAAATAGCTTATGCGTTTATCCACAATCAACACACAAGACCACGTCTGTTGATATGACATGTTTATACATAGCTAATATTTTGATTAATAGTTGAAAAAATGTGTTTTCCACAGAAAAAGGCCTGTGTAATAGTAATAATAGATTTAAAAGATCTATATAAATAATTATTACTAATTTTTGTTATTTTGGATTATCAGCAATAAGGACTAGATCAGTTGATAAAACTTTGTGTTGTGATTAAGTTTGGAAAATCCGCAGACTTGGCGTTTATTGTGTGTTTTATAGCTTTTAAGGTTTGACTAGGCTTAGCACGACTGTATATGGCAGACTAAAATTATTCCTGGTTACTCACAAGCTTCAGCTAAACAGGCATACGTAAGCTTGGAAGCTGGGTTTCGCTATCGCGCTTTTCAAGTCATTTTTATTCAACCCAGCCAACGCCCTGAATCCTGGTAGGTCCATACCGGAATACGGTTTAGATGGCTAATAATTGAAGTTGCTGAAGATTATAGGTAATCAGGAAATTATTTGAATTTATTAAACTTAAGAACAAAACGTGTAGCTTAAAGCTATTGCTACTTGGCAAGACCTTGTACTGTTTGGAAGCTGATTTTGCTTATGCAAAACTTAGCAAATGAGAATCTAGTGTCTGTCAAAAATGTATCGTTGAAACGTGTTTTTTTTGAGCAGAAATCTAAATTAAACACAGGGTAGCTATTAGTGATTAATTTCACCATAATAGCGGTTTTATGTTGTGAATTGATTGTCACTATTAGCCTTAGTTAAATCGATATCGGTAAACAGCAAACAGCCTATTTCGGTAGAAGCAGATTGCATCCGCCCAGAGCAATGCACGTAAGCAGGTAATTAGGCTGAATAGTTACGATGAGCAAATGATGGTTAGTTTGGTTAATGTTGTCTTGAGCTTGTAGTTAAAGCTGCCAAGTTTTTATACCACTAGCAATCTACGCATAGATTACGCTTGTAACAGTTAATTTTTTGACAGCCCTGTTATAAGTTTTTTAAATTAAGGTATTGATTTTTATATAAAATAATGCCTTTTTTACCAGATTTAAATATATTTAATGGTAAAGATAGAAAATAGCCTATGAAATTTATTATTAACCGCGATCAACTATTACCACCCTTACAGCAAATTGTAAGTGTTATAGAAAAACGCCAAACCTTACCTATTTTGGCTAATGTGTTACTACAAATTGACGAACAGCAATTAGTGCTGACTGGAACCGATACCGAAATCCAAATTGTCAGTAAAATAACTTTAGATTCTTGTCAGGCAGTTGGTAACATTACCGTGCCGGCTAAAAAGTTTTTGGATATCTGTCGTTTATTACCCAGTAACTGTGATATTAGCTTTGAAGTTGTTGAAGACAAGGTAAAACTGGTTTCTGGACGCAGTCGTTTTTCTCTTAGTACCTTACCCGCAGAACACTACCCGGAATTTAGTGAGTTTGAATTTGAGCATCATTTCCTCATCAATGCGGGTATGTTTAAGAATGCATTGGATAAAACCCAGTTTTGTATGGCGCAACAGGATGTCAGATATTATTTAAATGGTTTACTGTTGAACATCAGCAATACCAAACTGAAACTGGTTGCATCTGATGGCCATCGTTTAGCTATTTATGAAGATGACATTGGCCAAGCCACGGGTTATGAAGCACGCATTATCATTCCCAGAAAGGCGGTTCAGGAATTAAGTCGCTTACTGGATGACGACGATGCTGAATTGAATGTGCAATTTTCAGTTAACAACATCAAGGTTTTTTATAAAGACGTGATATTTTCGTCAAAACTGATAGATTCTAAATTTCCAGATTTTAGTAAAGTGTTTAATCAGCCGTTTATGAGCCCTATGCTGATTCAAAAGAACATTTTAAAAGACGCTTTAACTAGGGTTGCTATTTTGTCTAATGAAAAATACAAAGGCATTACCTTTGATATTACCAGTAATCTGCTGAAGCTGAGTTCGCACAATCCTGAGCATGATGAAGCTGAAGAAGAATTAATCATCCAATACCAGGGCGAACCATTACGGATTTCTTTTAATTCTCAATATCTGTTGGAAGCGGTTGCCAATTTGGATGCAGAATTAGCTGTGTTAACCATTGCTAGCAACGCCAGCAGCTGTTTTATAGAAGAACCTGAACATTCTTTATCTAAGTTTATTGTGATGCCTATGCTCATGTAGTGCTAAGTCATGACATTGTTAAAACTGGATGTATATGCGCTGAGAAACATCCATACCGCTACTTTATATCCCGCACCGACGCTTAATTTGATTACCGGTGCGAATGCCAGTGGGAAAAGCTCGCTTCTGGAAGCCATTTTTATATTGGGCAGAGCGCGCTCTTTCCGTACCAGTTACCTTAAACAGGCCATTAGCTTTGAGCAAACACATTTGATTATTACTGCTCAAAAACGGATGCAAAACGCCTTAATTAGCCATATCGGCATACAGGTAGACAATAAACAATCGCAAATCCACATTGACTTGGAAAATCGTTTAAAAGCTGATTTAGCTTATGCCTTACCTGTGCAGATGATTCATCCTAAAAGTTATCGTTTATTGGATGGTGGCCCACAAATTAGGCGTGAGTTTTTGGATTGGGGTATTTTTAATCAGCATAAACAGTTTTTAGCTAATTGGCGGAAGTTTAATAAAGCTTTGCATCAACGCAATGCTTTATTAAAAAGTCGGCAATATAAACAACTCTCTGCCTGGGATAAGGAATTTAGTCACTATGGTGAAGCCGTTAATCAATTTCGCCAGCAGTACGTGCAAAGCCTGCAACCAGTGTTTATTGAAATGGCAAACTACTTTTTAGGCTCTACAGCCATTGATTTAAAATTCTATAGCGGATGGGAAGAAGCACAAAGCCTGGAAAATGTGTTACAAACCCAGTTAGAGAAAGATATGCGCTATGGTTTTACCCACAATGGCCCACATCGAGCAGACTTTTTTACCTACCTGGAAAACCGCTTGGCTAAAGACTATTTATCGCGTGGTCAGCTTAAGTTACTGGTGCTAGCCCTGCTACTTTCTCAAGTTAAATTAATGGATGAAGCTAGCCAAAATAACTGTTGTATCCTAATTGATGATCTTACTGCCGAATTGGATACAGAAAACAGGCTAAAGTTGTTAAAATACCTGTCTCTGTTAGGTTGTCAGGTTTTTATGACAGGAACAGAGCTGGCAGATTTTGGAAATTTGCAAGCAATAGAGAATTACAAAATGTTCCACGTGGAACAAGGTTGCATTAAACAACTTGAATAGTTCCACGTGGAACATAAATACAACACAGCAAGTACGTATCATTAAGCCACTTTGCATTAACGCTGCAAAAGCTGACACGGCATTGTTGTACAACAGCAGAAACTGGATAAAACACCATGAGTGAACAATACGATAGTACGAATATCACTGTATTAAAAGGATTGGATGCGGTTAGAAAGCGTCCTGGCATGTATATCGGCGATACCGATGACGGCTCCGGTTTACATCACATGGTGTTTGAAGTAGTAGATAACTCCATCGACGAAGCCTTGGCAGGTTACTGTAAAGGTGTGGATGTGGTAATCCACGAAAATGGTTCTATCTCTGTTTACGACGATGGTCGTGGTATTCCGGTGGATATACACAAGGAAGAAGGTAAATCCGCTGCAGAAGTGATTATGACTGTGTTACACGCAGGTGGTAAATTTGATGATAACGCCTATAAAGTATCTGGCGGCTTACACGGCGTAGGGGTATCGGTAGTAAACGCCTTATCCGAAGAATTAATCCTTAAAATCCGTAAGAACGGCAAACTGCACATGCAAAAATATTTGCTGGGCGAACCTGTTGCACCTTTGGCCATAGTGGGCGATGCAGAAGGCACCGGTACTTATATCAACTTTAAACCCAGCCCTACCATTTTTACCAATATCGAGTTCCATTACGATATTTTGGCTAAACGGTTACGCGAGCTATCGTTTTTAAATTCTGGCGTGCGTATCTCGCTACGTGATGAACGCAGCGGTAAAGAAGATGTGTTTGAGTTTGAAGGCGGCATTAGCGCTTTTGTACAGCACTTGAATAAAAACAAAACCCCACTATTCGAAAAAGTGTTTCACTTTGTTGCTGAGAAAGAAGGCGTAGTGGTAGAAGTGGCTATGCAATGGAACGACTCTTACCAAGAGAATGTATTCTGTTATACCAATAACATCCCACAACGCGATGGTGGTACGCATTTGGCCGGGTTTAGAGGGGCTTTAACCCGTACCATTAACCAATACATCGAAAGCAATGGTTTGGCTAAGAAAGAAAAAGTAGCCACCACTGGCGATGACGCACGGGAAGGTTTAACCGCTGTATTGTCGGTTAAAGTGCCTGATCCTAAATTCTCGTCACAAACTAAAGATAAACTGGTTTCGTCGGAAGTTAAGCCTTTGGTGGAATCCACCATGAATGAAAAGCTGCAGGAATTTTTGTTGGAACAACCGCAAGTTGCCAAAGCCATTGTTAATAAAATTATTGATGCCGCTCGTGCCAGGGAAGCAGCTAGAAAAGCCAGAGAGATGACGCGGCGTAAAACCACGCTGGATATTGCCGGCCTGCCAGGTAAACTGGCTGACTGTCAGGAAAAAGATCCGGCTTTGTCTGAATTGTTTATAGTGGAAGGGGACTCTGCGGGTGGTTCTGCCAAACAAGGCAGAGACAGACGCACACAAGCCATATTACCGTTGAAAGGTAAAATCCTGAACGTAGAACGCGCCCGTTTCGATAAAATGATTTCGTCTGAAGAAGTAGGAACCTTAATCACCGCTTTAGGCTGTGGTATAGGCAAAGACGAATACAATATCGAAAAACTGCGTTACCACCGCATCATTATCATGACCGACGCGGACGTGGACGGTTCGCACATTCGTACCTTGTTACTGACTTTCTTTTATCGGCAATTACCCGAGCTGATAGAGCGCGGCTATATCTATATTGCGCAACCACCGTTGTACAAAGTTAAAAAAGGCAAGCAGGAACATTACGTCAAAGACGACAACGCATTAAACCAATACCTGATTCAATTGGCGTTGGATAAAGCGCAATTACAAACCGATGCGGATACCCCTATTATTCAAGGCCAGGGCCTGGAAAAATTGGCAACCGAGTATGCGGATGTTATGGCGGTAATTAATCGCCTATCCAGACGTTTTGACGATTTGTATCTGGAACAAATGACTTACCAACAGGTATTAAGTAATGAGATTAAAGCCGACCGCGAACAATTGTTAAACTGGTTCATGACTTTGGAAACTGCTTTAAATAATGGCGGACATAAAGTCATTTTTAGTACCGAGCTGAAATATCGCGATGCAGACGATTTTGATGTAACCATCAGTAAACGGTTACACGGCATTACCAAAACTTTTGTATTACATGCACCGTTCTTCTCTGGCAACGATTATCAAAAAATTGCCCGTTATGTGGAAAAAACCCTGAGCATGTTTAGTGATGCTTCTATGATGCGCATGGGTGAACGCGAACAACAGGTAAATACCTTTAAACAAGCTTTTGAATGGATGATGAAAGAAGTTAAAAAAGGCCAGCATATCCAGCGCTACAAAGGTTTGGGCGAAATGAACCCCGAACAGTTGTGGGAAACTACTTTGGATGCCAATGGCCGCCGCTTGTTGCAAGTAACCATTAACGACGCTGTGGGTGCTGATGAGGTGTTTACTACCTTAATGGGTGATGTGGTAGAGCCTAGAAGAGATTTTATTGTTAAGAATGCGTTGGATGTGGCTAATTTGGATGTTTAGGGTTGTGTCGGTGTCAGTTCTCATAATTGTTATACGGATTCTCAAAAATTAATTAAATGCCTTGTCGGTTGACCAGGCCGACAGGCATTGCTAGACCGCTTACGACACGTTGCGGTCTATCGTTCAATTTGATTGAATGGCTGCTATACGATGTTTAATAGCCATATCTACTTGGCTTCGATGTTACATAGAAAGGAAAATCATATGCCAATCAACTGCCAACCAGCGCGTCATTACTTTTGCGTTAGGCATAGCTGGGAGAGTTCTAGGTGAATAAGCACGATGACATGCGCAGAATTCACGAGCATCTGCCGGAGGGGCAAGATATAACGCTCATAACATTAAAAGCGCATTTGCTCGTAGAAGAGTTGCTAGATGACATTATTTGGGCGCACTGCAGAAACAGCGCAATTCTCGAAGACGTTCAGATTAGTTTTTCTATAAAGCTGAAGCTGGCCGCCGCTCTATCGGGACGAGATGATATGTCGCACGGATGGAAAATGGGCGAGAAACTTAATTCGCTGAGGAACTCGCTGGCGCATAGATTGGATCATCCATTGGCACAGCGACGACTGGATAGTTTTTTATCTCTATATTACGAGCACCCTGGTGATACCTCGAAAACCAGCACTGCAGATGACCTCCGATCAGCGATCTATCTCCTCTTCGTTTACATTCTGGGCGTACGAAGTTCATCACTACATCCAGAGAGCGAGGCGCCGAATGCCTAACAAGTCAAGCCTATTAACGCCATGACACTGGCAACCTTCACTGTTGCTCTTAATTTGTGAGATTTTGTCGAGTTCTTACCTTCAATTATGAGATTTCTTACTGAATTCAAATTCTCATAATTTCTACAACTCATTGACAAATCTGGTTCCGGATTTGTCGCTAATTATGAAAACCGACAGTCGGTATACGGATCTTAAATTTATTAAATGCCTTGCCAGTTGATCATGCTGGCAGGCATAGACTGATTACGATCCATCTAATCAATGGGTAAAGCTAGTTAGGGTTCATACAAATTCAAAATCGGAGACTCTATGCCACATTTCAAAGAGACGCCTGCCAATATTAATGAATTGGTCAAAAATGCCAATCGCAAAGACTGCTGGGAAACACGCTTAATTGCTTTGAATGAACTGAAAAAATATGATTGCCAACAGTCGCGTGATGTAATTAAAAGGCTCGCACTACATGACAAGGTATACAAAGTCAAAGAAGAAGCATTTCGTGCTGCCCAAGAATTGGCATAACTAAGAATGGAAATTCGATTCCATTAGGGAAAAAAGATATAGGTTTCAAGCAGGCAAATTTCACTAAAATCTTCCAAAGAATCAAGCGCGATAAGAATATGGAAGAATTGGATCTTGCAGAATTCAAAGCTGTCTTTCAAATCCTTAATCCAGAAATGCTTGATGTCCTGTCTTTTGAGAAAGGCAATAAACTTGATGATTGGATTGAAACTGCATTTAAAGGGCTGCCCAAGAGATAGCTATGTAGATACGCACTGCAAACCCTTTGCAATTCGTTCGTTTGATCAACTCTAAAATCTCTGTTAGTATTTCATCATGACTAACGTGTTCCTAACTCTGCTGGCTATTATTACCACCATTTCACCAATGGTGGGTTAGACCTAACCCTGTAGTGCCAAGGGATTGTAGATGAGGCCTGATCTCTGGCAATTGCTGGTTGCATGAAAATGTCTCCTATTTTTGGACGTATGGGTAAGGTTTTTAATCAAAGACTGAAATAGCTAATCGATTGATCGTGCAGGCAGATGTTGATTGCACATTATGACAAGTGTATTGTATTATTGTTTTTAAAGTCAACACGCCTAAATACCTGAACCACACAATGAAGTGTTCCAATTCATAGGACCCGGAAACATTGGAGCTAGCATTTACCGACAAGAATTTTCGAGATTTGTGCCTAAATGAATTCCTTGCAATACAGGTGCTAGGAGCGCCGCTTGCTGGAAAATTAAAAAGGCGTTTAGCTGACCTAGCTGCCGCAACATTCGTATCAGATTTATTCGCACTACCGGGAAGACCACGTGAGCTAATGAATAATCGATCAGGTGATATGGTGATAGATCTCATCAATGGGCAGCAGCTTGTCTTCCAAAACGGCCATATTAAAGTAGGTTTCTTGCAATCTGGCTCTGTCGATTGGACGCGCGTTAGGCGAGTCAAAATACTAGGCTTGGAAAACGGTCATGATTGAATTAGCCAATTTTCTTCCGGACTGGGCATCTCCTCCTGGTGCGACAATTAGCGACATACTTGAGGAACGTGGACAGTCTATTGCTGAATTTGCACAGGCTATGGGGGATTCTGTTGATGATGCGCATAAATTGCTGAAAGGTTATACACATATTACCGATGACGTTGCCGATCATCTTGCCAAAGTATTTGGCATTTCTGCTGGGTTCTGGATATCTCGCGAATCTCAATTCAGAGATGCCCTGGAGCGGTTAGCAAAGAACGAAGAATGGCTCAAGGAATTGCCGGTCAACGATTTAATCAAATTCAAGTGGATACGGAACACCAGTAACACAGCTGATAAAATAGCTGCATGCCTTGATTTTTTTGGAGTGTCCGCAGTTTCAGATTGGCACAGACGCTACGAAGGTGCAGCAAGACTGGCGGCCTTTAGAACCTCCAAAACCTTTTGTTCTGCTGAGGGCGCGGTATTAGCGTGGCTGAGAAAAGGAGAGATAGACAGTGCAACTATGGACTGTAGAGAATGGAGTCTGGAAGAGTTTCGTTCTACACTACCAAAAATTCGCGCACTAACACGTAAAAAAGACCCTTCAGTTTTCATCCCTGAATTGCAAAAGCTATGTTCAGAATGTGGCGTGGCTGTTGTAATTGCAAGAGCACCATCTGGTTGTAGGGCAAGCGGGGCTACTCGCTTCCTTTCAAACAACAAAGCTCTTTTGATGCTTAGTTTCCGATATCTCTCAGATGATCACTTTTGGTTCACATTTTTTCATGAGGCCGGTCACCTTATTCTCCACAATACGAAAGAGCTTTTTCTCGAAGGTGGCGATTTTTGTTCTGGTAAAGAGGAGCAAGAGGCAAACGATTTCGCATCTAACCAACTTATAACGCCAGAGCACAGGAGTGAGATGAGATCACTGCCAGTAGACGGACGTGCAGTAATGCGCTTCGCAAGAAAAATTGGCGTTTCACCGGGCATCGTCATAGGTCAACAGCAATATTTGGGTAACTTTACTCAAAGGCAGCTTAACAATCTGAAAGTGAGATACACTTGGGCCGAGGAATAAGTGGCGTTAAAAGCTTCTGAAACGAGAAAATCTACATGGTAATGATAGTTACAAAGAACTTTCTCATGCTAAATAAGCGCTTTGGCAAGCCATATCAACTTTACAAAAAGTGGGGGTAGCCGTGTATTATTTGATTGCGCTGCTCAATAAACTGATCTCTCAACAAAAACCTCACTAGTCCTATTAGTAATCCATTGCTGAATTGCCGTCTTAACCTGAGTAGTTACCCCATAACTGCTTTGAATGTTATGACTATAGCCAAGAACCGATATTTCTCGACCTAGATCCACTCCTGAAATTTTGCAAATTTTACCCGTATATGCATAACCCGTCACACCAGTACTCGTCCGCCTAGGCAATGTCCAGTCTGGAACTGCCTTTCTTTTGAGTGTGCATTCTGCAATCATTTGTAAGTTTTCAATAACTGACTGGCCGTTTAGCACTATAACTTCAATAGATGATTCGCGTAACAACAATCCAAGGGCGTCTCCCTCTGAATTTAACAATGTTGCTTTCTGTGTAGAAGTCAATTCCCCCCATTTACAAGCTGTAGCGTAGGGAACCAGATCTAGGTGGCACGCTTCTGAGAATATTCCATAGTATGAAACGCTTGTTCCAATAATCAGTCTGTCTAGTGCTCGAAACCAGCCATCATAAGGATTGCCGTAAAAATAATTGTTGCATGAATCAAGGATACGATGGAGGTGATCATCTGTTGCATCAGACCATGTATTGAGTCCTAGAGACCTTAAGGTATGAAAACGACGATCATGTCCGTCCAATTCAATTCCTGACAAATCTACGAATTCCCGGTTGCTTGGATTTAAGCCAAGTGTAGCAATTTTAGATTGCGATAGATTGCCAAAGGAGATCACAGGAGCAGCCCAAGGTATTACACCTAATTCACTTAGCGATGGGTTTTCCAAACGATTAACCATCGTTGCTAGTATATCCAATGTACTCATGTTTTCTCTCCTACTTTTGAACTCTTTATGGCTGGCAATTAAATACAATTATGACAATTCAAGTTGCTACTTATCCGCACCTACAGTATAGCTAGCATTAGTATCTAAGTAACTTTTTAAACTATTCTTTGCCCGAACTACTAAAACAACGAAAGCTGTTCAGGTAAAATTAACTTAGACTTCGTCAACTCGGCTTTTAGCTTACGAGCACAAGTAATGACCTGAATTCTGTTACCTTCAATCGCCCCTAACTTCAAGGCGCGTGCTCGAACTTCCATTGTGATATCGTAATGTGGGTAAGACGCTGTACGTTGAAACCAAATCTGCTTCATTCCTAGTTTTTTTGCAAATTCATGCAATTCCTCAGTAGAGTCTGCCACCAAGTGACACCACTGACGTCCTCTCCATACAACCTGTACGTTATCAACATAGACAGCCACAGAAATATTCCACGATATGCAAATTTGTTATATATTATGCAAAATGTCGAAAAAGTTCAAGTCGAAAAGCGAGATAAAGAAATTAGCCGTCAAACTTAAGGAGCGGAGAACTATGCTCGGCATGACGCTTAAGGATATTGAAGCATCACAAAAAATAAACTGTGGACAATTATCACGCTTTGAAGCTGGAGATTTCAAAACAAACTCCAAAAATTTGCAAAAATTATGTAATTTTTTGCAAATTTTTAAGCAGCCAATCGTATCCCAAAAAAGCGATCTTGGTATGAGATTGGAACATTTTGCTGCCCGTTCACCGCAACATTGTGCTGCGGCAGAAGAAATACTTAGCGCATTAGAACGGTTATGTCAGCCAGAAAAAAGCATGTAATGACTCCGATTTTTCTGCCAGTTACATAGCGAGTCTTCGATAACCTGCATGTCTACATTCAAATATTTAGCCAGTATAGCTAGCCTAGTTTCCATGGTCTTCAGCGAAAGATTACTAGTCATATTGCCTTGAAGAATCAATCTTGCACCAGAAATAGGTCCCGTGGCACCAGCTAGATAAGCTGAACCTGGTTGAATTTGCGCCAATTCCATTTTTTTTAGCATGGTTAAATAGTCAAACTTAGCCGTTCGCCCGAATGATACAACTTTTTTCATTGAATTATAGAGCCAGTCAAATGCCTGCTCAGGGTTGTTTTGGCATTGCTGCAAAGAGTGATTGATAAGTTGCTGGTGCCCCCCAAATGCCATGATCCAGTCCACATAACTTAGTACTGCTGATCCCGTCCCAGTCGGCTTGTAGGCATCCATGCTTTGGTATTTACGGTGATTGCCAAACCCTCGGTTCTTACCTCGCAACAACTTTACTTGATTTAGCCCCAGCCAATTACGAAAGAGTTGAGGGTTCACAACTATCTCTGCCCATGTCCAATGAGGATGCCCCCCAAGTTTGCCATAAACTTCTTTGACGAATCGCCACTCAGATTTACGATGCTTACCAAAATGAATAAACAAAAAGACCAGCCAACACGCCTCATCAAAATTGCCAGCAGTTTTATGTATCAGTGCTGCTCTAATCGGGTCAAACAATGTACTATTCGGATTAGCTCGATCAGCACGTAATGGTTTTTTAGCTATTTTGGAAACGTAGTTGACTCGCCTTGTACTGTCTATAATTTGTTTTACTAAAACTGTTTTATGTTGATGATTATGAATACCGGGCAGCGGAAATTGTTCGGCTTCGTAACGAGTTAATAAGTCGCTCAATTGTTGCATATTTGTGGAATCATGCCGACTCATCTACCATCTCCCAGTGGATTTAACGAATCCAGTTTCGCATCTATAAACATGTGATAGACCTTACTTGACACTTGTGTTTTAATTTCCTGACAAGCAGTGAACATGTCCGCTTTATGATTTTGAGAAGCTTTCCATTTCTGAAAAACTACTAGAAGTCTACAAATATCAACCCAGAAAGGGGATAATTTGATGCTAGATAAATCTATTTCCATATTGGTTCTTACCTGCTCTTCTATATTACGTACAACTTTTATAGCTTCCCAAGGATCCTCTATAGGCATTGGATCCATTGCGATAGGTGATTGCCATCCTTCACTTAGATATGTCTTTGCTTTTTCGTGATTATCTTCATAGAGATGTAAACTACAAACAGAATGTTTATATATTCCAATATCGATACCAATTGAGCGTGCGATAATTTCCTGTAACATAGTGAATGTAAAAACATCATGAGGCAATCCAATAAATGCATCATTTGATCTCATATTAGCCATCAAATTTAATTTATTATCACGAATAATAAATTGAAGAGTGCATGTACATGGTATAGATTTGAAGTTGATTGAAAGATCACTAGCGTCAAATAGCTGAATTACAGCCTGACGGGTGGTCGGTTTCTTTCTTAGCAATGTAATTATGTTCTGGATTTGATTGTTTCCATTATGTCCAAATAAACGTTCACCATATCCACTTCTAACTGAAACACCATCATCTGATTCTTTTGTATAGCGACCTGGAAGATAGTATTCCATAAATTCCAAGTTATTTTTTTTGGACAAATACCAAAATAACTCCCCTAGCGCAGTGAATATTTTTCCTTTACTTTCACTTCTACTAAGTCTTGCTCTTGGGTTATTCAATACCAGCATTGCCCCAAATATTTCTGTAAAGTTTCCTCGACTTGCATTAATAATTTTCCGATTATCAAGTAATTGTTTAAATACATCCGTGAGTAAATCATCAAGTGTATCTGCTTCAAAATAAATGCCTTTATGCATATGGAGTCATCTCCTTGTTAATCCCTGCAAAAATAATTTTTACAAATCAGCATTTTTTTTTATTTAGATCAGATTTATAGCTATGCCAGTCTGTTAAAAATTGTAAGGTAAGAGAAAAGTAATTGTTTCTAATTAGGTTATGGCATTTTCCTTTAAGGTATATTGATTACGACAAATTTTAGTTATAATGTAAAATAACTGCCATTATATGCTGCTTAAGCACGAATTATATCTTTATAATGAAGTCAACATCCCTAGTGTATGAAAATTAATAGTGCGGGTCAATTTATACACTAAAAGGGTCGGGTTGCTTTATGTTATGCTACTAACACACAATAAATTGTCGGTAAACCCAAATACCTTCACCCCCTAGAATTGATGTACACCATATATCTCTGCACATTATTCAAGGCGGTAATAACCGTCAACCAGTATTTTTCTATGAGGAAGATTGCCCTGTTTATCTGGAGTTTTTGCGAAAACTAATTTCAGTGTATAAAATGCTACATTGTCAAATATCAATTCATCAGGAGTATTGACTATGATACCAGACCAACTGATTGAAGAAATTAAACTAATACCTGAAGATAGACTTGCGGAAATTTACGATCTTATCCATTTTTTCCGCTTAGGATTGAAACAGGAATCCACAGTAAAACCCATAAATTTAGAACGTCCTATTGGCTTGGCCAAAGGTAGTTTCCAAGTACCCGCTTCATTCTTTGAACCGTTGCCAACTGATTTACTTGACGCTTTTGAAGGTCATTAAATGCAAATTCTTTTGGATACCTGTGCATTTTTATAGATAACAACCGATGCAGAAGAATTAAGTGAAAAGGCCAAGACATTATTTCGTACCCCTGAGAATCAGGTTTATTTAAGTTCTGTATCAGTATGGTAAATAATTGTTAAAAACATGCTTGGCAAATTGCCGCTACCTGAAAATCCAACAATTTTTATCAGACATCAGTGCCAGATTCACCAAATTGAATTGATTTCATTAGACGAATTGGCAGTATATCAACTACCGATATTGCCTAACATACTTAGAGATCCACTTGACAGAATTTTAATTTGTCAGGCATTGCAAAAACAGCTTACCATTCTGACATCAGATGAAATGATCACACAATATCAAGTTGACACAATCTGGTAATAAGAAACTGACTAAAGCTTCCAGGTAAAAAATAAACCTGACCCCTTTTTGGGGCCCTTTTTGAATTGACTAGGGTGATATTTGAATATAAGATACTGAGCAATGATGTTTGATGAACAATTGCTTTCATATTACCAATTTTCCGGTTAAATAATACACAGAAAACTATGTGAAATGCTGCACTAAACTCATAAATGTTATGGGCATGAATGTAGCTGCCATTGCCTATTGGTGAACGAATCCTTATGGCCACCCAGTTTTCACGAGAAACGCATCGCGTAACATAATAAGTAGTGAATATTGTTAGTTTGGTAAATATTGGATTGTGAAAAATTATTAGTTTTATGAGTTAAACCATTTCTTACTAAGGTGCATTTTATCCACGAGGATACCGCCATGATACTTCTGGTTCATAAAGATATGTCACAAATCAAGGACTTCATTATGTGGGCAGACGTAGAGTTTGCCATACAGCTAGAACTTCTTGAAACCCAACGCTTCCAAACACAGGACTGCACTATCATTGATCTTTTAGGGTTGGATCAGCTCAAAGACATTGACAGTTCTGAACCTCTATATGTTATTTGTCACGGTGGCAAAAATTCAAATGAAACTTACCTTGATGGATATAAACACGATTGGACAAGTCTTGGAGACCTTATCGGAAAACATCTTTCAGTTAAGGCGAATAAAATAGTGTTATTTGCCTGCTATGCTGCTTACGGTACAGTAAATTATCGCCCTATCGATCTATTTGCCAAAGGACTAAGCACATTTCGGAAAGGCGTTAAGATTACTGGCTATAAAGGAGCAACAGTTACCAACACTATAGGCACGGTTACCGCGCGCGAACAACCAGGTGGTTCATCGCACGACCCGTTTTTGGTTGCAAACGACAGTACCATGAAGCGAGCTGGCGAAGTGGATACAGAACTTAGAAATAATTATACTCCGCAGTTACAGTTCGATTCCTTTTTGCAGTCTGAGCCAAAAGCAAGCCCAAGAAAGAAGGCGATTACTGCGGCTAACAAAGCCGAACAGTTCTACGCAGCATTTAGCAAACAGTTTATGGAAGAAAGCTTGTATTATGCCGTTGGCAGTAATCTAGGACTACCAGTTGTGGTTACTAGCTAACAGAAGTTTAATACGCAATACGCATACGCGCTAAAGGTGTCAGGTATTCGCAGTAAAAAAGAAAGTAAAGGGGTCAGGTTACTTTGTTTTATGCTATTCTATTCATACACAATAAGTTGTGAGTTGGGTTGGTGGACTAGAATTATTTACCAAGGTAGAATTAAAATAAATTCTGGTAAAAAGTAACCCGACCCTTTTTGTTAGACAACTGCTGGTTAATGGGTGACCTCTTTTGTTCGTATCACGAGGCTTATATGTCCAAACAAACTTACCCAGTCGCTATAATTGCATTAGAAGCACCTGTGCGCACTAAACCGTCGAACTATCCTGAACCTTTCGCCGCGCTTATGACTGGTAGAGTAAAGCGGGCACTTGGGGATATTTTTGGTCTCGCAAATTTTGGTATAAACCTTACAAGCCTAGCCCCCAATGCCGTTTCGGCGCTTAGACACGCGCATACCAAGCAAGATGAATTCGTCTATATTTTGAAGGGGCATCCCACGCTTCATACCGACGAAGGCAGGACCGTACTTTCACCAGGAATGTGCGCAGGTTTCAAGGCGGGTACCGGCAACGGACACTGTCTGATCAACGAAACAGTTGAAGAAGTATTGTTTCTTGAAGTTGGCGATAGAACGCCGGGAGACGAAGGCTGTTATCCTGATGATGATTTGAAAGCTTTGCTGGTGGATGGTAATTGGCAGTTTTTGCATAAGAACGGTGCATCGTATTAGACGATGCAGACGTATCACTAATTGTGAGATTTCATCAGGTTTTTACCTTTATTATGAGATTTTTTACGAAAACCGGAATGTCATTGTATAAAGGGGGGCGGGTTACTTTATTTTATCTGTTTGATTTGGTGTAATACTTAAATGGATAAACGTATAATTACTCCTAAGCATTATAACCGCTGCTGAAGAAAAGACCTCGCGGCTCTTGCGCAGTTTAATTTCCGCTTGGATTGGCTTTTGTTTTATTTCAAGGTGCTGGTTGTGGGTGTAATGGTTGAGCAATAAGCCGTACGCCTAAGGCGGCGCAAACGCGGTTAATTGTATCAAAGCTTGGTTCACTGCCAGGGTGTAGCGCTTTATAAAGTGTTTCGCGGGTAATGCCTGCTGATTTTGCAATTTTTGCCATTGAGCTGTTTGCATTATTGAAACTCTTTATGCTGAGCAAGCAAGCTGGACACAATCAACATGAGTAAAAAATTATGCGAGCATTGGAACTAAACACCGTCATCAATGAGCAACATCAAATCCATTTGCAATTACCTGATTCCATCGAGGCTGGAAAAGCAAAAGTAATAGTATTACTCGAAGAAGCCTCAGAAATAATACCGCCGCAAAAACGGGTATTCGGTCAATTTCGCGGCAAAATCAAAGTGGGTGATGATTTCGATAACGAGTTACCCGAAGATTTTTGGACAGGTAAGGAAGCATGAATCTGTTACTCGATACCCATATATTCCTCTGGCTGAACGACACACCGGAAAAGTTATCGCCTGCGGCATTGTCTGCTTGTCAAGATGAAAAAATACCCTGTATCTGAGTTTGGTATCGGCTTGGGAAATTCAAATCAAACAGCAACTAGGCAAGTTAGAACTTAGTGAAAATTTGCAGACCCTTATCAGCACCCAACAGCAACAAAACGGTTTGCAGTTATTGCCAATTGAATTGGCACACATTGAGGCACTTGCAAATTTGACATCGCCCCACCGCGATCCATGTGATCGCTTACTGATAGCTAAAGGCATCAAACAGCAAATGCACATTATTAGTGCTGATCAGGTATTTACCGACTATCCGGTAAATCTTATCTGGTAATCCTTATATTTTTAGCAACCCATTAACTATATAGAGGGGTCGTTAAAGTGTTAATTAAAAAGCAACCTGACCCCTTTTACGACCTTAGGCAAACTAATATCAGTGTATGCATTCAGTCCTCAGAAAAAACAGCAGATAGGTTTTGGTCTTTCTCTAGCCTATCTAATTCGTTTTTACTTCGAAATTGCATGGGGAATGATCTGGTCCATAATTTAACCTAAACCGTGAGAAACTGATAAGCTGACTATAACGGCGTCA
This sequence comes from Methylomonas sp. AM2-LC, assembly GCF_039904985.1. NCBI lineage: Bacteria > Pseudomonadati > Pseudomonadota > Gammaproteobacteria > Methylococcales > Methylococcaceae > Methylomonas > Methylomonas sp. AM2-LC. The sequence goes on from NZ_CP157005.1 coordinate 288,618, forward strand.
CATTTTCAGCTTGCGGACCTTTAGCGCCATCGGTGACTTCCAGGCTAACGCGTTGCCCTTCTTTTAAGGTTTTACGACCACTCCCTTGAATAACACTAAAGTGTACAAATACATCTTTGCCATCTTCTTGTTCAATGAAGCCGAAGCCTTTATCGTCGTTGAACCATTTTACTTTGCCTTGAATTAATGCTGCCATAAATCTCTCTCTTATCTTAAAAATATTGCTTAACACAGACTAGCATTGAACTGATAGATAATTACTTACACACCTATAAGACCATTAGGTCAATTGGTAGCTCTATCCAGTAATTTATATAATGCAAATATTATGCCATTAATAGGTTGTTGTATTTACATGAATTTATTGTTATTAGATGTACCAGAATCAGCAGTCGCTGTTGTAACTTTGTTTTTATGCAACCAATTTTTGATTTTAAAGGGGTCAGGTTGATTTATGTTATGCTACTAACACTCAATAAATTGTCGGTAAACTAAAAATGCCTAGACTCCCCAGAATTGATATTCCGCATATACCGCAGCACATCATTCAACGCGGAAATAATCGCCAGCCGGTATTTTTCCATGAGGATGATTACACGGTTTATCAGGATTTTTTGCGTGAAGGCTTAGTTAAAAATAACTGTAAATTATACGCATACGTGCAAATGACTAATCATGTACATCTGCTGGTATCTGGGAATGCGTTAGGTGCTGTTTCTGGTTTAATGCAATCCATAGGTCGCCGTTATGTACGTTATATTAATGCTACCTATAGTCGAACAGGTACTTTGTTTGAAGGACGCTTTAAAGCCAGTATGGTGGAAAGCGAAACCTATTTATTGACTTGCATGCGTTATATTGAATTAAATCCGGTAAGAGCAGGCATGGTTAAGCAGCCTGACGATTATCCTTGGTCTAGTTATGCGCAGCATATTGCTAAAAGTAATATTGATTGGATATCAGAACCAGTTGAATATCATCGGTTAGGATTAACAGCAGAATTACGCGCTTTAGCTTACCAAGCGCTTTGCAAGCAAAAATTAGCCACGTTCGAGCTTGATGCTATTCGCGCGCATTTGAATAAAGATAGGGTACTGGGTTCAAGCCATTTTCAAGATAAAATTGAGTTGGTATTGGGGCGACAGACTAGAATTGTTCCGCAAGGTAGACCTAAAACTAAGGATTTTGATAAATTTAAGTAACTCGATTTCTTTTTTTATGCCACTTTTTCTAAATGATAGGATATTTGCAGTGTTGAAATTATTTTTGATTGTTTTTGTGTTGCTCAATGGTTGCGCATTCAATGGAGAGCTTGCTATGACCAAGCAGGTTCAAGAAAAAATTGAGGCAGTCGATGTGGTCTTGATAATTCCTCAAGATCAGATTGATATTGAATTGCAAAATCATGTAAACGTGCCAGGTTACACAAAATTTACGCAATCTTCAGTAGAAAACGAATATCCGCTCTTTCAAAAACCGAATCAACCTGTGGTTGGTTCTGGTCTAGCGGCTTCCATTAATGAAGCAGCCAATCAGGCGATACTTTCTATGGATATGAAAGAACTGGAACCTATTATAACTCAGTTGCAAAACTATGATTTCCGGTCAGTGGTTTATAAAAATTTTTCATCCGCTGTTCCATCCGTTCAAAAAATAAAGATTAACACGCCTGTGATGCTTGTAAAATCGGATACCAGTGTCTGGCGTAAACTGTGGCTGTCTCAGTCTAAATCTTCAGCGGTATTGTTTGTCAAACTTGAGTATATGTTGTCTTCCAAAACTTTAAATATGTGTTTAGCGGCTGAAATGTATCCAAAATCCAATGAATTACTTAAGTTAAGAAAAAATCCTGACGAGTCGCGTCCGTTAGAAGCGGGTAATCGACTTTATCGGAATGTGTTTTATTTAAACGATTCAAACGTTACCTCAGAAAATATCAAGGGAAAATTGGCAGATGGCTCGGCTAATATTATTAAGAAGTTGGTTACGGATTTAAATACACCTTTGTAAATCATAATGGTCACTATTCAGGGTGTAGGCTGTCTGTGGTTGTTTTTATTTTTTAAGTTTTTGTTTCAATGACGAAATATGTATATCCTAGTGACATTATTGCCTAGAGGGATGAAGTAGTGAGCGTGTTGTAGTTGAGAATCTGTTTTGGTAACCGACTGTTGCGAGATGAAGAGGATCAAGCATGGGCGCATTTCATCTCAAAGTGAATGACTGTTCCAGAGTAAGCTTTATTGCTAATGTTGGGATCGTTAAGGGTTTCTATAGTTGTGCAATCTGATAGTGCAGATAAATTGCTGATGGTTAACACTCTGTCGCAACCTGATTAATTTTATGTGCTGTTGTTAGGATAGCGATAGCAGGATTAGAAGTCCATACTGAGTGCAAGTCATTATCAAGATATAATTGAGTTGACTTTGGGTTGGTGGGCTAGAATTGTTCGCTAAGGTAAAATTAAAATAAATTCTGGTTAAAAAGTAACCTGACCCCTTTTAAAGGGTTTGGAAGCGGGGAAATGATTTAATAATATTACTGATTACTCTCTTGCATATACGCTTTTTCAATAAAGGTTTTTTCTAACAGTATTTGATCAAATTTGTTTTTCAGTTCATCGTATTTAGAGCGAGAAACTGCTAGTTCATTGCTAAGAAGCTGTTCGTTTTGCTTTGTAAGTGCTTTAAAAGAATCAAAGCGTTCTTGTTCAAGAGTTAATTCTTTCCGTAAACGCGCTTCGGAGCGTTTAATTGCTTTTAATTCTGCTTCTGTTTGGGCGTGCTGAATTTGATATTGGATTACGTTATTATCAAGTTTTTCGCGAATAACTCCGTTGTCATTTAGCCATGTTTCCGTTGAATCTGTGCTTGTCGCTCTAGATTTAACAGAATGAATCATAGAATTGGCATTTTTCAGTTTTTCCTGAATGCTTTCAGAGTTTTTTTGTACGTTAGTTACGGATTGCATGGCACTATTGATTTTTGCTTGTTTAGAACGTTTCCAGTTACTGAAATCTGCCGGTTCTACTTCATTCATTTCAACAATCAGTTCGCCGTATTTATTAACATCTTCAGTCAATTTACGAATTTCTTCCCGGCTTAAACCTTGTAGCACATTGCTAACTAAATCAAGATTTTCCCTATTCCATTTTGCTTCTATGAGGTTTGCATCATCCAATTGCATAAAAGATTTGGATCCGTTCAACAACTTATTCAAATTTTCACAATGCTTTTCAATTTTGGATAATTTATTTTTGTCATGAAAAGAATACCAGTAAAGCCAAATTAAAAAAAAGCTACCTAGTAATCCTAAAAGTAGATTGCTACTTAAGAATACCCATTCTATTAATCCAAAGTCAGCAAATTTCATCGGTATTTATATCTTAAGTTAATTACAAATAATCGAAATCAAACCGTTACCAAAGTCTGGGTGGCTTATAATGTAATCGAAGCGGGAAGCAGAATTTTCAATGACCGCACTGAGTTTTTCAGAAGGTCGATTTACTACATTACTTGCACCCAGTTCTAAGGCATTGTTTGTATTTGCAGAAAAAACTATATTTGCACATTTTGATAAAACTTTGATTGCGTGGTCACTAAATTCTTTTTCTAGCCCTTCAGTTTTTATAAATTTTGCAATGTCCTTAACAGCCTTACCTGACATTTTGCCGCCAATCAGGATTGCTGCACTTTTGTCTAGTAAGCAAATTCCAACTACGTTTTTGCCATCCTGTAGTCTATAAGCCCCAATTACCATTGGACCTACCAGCTCTTCAAGTGGTTTTCTTAACACTGGTGTAAGTGTCAAGGTTGTTTGCAGCTCATTTTTTAAAAATTCAAGTAATTCAGTTTTAGAGTTAGCAGCAAATACAACAAGTTTATCGTCTGCAGATTTGGAATCGTGTGCGTTAACCTGTTTGGCTTTTGGAAAAACCGAAAAAACTGCGTTTTGCAATTCAACATCGCTACAAGGCTTATTAATTACAAAACAGGCTCCATGGTTTATGGCTTCGTCAAGATAGTGTGCAGCGGTTTCAGTCGTTACAAATCCGACTTTAATGTGACCAAAATTTGATTGACGTAATAATTTTAATAATTCAATTCCTGTCATTGTTGGCATGTGCCAGTCAGTAATTACCAAGTCTGGCTGCCAGTCAGGAATAATGGTCATGGCTTGTTCCCCGTTCATAGCCATTTTAAATTCCATTCCCGCTATTCCAGATTGTTCTAATGCTCTTTTGATAATCGCTTGAACAGCACGACTATCATCTACAATCAGAAACTTCATTATAATCTTCCCCTAACAGGATGTTGAAATGCTCGATCTGTTATATATTTTATATGATAAACAAGCATTTATTTAGTAAAAGTTTTAAAAACCAAGTTTACACTTACATAAAATACACATATTTATTAAAAAAATTATTTTTTTCTACATGCAGATTTGGTGTGCTTATGAATTGCATTTAATAAATTAAAATAACTATTTTGTTGATCATTTATTTCGGTAAGCATTAAATAAATAAACAATCACCGACCCCTCATTGGTTTGTCCTTTAAAGCAGAGGTCTAAATGGCTGGCATCAATTATGCTTTGAAATTCTGCTGGCTTCAAATTTTTTGGGACACCTAAATCAATATTTGATGTACTAATAATTGCTGATCTGACATTCGCTGAAAAGACATTGCATAATTCACCACAGGCATCAATAACATCATCATTTTTAACATCATTTTCACTAATAGCAAACATTGATGATGTCAAATATTTTGCATGGGTTTCAGAAATTTCAAGCACAGTAGTTGCTTCGCGGGTTTCATCAACAATATTAATGGGTACCATAAAGTGTAATGCAAGCAAATCCGGTTTACAGGGACAGATATCTTCGATAAAAATCAAAGCATAACCGGCAAGTACTTCCCAGCTATTTGTGATCTTTGCTGCAATAGGGTTCTGATCCATGGATAATTGTTATCTGTTTTAAAAAAGTCACTTAACCATTTTAGTTTTGTGTGAATATCGCAAAGTCTAAAATTATTTGGAAATCCATTTTTGGCATTTGCTCGGTTTCGAATCTAACACTTTGCCATGTCCAACCCTAGATAATTCGGATTAACTTAATATTAAAAAAAGTATAGACTAACAATGCTCGTTTTCAATAAACAAAGGTTAGAGCAACTTTATTTTATGCTACTGTATTCACATATATATTTTTTCGGTAAACCAATATCGTTCAGCACGTCGTTTAACGCGGTGATAACTGTTAGTCTGTATTTTTCCATGCTGATAATCACATCGTTTATCTGGCGTTCTTGCGTAAAGGTTTAGTTAAATTAATTGTAAACTATACGCCTACGTGCAAATGACTAATCAGTGCATTTGTTGATAAAGTTTCTAAAACTTTGATTTATTCGGTTCTGTATTCAAATTTGTTCAAGTTCATAATAGTCATCTATACAGTGGCCATTTAATAGTTTTACGTATATATTATGAATTTACTTGACCTTTGATAGGGACAATGAAACTGCATACCACTTTAAAATCTGCTTTATTGGCGGCTATAGTAGCGGTCTTAACTGGCTGTACCCCAGAAATTAGAGATCAATCCTCAGCAGAAATTCAACAGCAAATCAGTGTTAAAAGTTTGCCCGATAGCCCTAATCGTATTTTGACTGCGCCGGACTTGAATGTTCAGCAGTTTCGCATGGCGTTTTATGGATACAATACTGTTTCTTATCTTTTGGCCGCAATTAAGGATGATCAGTCTTCAGGCTTAAATTACCAACTGCAATTTGATGCTAAATACGGCATTGTTGGTAGCCGTTACATTAGACACTATGACATGGCGAAAATGCAAAATGGTGTTGTTATACCAACCACACAACTTAGGCATGATGCGTTAAGCTGTCAGATGTACGGCGACATGGTTAATGGCTGCCTGTTTCGTGATCGGGCAAATGTGGCGATTAGTCTGGAGCAGTTGCAAAGTGGTCGTCAATCCGGTTTAACTTTGATACTGAGTTCTGCTGACAAAAACTACGAAACCTTAGACCTGCCTGCCCAGTATATCGATGGATTTCTCATAGCAGTACAAAATAAGTGAAAGATGACTACTCTCTTGCAACTCCAAACTGATATCGAAATCCGCGTAAACGCTATTCGCGAGGGTCATCCCGATTGGTTATGCAGACAGGGCTGTGATAACTGTTGTAAGCGGCTTGCCGAAGTACCAAATATTACCGAGGAAGAATGGAATTGGCTAAAAGTGGGATTACTAACCTTATCGACTGAACAGCTTCTGGACATCGATAAGAAAATGGCCGCTATGGGTAATCAATCCTCTCGCCCTTTCGTATGCCCGTTTTTGGACAGCATGATAGGTGCCTGTAAAGTATACGCCTATCGACCTGTAGCTTGCCGAACCTACGGATTTTATGTCCAACGTGACAAAGGCTTGTACTGTAAAGAGATTGAAGCGATTGTAGAGGATGGTTGGTTGGCCGAGGTGGTGTGGGGCAATCATGACGTTATTGATCGTGGTCTTTGTGGTCTGGGTGAATCACACGAATTGACCGTTTGGTATGCTGAATGGAGGAAGTAAAAGGTTTGGGTTAGGTTTTAACCCTAACCCAACATGTCAGCTCGTAGCTGATCAAGTGTACTTTTACTAACAGTTAGAGTTTACTGAGCAGGAATCGTAACATGCTTGAGGAGTACCCAGACTGGTATAGTCTGAGACGCCGTTAATTATGCATTCAAATCCTTGTAGCCAACCATTATTACTGTCTGGATAGGCTGCCCCGCCAGAGGTTTCGCAGCGTATTGCTACATCTTTACCCGAACGAGCAATATTTAAATCTACGCCATCTCTACAGCCCGCTAAAGTATCTGCTCCGCCGCCACCGCCACCTCCACCGCCTCCGCTACCAAATATTGAATCACTCTCATCTCCGCAACTGTCAAACTCAGGCGCACACCAGCCAGTAGTTTCCATGGCTTGGCTAGCAGAGCTAACCAATATTAAAATTAATGCCAAACTAAACTTGTTCATAACGAAATCTCAATTTAATTAACAATCGTATGGGTTGTTTTTGAAAATCAATGTGATCAACTGGGTAAATTGTTAGTCGTTAAACAGCTAGTAACCCGCTAATATTTAACTCATAAGCCGGTTGCTTATTTGCTTGGATCCAACTGTCCATGTATGGTTAAGTAATGCTGTTTAGCCGTATGCAATTCAATGTTAAAACTTGATTTCGTTGATAATAGTAAACAGATAATAAAAATATATATGTAAGCTTTATCACTGCCTATTTGTTAAATTTTCTACGGTAATTGTGAGTGGATTTTTTATGGTGAGATACAAAGCTTATGATTTTGTTATAATTTTATAATATATATTGTAACAATTTTGCATTTCAGCAAAGGAGACATTGATGACCAATAAAATAGCAATCGTTACCGGTGGTAGTCGCGGTTTGGGCAAAAGTACGGCCTTAAAACTGGCCGAAGCAAGTATTGATGTCATTTTGACTTATCACACTAATCAGGTAGAAGCTTTGGCTGTGGTCGCCGAAATAGAAGCGCTGGGTGGTAAGGCGGCGGCTTTGCAACTGGATGTTGGTAACATAGCAGGATTAAACGACTTTGTGCAACGTGTTACACAGGTATTAACTAATAAATGGCAACGTAATACATTCAATTTTTTGGTCAATAACGCCGGAATTGGTGGGCATGCCAGTTTTGCCGAAACCACAGAAGCACAGTTTGATAATTTGGTTAATATCCATTTTAAAGGGGTATTTTTTCTAACCCAAAAGTTATTGCCATTATTGGCAGATCAGGGGCGGATTGTGAATGTTTCTACGGGAATGACTCGATTTGCTTTGCCGGGCTTTTCTGCCTATGCGGCTATGAAAGGCGCTATTGAAGTGTTAACCAAATATCTGGCTAAAGAGTTGGGTGAACGCGGTATTGCAGTTAATGTGGTGGCTCCTGGCGCAATTGAAACCGATTTTGGTGGTGGAGTGGTGCGGGATAATACGCAGCTAAATACATTTATTGCTTCTCAAACCGCTTTGGGCAGAGTGGGTTTGCCGGATGATATTGGTGGAGTGGTTGCTGCTCTATTAAGCGAAAACAGTGCTTGGATTAATGCGCAACGTATTGAAGCTTCTGGCGGTATGTTTATTTAATCTGAATATTTCCTTATTTATGCTGCCTATAGATCCGCCTAACCCGACTAATCAATTTTATGCCGATCATATTCAGTTGCTGCTGGATAGTTATCAGCGTTTGTTAAACAAGCCTTTGCTGCTGGTTGCTCCAGATTTAACGCTTGCAGAGCAGGTGTTTAAGGGCGGTTTTGCTTTGTTATCGCATAATACTGATAATGAGCCTTTATTCAATTATGCCAATGTTACTGCTTTGCATTTGTTTGAGTTGGAGTGGCAAGAGTTAGTGGGTATGCCATCGCGCTTATCCGCAGAACCGATGCTACAGATGCAACGTGAGCAGTTATTAAAAGAAGTGGCTGATAAGGGCTATATTGATCATTATTCTGGGGTGCGTATCGCAAAAAGTGGTAAACGGTTTTTGATCAACAATGCAGTGGTTTGGAATGTATATGATCAGCAACAGCATTTTTATGGTCAAGCGGCTTATTTTAAAGATTGGGTAATGATGCCATAGGAAATACTAAAACCTCTATTTAGATTAAGCGTATTAGAACTTGATAACGCTTTGATTTATTGTAATTATTTTTCGTAGCGATTTTGGAGAACAGCGTTTTTTCAAAATGCTGGTACATCTTAAAGCATCCCGCGATAAAATCCTTTCATTTACGACCTGATGTCGTAGCCAATAACCGAGATTATTGTTACCTCTATGCTTAATTTTAAAAATATCGCTATTCGTCGCGGCAATCGTTTGCTGTTTAGCGAGGCATCATTCACTATTCATAAGTCGCAGAAAATAGGATTAACCGGAGCCAATGGAACGGGTAAATCCAGTTTGTTTGCCATGTTGCGGGGCCAATTGCAAAGCGATGAAGGCGATTTTTCCATGCCGCCTAATCTGGAAGTTGCTCATGTGGCGCAAGAAACACCCGCATTAACCTGTTCGGCACTGGATTATGTGCTGGATGGTGATCGTGAGTTACGACAATTGCAAGCGCGCTTACTGCAAGCCGAACAATCACACGATGGCCTTAAACAGGCAGAACTGCATGCAGCACTTGAGCATATTGGCGGTTATACCGCTCAGGCCAGGGCTTCACGTTTATTAAATGGTTTAGGCTTTACTACTGCTCAGGAAACACAACCAGTTAATTCTTTTTCTGGTGGGTGGCGGATGCGCTTGAATTTGGCGCAGGCGCTGATGTGTCGTTCCGATGTGTTGTTGTTGGATGAGCCAACCAACCACTTGGATTTGGATGCAGTGATCTGGTTGCAGGAATGGTTATGTCGATATCCGGGTACTTTATTGCTTATTTCACACGACCGGGATTTTCTGGATATGATTACTGATCATATTATTCATATTGAGCAGAATAAAGCGGAAATTTATACCGGTAATTATTCCGATTTTGAACGCATGCGCGCGGAAAAACTTTCACAGCAACAATCTGCTTTTGAAAAGCAACAACGCGAAATTATCCATATACAGAGTTTTATAAACCGTTTTAAGGCGCAGGCTACCAAGGCGAAACAGGCGCAAAGTCGGATTAAATCGCTGGAAAGAATGGAAATTATCGCTCAGGCGCATGTCGATTCACCGTTTAATTTTAGCTTTCCTGCACCTAAAAAACTACCCAATCCCTTGTTGAAGATTGAGGACGCAGAAATTGGTTATGCTAATAAAGTAGTGATTAATAGTGCCAGTTTGTCAATATCACCTGGGGATCGTATAGGCTTATTAGGTCCTAATGGCGCAGGTAAATCCAGTTTAATTAAAGTGTTGGCTGGAGAAATGAAGCCCTTAAGCGGTAAATTGCAAACGGCAGAAGCCTTGCATATTGGTTATTTTGCACAACATCAGCTTGAGCAGTTACGTTTGGACGAGAGTCCGCTGTGGCATTTGCAAAAATTGGATAATCAGGCCACCGAGAAAGATTTACGCAATTTTTTGGGTGGCTTTGATTTTTGTGGTGACAAAGTCACCGAGGCTGTCGAGCCGTTTTCGGGTGGCGAAAAAGCACGATTGGTACTGGCTTTGCTGGTTTATCAAAACCCGAACTTATTATTGCTGGATGAGCCTACCAATCATCTGGATTTGGAAATGCGACATGCTTTGAGTGTCGCTTTGCAAGATTATCAGGGTGCTATTGTGCTGGTATCGCATGACAGGCATTTATTACGTTCGGTTACAGATCAATTATTATTGGTTGCAGATGGTAAGATACAAAACTTTGACGGTGATTTGGATGATTACCGTACTTGGTTGGCGGAGCAAAAGAAAACAGGTGATGATGCATCCCTGACGGATGCAAGCGGTGTTTCGCGCAAAGATCAGCGTAAATTAGATGCAGAGCGGCGAATACGTTTAAAACCGTTTCAGGATGCGGTTAAAAAAGCGGAAGCGGCTGTGGAGAAATTTCATCAACAACAGCGCGAATTGGAAGATATGTTGGCTGATCCGGGGATTTATCTGGATGAAAATAAGGAAAACTTAAAACAATTACTAAACAGAAAAGGTCAGATTGATAATGCTCTTGAACAAGCAGAAATTGATTGGCTGACTGCCGAGGAAAATCTGCAACAAGCGGAGTAAACTATGTACCCATTAATCGTACTGTTTTTTAATATTACCTTATTACGCAAAGGCCCTCAGGATGTGCCAGCTTCTGTTTGGGTAATACGTGTGGTTTTGCCTGTCTATATCGCCATTAATATGCTGATACTACTATTGAGCGAGGAAAGTGCAACGGCATTTTTGCAAATAGCGGTTGATTTTTTAATGATGGTAGCGTTTATTTGGCCTTTATTGTACTTTTCAGCCAAGACTGCTCGCTTTTCGCAAACTCTATGTGCTTTTCTTGGCACGGATGCGGTGATTAGTTTTTTTGCAATTCCGGTCGTTAGTACACTGAGTGCGCAGCCCTCAGGATTCGCCATTTTCATGATGTTTATACTCATGATATGGCATTGGTTGGTCAGTGGACATATTTTAAGGCATGCACTGGATAAACCTTTATTTTTTGGTTTAGGTTTAGCTCTTTTATACAAATTGATCTTATCCCAGGTCATGGCTTTGCTGTTTCCTGTTATTTCTACCCAAACATAGTGGGGGTTTTATGTCTCTCTACACGCATATTCTGATTGCAGCTGATTTTTCCGATCATGGCCATGAAGTGAGTCATGTGGCCAAGCAGCTCGCTGAACAAAATCAGGCGAAACTCAGTGTCATACACGTATTTGAAAATATTCCTATTGCCGAACCTTTGTATGCGCCCATGACCTTTGATGCTGATATTGCCGAAGAGTTGATGAAAAATGCACAAATTGGTTTGCGGAAATTTGCGGATGACTTGTCCGTTCCAGAAGAACGTCAGTGGTTTGAACTGGGTAGTCCTAAATTGGAAATTGTGCGTGTTGCGGAAGAAAATCAGGTCGATTTAATTGTGGTAGGCTCTCATGGTCGGCATGGTTTGGGTTTATTGCTGGGTTCTACCGCCAACGGAGTTTTGCATCACGCTAAATGCGATGTATTGGCGGTACGCTTAAAAGATGACTAGTGGCTGCTTTAATTATTCCGCATAGTTTTTATAAATTAAAATCAATAGCCTTTAGGATATGCTGAACAGAGTGAGCGCATTCTATAAAAGCTGATTTTTACGCAGGATAGTAAGGTTGATTAATAAAGGTACATTGAATTTTCAATCGGTAAACTTTAAGCTGTATAACGTTGGCTAGTAAGATGACTAATGCCTTTCGGCAAGTAACCCTGTTGGGTAATGATAGAGAGAAACACCTTTACACAAGCACATAACAATAATAGGAAAAAAACATGCTTGGACATATAGAAAGTTACGACGAAAAATTTCAAACCGGTATCGTTAAGTATCAGGATGAGTTTTACGAATTTCATCTTGATCAATGGACTTCTAATCAACCACCTAAAACAGGGGATGATGTTGATTTTGATCATGATGAGGGTAAAGTCACCGAAATTGGTTTAGTGGGTGCTTATTTGGTGGAATTAAAGCCGGTAAAAAGTCGCATTTTAGCTGCCTTATTGGGTATTGTTTTAGGTTTTGTAGGCATACATCGTTTTTATTTGGGTTTTTATACTTTAGGTCTTGCACAAATTGCGGTGACCTATCTAACTGGCGGTTATGGCGTTGTGTGGGGATTTACAGAAGGTATTTTGATTTTTTTGGGTCACATCTATAAAGATGCTAAAGGCAGGCCTTTAAAATAATCAATTACATAAAATCGTCTGGCGGTCGCTGATTATCTCCTTTCTAGGTTACAATCAGCACTTGTTTACACGGTTGAATGTGACCCTGCTCAGAGAACAAGAATGACACCCGCACAATTTATAGAATATGCCCAACAGGGCTATAACCGCATACCGGTATGTCGCGAAGTATTGGCTGATTTAGATACCCCGCTTAGCGCCTATTTCAAACTGGCAGATGCTCCTTATTCCTATTTATTTGAATCGGTTCATGGTGGAGAGCAATGGGGACGCTACTCTATTATTGGGTTGCCTTGTAGAATTCGCATTAAAATCAGCGGGTTGACTATTCGTATAGAAACAGAGGGTGCTGCTACTGAATGCTTTGAGCATAGTCACCCATTGCAATGGATAGAAGAATACCGTTTGCAATTTAAAGTGCCTGATATAGAAGGCCTACCCCGTTTTAATGGTGGCCTGGTTGGCTATTTCGGCTACGAAACTATTGCCTATATTGAGCCACGTCTGCAATCAAAGGGTAAACCCGATCCGATTGGCACACCCGATATACTATTGATGGTGTCAGAAGATTTACTGGTGTTCGACAATCTATCCGGGAAGATGCTATTACTGACGCATGCTGATCCGTCTAAGGCCGATGCTTTTAACGCAGCCCAAGCTAGATTGGATGAACTAGTGGTAACGTTGCGCGAAGCTAAAGCAAATCCGCAGCCCCATGTACAACTAAAATGTGTAGAGGAAGCTGATTTTGTATCCGGTTTTACCCAGCAAGGTTACGAAGATGCGGTATTAAAAGCCAAACAATACATTTCGGATGGCGATATTATGCAGGTCGTATTATCGCAGCGCATGTCTATACCGTTTTCTGCCTCCCCACTTGATTTGTATCGCGCTTTGCGTTGTCTGAATCCTTCCCCGTATATGTATTATCTTAATCTGGAAGATTTTCATATCGTTGGTTCTTCACCGGAGATACTGGTGCGTCTGGAAGATGATTTGGTCACTGTACGCCCTATTGCCGGTACGCGTCCGCGTGGTGCTAGTCAGGAACAGGATTTGGCTTTTGAACAAGAGTTGCTTGCAGATCCTAAAGAAATTGCCGAGCATTTGATGCTGATAGATTTGGGCCGTAACGATACGGGGCGGGTGGCTAAAATCGGTACCGTTAAATTGACTGATAAAATGATTATAGAGCGCTATTCTCATGTCATGCATATTGTGTCTAATGTCACTGGCGAATTGCAGGATAATAAAAATGCTTTCGATGTGTTGGCGGCAACTTTTCCGGCTGGCACTGTCAGTGGTGCGCCTAAAATTCGAGCCATGGAAATTATCGACGAGCTGGAGCCAGTAAAGCGTGGTATTTATTCTGGTGCAGTGGGGTATATTTCCTGGTCGGGTAATCTGGATACGGCTATTGCTATCCGTACTGCGGTAATTAAAGATAAAACCTTACATATTCAGGCGGGTGCTGGCATCGTTTACGATTCGATACCACGTAGCGAATGGGAGGAAACCATGAATAAAGGTCGAGCAGTGTTTATGGCGGTGACTATGGTCGAAGCAGGTTTGGAAGGAGGTAAGGCATGAGCACTGTTAAATTGGTCATGATCGATAATTATGATTCGTTTACTTATAATCTGGTGCAGTATTTTGGCGAGTTAGGCGCAGAGGTAACCGTTGTGCGTAACGACGAAGTCAGTGTCGAAGCTATAGATGCATTACGGCCTGATAAGATTGTTATCTCGCCTGGACCCTGTACACCAAAAGAAGCCGGTATTTCTGTTGATACTATTCGCACCTATGCAGGCAAATATCCAATTTTAGGTGTCTGTTTGGGGCATCAAAGTATAGGCTATGCGTTTGATGGCAATATCATCCATGCAAAGTCAATTATGCATGGCAAAACGTCACAGGTATATCATCATAATCTGGGGGTTTTTTCCGGTTTGAATAACCCCTTTATTGCAACTCGCTATCATTCTTTGGTTATTGAACAGGCCTCTCTGCCAGACTGTTTGGAAGTAACTGCCTGGACGCAGGATGCGGCTGGTAATTTGGATGAGATTATGGGGGTGCGTCATAAAACGCTGGATATTGAAGGTGTGCAATTTCATCCGGAATCGATTCTGACTGAACATGGACACGATATGCTGCGTAATTTTTTGCAGCGTTAAAGCTAAAAATTTAACCCCGTCTTTACTCGCCATCAACCCTATGCCCGATTACGCACCTCTGCAAGTCGCCATTATTGGTGGAGGTCCGGCTGGTCTGATGGCTGCTGAAACCCTTGCTTTTGCAGGTGTGCAGGTCGATGTATACGATGCTATGCCCTCATTCGGCCGTAAAATATTGCAGGCGGGAGTGGGTGGTTTGAATATTACTCACAGTGAACCCTATGACAGTTTTTGCTCACGTTATGGCGATAGACAAGCTCACTTACAAGCAATAATAGACAAACTACCTCCTAGTCGCTTGTGTGCATGGGTACACGATTTGGGTATTGATACCTTTATCGGCAGTTCCGGCCGTGTATTCCCTACGCAGATGAAAGCCGCACCCTTATTGCGTGCCTGGTTGCATCGCTTGCGTGGCGCGGGTGTGCGTTTGCATGTGCGGCATCGCTGGTTGGGTTGGGATAATGCGGGTGCATTAAGAATGGTAAATCCCGATGGTGAAATTTCGCTCAAACCTCAAGCAACTGTATTGGCGTTGGGTGGTGCCAGTTGGCCGCAACTGGGTTCTGATGGTGCATGGTTACCGTTATTACAGGCAAAGGGTGTTGAAATTGCACCCTTGCAAAGTGCCAATTGTGGTTTCGAAGTAGGCTGGAGCCAGTATTTACGTGACAAATTTGCCGGTACACCGCTTAAAGCGGTGGCTTTAACCTTTACTGATGCGCAGGGTAATACTGAACGACGCCAAGGAGAAATGGTGATCAGTACTGGCGGGGTGGAAGGCAGTTTGATTTATGCGTTCTCGAAGCGCTTGCGCGAACAACTGCATGCAGATGGCAGTGCTACATTCACGCTGGATTTGATGCCTGATCGGGATATAGTGAAGATAATCGAAACGCTGAGTCATCCGCGTGGCTCCCGTTCGTTATCCAGCCATTTACAAAGCCGTCTTGGTTTGACAGGCCTTAAGGTTGCTTTATTGCATGAGGTACTTGGCAAGGAACAATTCAATCATGTGACTACCCTGGCGGCAACCATTAAGGCTTTACCTATTAGCGTACATGCCACTCGGCCACTTGTAGAAGCCATTAGTACTGCAGGTGGTGTGTGTTTTAGTAATCTCGATAAAAATCTGATGCTCACCAATCTACCCAGTGTGTTTGTGGCTGGCGAGATGCTGGATTGGGAGGCGCCAACAGGTGGTTATCTACTCAATGCTTGTTTTGCCAGCGGTTTGTGCGCGGGGCAGGGAGTGCGTGATTGGTTAAATTTAACTGTTTAGCGGATACTGGCTATTTCAAACGGTAAAACAAAATTATTGATGTTATAAACAGCACAATCTGCAAGTCCAAATATAAAATCACGATACAGTATAATAATCTCTATGAACCTGTAACATCATTACGCTTCATTCATTTGACACGCAACTCTCTATATTATGCAAATCCAGGCTACGTTAGAAAAACTTCTTAATAAACAAGATCTCAATACCGAAGAAATGCAGGCCGTTATGTACGCGATGATGCGTGGCGAATTAACCGATGCGCAAACCGCAGGATTTTTGATTGCGTTGCGTTGCAAAGGGGAAACAGTAGAAGAAATAGCGGCGGCAGTGTCTGTGATGCGCGAATTGGTGCAACGTGTACCGGTTGTAGGTAAACACGTGATTGATACCTGTGGTACGGGAGGAGATGGCGCCAACACATTTAATATTTCTACAGCAGCGGCGTTTGTCGTGGCAGCAGCAGGCGGCAAGGTGGCAAAACACGGTAACAGATCCGTTTCCAGTTGCTGTGGTAGTGCGGACTTACTGGAAGCGGCTGGCGTAAATCTGGATATGTCTGCTGCCAAAGTATCAAAATGTATTGAAGACATTGGCGTTGGTTTTTTGTTTGCAGCCAAGCATCATAGTGCAGTGCGCCATACTGTCGATCCACGTAAACAAATGGGCGTGAGGACACTGTTTAATTTGATTGGTCCGCTAGCTAATCCAGCCAATGCTCCACATCAGTTAGTGGGAGTATTTAGCCGCCAGTGGCTATTACCCGTGGCGGAGGTATTAAAAAAATTGGGTAGTAAGCATGTGTTGGTGGTGCATGCTCAGGATGGTTTAGACGAAATTAGTATTTCTGCCGATACTGATGTGGCCGAATTAAAAGATGGAAGTATCAGTTGTTATACCTTATCACCCGAAAAACTGGGAGTGGCTCGTGGTAGTTTGGCCAGTTTAGCCGTAGATAATGCGCAAGCCAGTCTGGATATGATTAACGCCCTACTGGATAA